>CBEUCN010000001.1:0-82518 GCA_965541635.1 uncultured bacterium
AGAAATTTGAGTCCCAGATAAAATTTTTGCGAAAAACCCAACAATGAAGGCGTAATTGAAGGAGGTAAACGGAGTGATTTTCCCTCAGCAATTTCAGAAAAATTCAGGTCTTTAATGAGAGAATTAAAATCAAGATTTAAAAACTGGGCATATTTTTTAAGAAAACTTTTTAGATAAACTTCAGAAGAAAAATATTCAAAGTCTTCGTCTTCCAAAGCCTTAAGGATTTTGGGATGGATTTTTGTTTTTTGAAATATATAGTCATAATCATAACCAAGTTCTTCTCTTTTCTGTCTTAATTTTTCTCCGATTTCAGCCATCTTTTTCCTCTTCTTCCTCTTCCGGAGAAATCCCACTCATTTTTTTAAGATACTCTTCCCTATCTACCAGAATTTCCCTAGGTTTAGAACCCTGATAGGGACCAACAATCCCATCCTCTTCCATCATATCTATCAATCTTGCTGCCCGTGTATATCCAATGCCCAATCTTCTCTGAAGGATAGAAACTGATGCCTGTCCAGTCTGAAGAATAACATTAACTGCCTCTTCATAGAGTTTGTCCCTTTTGGTATGAGATTGGAATGAATCTTTCTTTTCTTCGGATTCCAAAATAGATTCGTCATAAACAGGCTGTCGTTGTTGTTTTATAAATTCCACTACTCTGTGTATCTCATCATCAGTTACCAAACTTCCTTGGGCACGAATTGGTTTTGATTCTCCTGGAGGTATAAACAACATATCTCCCTTACCCAGCAATTTATCAGCACCATTCATGTCCAGCACTGTTCTGGAATCTACTTTGGAGGCAACCTTAAATGATATCCGGGAGGGAAAATTTGCTTTTATAACTCCAGTTATTACATCTACTGAAGGTCTTTGAGTGGCTAAAATCATATGGATACCAACTGCTCGCGAAAGCTGTGCTAACCTGGCAATATGAGATTCTATCTCTTTGGAAGCAACAATCATAAGATCAGCAAGTTCATCTATAATTATTACCAAATAAGGTAAATATGGAGGAAGTTCAGAACTTTTCTCTTTTCTTTGATTATAAGATTCGATATTACGAACCCCAGCTTTGGAAAGCAAATGATAACGATTTTCCATCTCTCCTACCGCCCAGTCCAAAACATTAACAGCAAGATTAGGCTCATGAATAACAGGAACTACCAGATGGGGTAAATCATTGAACGAAGAAAGTTCCACCATTTTGGGATCAATTAGAATTAAATGTAACTCATCAGGTGTGGCTTTATATAACAAACTGATAATCAAAGCATTTATACATACTGTCTTTCCAGACCCAGTAGCCCCCGCAATAAGCAAATGAGGCATCTCACCTAAATCGCTAGTCAGAGGTTCGCCTGAAACCTTTTTCCCAAGGGCAAGGGTAAGTAAAGACTTACTCTGCTGAAATTCTTCAGATGTAATAATTTCTCTCAAATAAACTGTAGAGATTGAAGTATTGGGAACTTCCACCCCTACAGTACCTTTGCCAGGAATAACACTTACATGGACATTATAACTTTTCATAACCAATGCAATATCCTCGGCTAAAGATGCAATCCACTGCACTTTAACTCCTGGCGCTGGTTGCAATTCATATCTGGTAATAACTGGTCCCTTCTCTATATCCACAACCTTAGCATCGATCCCAAAATCTCTAAGGGTATCTTCCAGCAATTGTGCTCGGGCCTGTAAATTTTCTGTCACTTCCACTTCTTTTCTTTTTTTAAGAGGCATATTTAAAAGATCTATGGGAGGAAGAGTATATCCTTCCACTTTTCTTGGCGATACTAATTTTTCTTTTTTTCTTTCTTCTTTCTTAGCCTGAACCACCACTTTTGGCAGCCTCTCTTCAAGAATTTTTCTCTGTTTTTCTTCTGATGTAGGGATCTTAGCAATTGCCTTTTCCATATTTGGTTTAACTGTCCTTCTCAAAGAGAAGTCTCTTTTACTCTTAATCCCAGATTTAGGTTTAATTTTCACAATCGATCTTTTGAGAAAAGATATAAATACTCCAAAAATAAATCTTATAAATTTTAAAATATAACTAAACAGCGGCAAATCAGTAATCAGGATGGCTGATATCAAAGTAGTTGTTAGGAAAAGTATTACCCCTTCCAAACGACCAAAATATCTCAAAGCAATATCTGCCATAAACAGAGAAGTTATTCCACCTATTTCATAAATCAACTCCAGATGTGGCCAGAAAATCACTCCTGTCAATCCTGTTAGTGAAAGAAAAAATACTAATGTAAAAAAAATTTTGTATTTAAAACGAGTCCCAGGATATTGAAAAAAATAAAATAAAAATATCCAATAAAAAATCAGAATCGGAAGAATAATACTCAACCATCCCAGATATAAGTGAAAATAATAACCAAGATGAGCAGTAATGCTTTTAAATCCTACAGGAGAAGAAACTGAACTTAATGCTGGATAATTATGGGGTGAAAAAAATATAATTACAGAAAATATATATAAGGCTAACCCTAAAAAAAGGAGAGGTTTCAATTCTCTCCTCATCTCTTCTTAAAGTTTCGAGGATATTCTCTTCTCCTTCTGGAAGAGGAAGCACGAAGAGATGAAACTGATTTTCCCCGATTTTTTTGTTCATCCTGAAGTTGTGGTTGCTGCAGTTGTTTCATACTCAACTGAATTCTTCCAAGGTCATCTATACCAATAACTTTTACTTTAACATTGTCTCCAACTTTCACAAAATCCTCAATATCAGCCACATATTTGTTAGAAATTTCAGAAATGTGAATTAATCCTTCTTTCCCCGGAAGTATCTCACAAAAAGCACCAAAATTGGCCACCCTTGTTATCTTTCCCTCATAAATCTGGCCCACCTCTACATCTCGAATTATCTCATTAACCGCTGATAATGCTTTAGCAAGCGATTTCTCATCATCAGCTGAAATATGAACCTGGCCATCTTCTTCTATATCGAATTTAGCTCCAGTTTCGCTTATCAATTTTCTTATCGTCCTACCTCCAGGTCCAATTATTAGGGCTATTTTCTCAGGTGGCAGTTGTAACGTGGTTATTCTGGGAGCATAAGGGGAAATCGTCTCACGAGGTTTATCAATTACAGAATTCATAATCCCTAAAATCTTTGCGCGAGCCTTTTTTGCCATCTCCAATACTCGGGAAATTAAATCCAAACTTATTCCATCAATTTTGAGGTCAAGTTGAACTGCAGTTATTCCATTTTGGGTTCCTGCAATTTTAAAATCCATATCACCATAATGATCTTCAAGCCCTGCTATATCTGTAAGAAGAATTTCCTCTTTTTCTTCTTTAAAAAGACCAATTGCAATTCCGGCCACAGCAGTTTTCACAGGGACCCCCGCATCCATAAGAGAAAGAGAACCACCACATACTGTAGCCATTGAAGATGAACCATTAGACTCCAAAATATCAGAAACCACTCTTACAGTATAGGGAAACGCATCTTCAGAAGGCATTACTGCCTTAAGAGCCTTCTCGGCTAAAGCCCCATGCCCTATCTCTCTTCTTCCAGGACCTCGCAGCGGTTTAATTTCTCCCACACTAAATGGTGGAAAATTATAATGAACCATAAATTTTTTAAACATTTCCCCCTCCAAAGCCTCTATCATCTGCTCATCTGCTGGAGTCCCTAAAGTAGTAACTGCCAAACTCTGAGTCTGGCCTCTGGTAAAAAGTGCAGAACCATGTGTACGAGGCAATACCCCTATCTTACAGGTTACAGGTCTTAATTCATCAAATTCTCTACCATCAACCCGTTTTTTATTACACAAAGTATATTTTCTCACCTCTTCTTTCTGAATTTTATATAAAGCCTGTTTAATTTCTTCAGGAGAATAGGTATCTTGGTATTTTTCACAGAGCTGCTTATGAATTATATCCATCGCCTCTATCCTTTCCTCTTTAGATGCCAAAAGATTTATTTCTTGAATTTTGGACAATACTTGCTGTTTAATCACATTTATAAGATCAGGATTTAACTCAAATAATTCTACTTTTCGTTTTTCTCTCCCACATTTTGACCTCAACTCTTCTTGAATCTCTATAACTGGAAGAAGCGATCTATATCCCAATTCCAGAGCAGAAAGATAAATATCCTCAGGGACTTCTCGAGCCTCAGTTTCAATCATTATTACCCCTGCTTTCGTCCCTGCCATCACCAGATTAAAAACCGATTCTTCCAGTTGTCTATAGGTGGGATTTAATATATATTCTCCATTAATATACCCAAGTTTAACTGCTCCCACTGGCCCATTAAATGGTATATCTGAAATATGAAGAGCAGAGGAGGCTCCAATTATTGAAAGAACATCGGGATCATGTTCTCCATCACTGGAAAGAACTATAGAAATAATCTGAACTTCATTTCTAAGCCCTTGTGGGAATAAAGGTCTTACAGGACGGTCAGTTAATCTTGCTGTAAGTATTTCTTTTTCAGTAGGTCTGCCTTCACGTTTAAAAAAACCTCCAGGTATTTTCCCAGCAGCATAAGTCCGCTCTTGATATTCTACAGTAAGAGGGAAAAAATCAGTATCTTCTTTAGGTTCCTTAGACATTACTACAGTTACTAGAACTACAGTTCCACCATACTGAACAATTACAGCTCCATTTGCCTGACGAGCCATTTCTCCCGTGGTAATAACTAACTCTTTTTCTCCAATTTTCAACTTTACTTCTTGCGTATTCATAATTGCAAGAATAAAAATTATTTCCGAAGACTAAGCCTTTCTATAAGTTCCAGATACCGCCTTTCATCTTTTCTCTTCAAATACTCAAGAAGCCTTTTCCTTTTACTTACCATCATCAGAAGCCCTCTGCGGGAATGATGGTCCTTGCGGTGAACTTTAAGATGTTCAGTAAGACGATTAATCCTGTGTGTAAGAATTGCTATCTGCACTTCTGGGGAACCAGTATCAGAATCATGAAGTTTAAATTCTTTAATAATTTTAGCTTTTTCCATCTTATTCATCCCTCCGTCCCTGGATCTGTATCAGTAATACATGCCTCAATGTTCATACCATCAAGTTTAGTTTTAACCAAAATCTTAATGGGTTCCACCAAATCATATATCTCCTCCACATCCATTATTATCAAATATTGGGGCTTAAGTAACGAGAAGGAATGTTCCTTCCTGACCTTCTCATTTTTTATATTATCTAAAATTCTGGAAATTATCAAATCCTTTCTTTTATTTTCCCAAATATTCATATACTTCTCCAAGACCTCTCCTTTGTCTACAATTTGGGCTTTCCCTTTTAACTGATAACCAATAAAATTGTCCCAATCGATGACAAAAAATGAAATTCTGGAATTCTTCTCAAGATTTTTTCTAGTTTTGGCTTTAAAAAGGTCAAAAAAGTATAGCCGGGTTTTATCTACATCTACAATACCTTTGATTGAAATATTAGGCTTACCATCAAGGTCGGCTGTTCCCAAAAATCCATAAGAAAAATTTTTTATAAATTTTCTAATGCCCTCAGGAATCATTTTACAAACTCCTCCCAGAGGTCAGATGGAAGCAATTTTTTAATTCTGACATTGGGATCACTGCCGTCATCCCAATCTTTATTCAAAACTGCAAAGCAATATAATGTATTTATAACTGTAAACTTAGCATGGGCTGGATCTTGAAAAAAAGAATCCAGTTCTTCTAAATAATAAACTGGGCTTTTTCTCAATATAACTCCTTTGGTTCGGAAATTATCAATAATATCAACCACCAGAAGTAATTTACTCTTATCAGGCATTAAATTCCAATCTTCGCCAGTGAAGTTACCTATTTTTTTATAGAGATTAAATTCTGGCACTTTCATTCGGGGTAAATACTGAACTTTTTCTCCTGCTAAATGAATCAGATAATCGCTAACTTTACCTTCTTTATCAAACTCCACATATCCCCAATTTTTCCTATTTTTAGGAAATCGATAATAAATCCAAAACTCATATTTATACTTATACCGTTGCATATTTATAGGCCGGGGAGCAATAAATATCTGTAAATCGTCTCTAGTTGTAATTAGATCTGGTTTGCCCAGAATTTTTTCAACATCCATTTTACTCATACCAATATTTACCGGCTGGGTAGAGCCCCATTTTGATAGAAATAATCCCAAAATCAACAAAATAATAAATTGCTTTTTCATTATTTTTTATTATAAAACTTACCAAGATAAAAGGCAAGGAAATATAAGTTCTTGAAACTTCTGATTTATTTATTACCTGGGCGGGGAAGGAATTGAACCTTCGACCTCCTCGTTGTAAGCGAGGCGTTCTCCCACTGAACTACCCGCCCTTCTTAGGTGTAAAAAATAATTCATTCTCTCTCAACTGTCAAATGAATTCATTTTAAGGTTTTAGCCTTTTCTACTGCTTCCTGAATGGTGCCTACCATGTAAAATGCCTGTTCTGGAAGGTGATCATATTTCCCTTCTATAAGTTCTTTAAATCCTCTAATTGTGTCTTCCAGTTTCACATATTTTCCAGAAGTTCCTGTAAACTCTTCAGCAACAAAAAATGGTTGAGAAAGAAACCGTTGAATTCTACGAGCGCGGTGAACAATAAGTTTATCTTCATCAGTAAGTTCTTCTATACCTAATATAGCAATTATATCCTGAAGTTCCTTGTATCTTTGAAGTATTCTCTGCACTTCTTTTGCTACCTGATAATGTTCTTCACCCACTATTTCAGGAGATAATAGTTTAGAATTAGACTCCAAGGGATCAACTGCCGGATATATTCCTAATGAAGCCAATTCTCGAGACAATACTGTAGCAGCATCAAGATGAGCAAAAGTGGTAGCAGGAGCAGGATCAGTAATATCATCAGCAGGAACATAAATAGCCTGAACACTGGTAATAGAACCTTTAGTTGTAGAAGTAATTCTCTCCTGTAATTCTGCCATATCAGTTGCCAGTGTAGGTTGATAACCAACTGCTGAAGGCATTCTTCCCAGAAGAGCAGATACTTCAGAACCTGCTTGAACAAATCGGAATATGTTGTCAATAAATAATAAAACATCTTTACCTTCTACATCACGGAAATATTCAGCCATAGTAAGTCCAGTTAATCCTACCCGGAAACGGGCTCCTGGCGGTTCGTTCATCTGTCCAAATACTAACACAGTATTATCAATAACTTTTGCTCTTTGCATCTCCAGCCAGAGGTCATTCCCTTCTCGACTTCTTTCTCCCACTCCACAGAAAACTGAAAGTCCTTGATGCTCTATAGCCACATTTCTTATAAGTTCCATTACTATAACAGTTTTTCCCACACCTGCTCCCCCAAATAATCCTACCTTACCACCTTTGGGATAAGGTAGAAGAAGATCAATTACTTTTATACCTGTTTCAAAAATTTCATATCTGGTATCTTGTTCCTCGAGTGCTGGCGGTTTGCGATGAATAATCCATCGTTCCACTTCGCAAGGAATTTCTCCCTTCTTATCTATAGGTTCTCCCACCACATTGAATATCCTCCCTAAGGTAGGTTTGCCCACAGGAACTTTTATGGGACTACCAGTATCCTGGGCTGGTAATCCCCGACTGAGACCATCGGTAGGACCAAGGGCTATTGTCCGCACTGTGGAATCTCCCAGATGCTGGTGAACTTCACACATTAGAGAAATTCTCCCATTAGGAGTTGGGGCCTCAATCTTTATAGCATTATTAATTGCGGGAAGTTTTCCCTCTGGAAACTCAATATCTACCACAGGGCCAAATATTCTCTTAACTTTCCCGCTATTCATAACACAGCCTCCACTCCCTGAGTAATTTCCAAAATTTCAGTTGTAATCTGAGCCTGGCGAGCACGATGATATTTCAAGGTAAGATTATTTATCATCTCCTCTCCATTTTCCTTAGCATACTTCATCGCCAACATTCGAGACAGTTCTTCAGCTAACCTTGACTCCATCAATGTATACAGCAATCTATATTCCAAAAATACTGGCACTATCAAATCCAGTAACGATTCCCAGTCAGGCTCTAGAATCCAATCTACATTCCTCTCTTTCTGCTGTAAATCCTCAAACTTAATCGGTAGTACCCTTTCCACTTTGATTTTCTCCCTGCCAGATTTTTTATATTGGGTGCTGATTATAACCACATTATCAACCTTCTCCTCTCTATAACTGGTTGTAATTTTATCTTTTAATATCTTAGCAATTTCTTTCTCCTTACCAGAATAATTAATCAGTCCCTCTTTTTCATAAATCCTCCGACAGTAAGAGGTACATTTTTTCCCAACTGGAATTATATCTATCACTTTCTTGTTTCCTGCTTCCAATTGCTGAATCAATTCTTTGACTTTTGCCAGCAATTCAAAGTTAAATGCTCCACATAGTCCACGATCGCTTCCTATTACCACTATGAGAATATTACCGTCGCTACGAGGACGAAACCAAAAATTGGGGAGATTATGGTAACTGATATATATTTGCCTGACAATATCTTCCAAAATATTACAATATTCCTTTACAGGAATAAATTTTAATTCCAATTTTCTTAATCGAGTAGAAGCAACTACCTCCATTGCTCTGGTAATCTTTACAATTCGCTGAATAGCATTAATTCTGCGCAGAAGTTGTCGCGGTTTCATCTTTCTTAAATATCTTTTCCTTAAATTCCTCAATCACTTTCTTTATCTCAGAAATTAATTGTTCACTGAGTTCTTTTTTATCTTTTATCTGGGATAAAATATGAGGACTTTTTTCTCGAAAATATTTAAGAAGGCTTTCTTCAAATATCTTAATTTCTGAGATTGGGATATCATCCAAATATCCATTGACTCCTGCAAATATAGAAACAATCTGTTCCTCAACTGGTTGAGGCTGGCATTGGGGTTGTTTCAAAAGCTCAGTAAGCCTTCTTCCTCTCTCCAATTGAATTTGAGTCTGACGATCAAGTTCAGTAGCAAATTGAGCAAAGGCTTCCAGTTCCCGATATTGAGCAAGTTCCAGTCGTAATTTGCCTGCTACCTGTTTCATACCTTTTATCTGAGCATTTCCACCCACCCGGGAGACGCTAAGCCCAACATTAATCGCTGGTCTTATCCCGCGGTAGAATAACTCTGATTCCAGGTATATCTGACCATCAGTGATAGAAATTACATTGGTAGGAATATAAGCAGAAATGTCCCCTGCCTGAGTTTCAATTATTGGAAGTGCAGTAAGTGAGCCTCCTCCCAGTTCATCACTATATTTACAGGCTCTTTCTAAAAGTCGAGAATGGCAATAAAAAATATCTCCAGGGTAAGCTTCTCTACCTGCCGGTCTTCTAAGAAGAAGGGATATCTCCCGATAACTATGAGCATGTTTGGTGAGATCATCATATATTATAAGGGCATGTTTTCCATTATCTCTGAATTCCTCCCCAATTGCACATCCAGCATAGGGAGCAAGATACCTCATAGGAGCAGATGCTGAAGCCGGAGCAGACACAATTATTGTATATTCCAAAGCATCAAATTTCTTAAGAACATCAACCAGACGGGCAATACTGGATTGTTTCTGTCCGATTGCAACATAAACACATATTACATCGCTATTCTTTTGATTTATTATGGTATCTACAGCAATGGCTGTTTTCCCAGTAGCACGATCACCAATTATTAGCTCCCTCTGTCCTCTTCCAATAGGAATCATAGAATCAATTGCCTTGATACCGGTATAAAGAGGCTCTTTTACTGGTTGTCTATCAACCACACTTGGGGCTATAACCTCTACAGGCCTTTTGCGAGTAGTATTTAGAGGACCTTTGCCATCTAAAGGATTGCCCAAAGGGTCTATTATTCTTCCCAGAAGTTCTTCTCCTACTGGCACCTGAACTATCTGAGATGTGGTTTCTGCTATATCCCCTTCTTCAATAAATTCATAATTTCCAAAAATTACTACCCCCACGGTTTCGTCTTCTAGATTTAAAGCCATACCAAATGCCTGCTCTCTGAGTTCAGAATTATCCTTGCTCCTGAATTTTACCAATTCTCCATACATTACGCTTTCCAGCCCTTGAATTCTGGCTATTCCATCTCCAACCTCAATCACATACCCAATATTTTTAAGTTCTACTTTAAAATCTACTGATTCCAGATATCTTTTAATCGCTGAACTCAATTCCTCTGGTCTCATCTTTTCAGGCATAGGTTTTCCTCCATTGTTCTCTCAATGTAGTAAAAATCTCAGTAAGTGACAAATCCAGCAGGGTATAGTTAAACTGAAGCCGAAAGCCAAATATCATCTCACGATTACAAACAGAAACCAGATGTAATCTTTTATTTAACCTATGTGCAATTATCTCCTTAAGTTCTGCCGCAGATTTACTATCCAATTCTATAGGAGATTCCAGTTTTACACTTAATATTTTTTTCTGAGAATAGAACCTTTCCAGAGCAGATACAATTTCAACAATATACTGCAATCGCTGTTTAACAACAAGTAAGTGTAAAAAGTTAATAATTTTTTTATCCAATTTAAGAATATCTGCTATGTTATCTATCAATTCCAGTTTCTTCTTCTTGGGTATTGCCCGCAACTGAAAATACTTCCAAAGTTGAGGATAAACATTAATTGCATTACAAAAAGAATGTAACTGCTGAATAAAAAGGGCACAGTTTTCCTCCCCTCCATATTTAAGTAGTCCTTGAGAATAGACCTCAGATATTGAACTCATAATTTAAGTTCCTGAACCTTTTCTTTAATGTAATTGTAATGATCCTCTTTCTTAACTTCTCTTTTCAAAATAATTCCCACCAGTTGTAATGCTAATTCCATAATCTCATCTTTAAGTTGATTATATACTTTTCGAGATTCCAACTCTGCTCTCTCCTGAGCGCGAACAATTATTCTCCCTGCTTCCTGTTTGGCGTTAGCAATTATTTCTTCTTTTATTTCAACTGCCTCTTTAATTGCTTTTGCCCTGATATCACTAATCTCATCTTCAAGATTTGCAAGTCTTTTTTCAATATTTGTAAGTTTCTCTCTGGCATTTTGCTCCATTTGTTCAGCAGACTCAATTTTTTCCTTCACCATCTTTGCTCTTTTTTCCAAAATAGTTGATATTGGTCTATAAATATATTTGGTAAAAATATATACAAAAAGTAAAAAACTAAGAACCTCAATTATAAGCGTAAGGTTTAAATTCATTTTAAACCACGAAAATTAAAAGTATCGCTATAATTAAAGAATATACTCCAGTAGTTTCAGCAATAGCATCAGCCAAAAGCATCGTGCGTAAAATCACTCCCTGAAGTTCTGGTTGTCTGGCTATTGCCTCACATGCTTTTCCTCCTACGACACCTTCACCAATACCAGGGCCAATTGCTCCCAATCCCATACACAATCCTGCTCCCAGATACTTGGCTACTTTTAGTAAAACATCAGGAGTAATCGTCTGGGTAGTGGCCTTAACCGCTTCCTGTGCCCATGCTAAATACATAGTTCCACCTCCTAACTTGCTTGAATTGTAATATAAGCAACTGCTAGCATTGCAAATACCAATGCCTGAATGGCTCCAATAAAAAGACCAAAAAATAAATTAGCAACAGTCATTAAAACAATTCCCACTGGAACTCCTAACCAATGAAATAATTCTACTAAAATTTCAGGGATAACTCCAATTATTATACCACCAGCAAAAATGTTTCCGTAAAGACGAAAAGCATGAGAAACTGTTTTCCCAAATTCAGAAAATAGATTGGATGGAAACATAAACCAGTAGGGCTGAAAATATGACTTTAAATAATTCTTCCAGCCCTTAGTTTTTATCCCATTAATGTGAGCAATAACTAAAACCAGAATCGCAAGTCCTAAAGTGGTATTGACGTCTCTGGTAGGAGGACGAAAATGAGGAATAAGATTAAGCCAGTTGGAAAATAATACAAATAAAAATAATGCTACTATAAACGGGACAAATTTTAATCCTTTTTCCTCCATACTATCATAAACAACGGAACGGAAATAAGTGATTAACTCCTCCATAATAGCCTGAAATTTATCCGGCACCAATTGTAATTTTCTCCTTATCAAAAAACCTACTATCAGAAGCAACACCAATACTATCAGTGTAAAAAAAATCGTATCAACATTCAGAGATAAATTTACACCCAGAATTCTAAAATTTATTACTTTAAAGATTTGCTCAGTTCCCATCTCTGCCAGTATATTACAAATTGAGGTATTAACACCCCTATTGCTGAACCTGCAAACATTTCTTTATTGATAATTGCTGAAAAAATCAAAATCACCGCTAACAGAAAATATCTCAAAATATAATTACCAAATATGAAATAGCCTATCTGTTGAGTCTGAATTTTACGGGCTAATAGAAAAAAATTAAATACACCACTACCTACACCCAGTAAAAGCCCACCTGCTATGTAAAAATTACCCGCAACTAAACTTATAAGAATTAAAAATCCTGCCCACATAAATGAAGTTTTAAATACTCTATATTTTACTTCTTTTATCTCCTTCATCTTCCAGTTCTTTTATTCTTCTATAAACAGCAGTAATTCCGCCACTAAGTCCAAATAATAAAAATAGAATTGTAAATAATCCACTGGTACCAAATTTACCATCAACCCAAATTCCCAAAACTACGCCACCAATGGCTGTAACTCCAATAATCAGACCAATTTCAGAAACTAAACTGAGATATTTAAAAATTGAATTATCCTTCACGTAATCATCTGCTTCCTGGTTTCACAACAGGAATTTCCTTTTTACACAGCGGACATTCTTCGGGGGTATAAGTAGGAAGTTTATATTTTAAAAGAAAATGATATTTATTCCTAATCTTAAACTCTCCAGGATTTCTATCCACAACAGCTCCAATTCCCACAATCATGGGATTATACTCCTTTATCAGTTCCTTAAGTTCCAAAATTGAGTTACCCGTGGTTAAGACATCTTCCACTATTAAAACTCTCTCACGATTTTTTATCTCAAATCCTCTTTTCAATACCAATTTGCCGTTTTCTCTTTCAGCAAACATTGCCCGTGCCCCTACTGCTCGTGCAGTTTCATAAGCAAGAATAATACCTCCAAGAGCAATCCCAATCACAATCGCTGGTCTCTCCAGACGGAAATTTTCAGCCAGGGCATTTGCTATCCGAGCAGTATACTTAGGATACTGAAATACTCTCGCTAATTGAATATATTGCTCAGAATGAAGACCACTAGAAAGTAAAAAATGACCTGCCTGAATAGCACCAGTAGTATTCAATATCTCTAGTAATTCCTCTTCTTTCATTTTTCAGCCTCCTTTACAATTTTTTCTGGATTCCGAGCATTAAGTATTGGCCTACCTATCACTATATAATTGGCTCCTGCTGCCCATGCTTCATCAGGAGTGGCAATTCGTCTTTGATCATCATGGATTTTTTTTGTAAGCCGAATACCAGGAGTAACTGCAATAAAATCTCTTTTAATTTTAGACCGTAAATATTCAAGTTCTTTCACAGAACATACAATTCCATCTGCTCCTGAATTTAACGCTAATTCAGCAAGTTTATAAACTAAAATATTAATTTTATTTTTAAAACCTAAAAAATGCAAGTCTTTTTCTTCTATACTGGTAAGAATTGTAACTGCAAGCATTAACGGACGTCTGTCTTTGGAGTATTTGTCTAAAACTTTTCTGACTTCAGAAAGCATTCTTTTGCCTCCCAGAGCATGAACTGTAAACATTTTGATCCCAAACTTACATATCTTTTTTACAGTTTCTGCTACCTGTGTAGGAATATCATGGAGTTTCAAATCTAAAAAGACTTCACCCCCGTTTCTGTTGACCAGTTCTATAATCTGGAGACCATAAGGAACAAATAGCCGAGGCCCTATTTTGAATATCTTCACAACCGAAGAAAGCCGTTTTATATACTTTTCTGCCTTATTAATACTATCCACATCAAGGGCGACAATAATCCTATCAGTCATCAACTTTCAAACTCCCAATTAACTGGGCATAACTCAGGTGATGATGAACAAGATAACTTTTTATTCCCAAGACAATCTCTAAAGGTGCCCGAGGATTTATGAAATTAACTGTCCCTAGAGCAACAAATGTGGCACCACAGATTATATATTCCAAAGCATCCTCATAATCCATAATTCCACCACTGGCAATTATTGGTACTGTTTTCACGCTATTATAGACATCCCATAGTTTCTTCAAAGTCAACGGCTTAATAGCAGGGCCACTGAGTCCTCCCACAATATTTGCTAGTTTAGGCCGGCGAGTCTCAATATCCACAGCCATTGCTGGATAGGTATTGGCAACCGTAATGCCATCAGCACCAGCATCCACAACCGCCTGGGCAACTGCGGTTATATCAGTAACATCAGGAGAAAGTTTAACTATAATTGGCTTAGTGGTGGATTCCCGCACTGCCTTCACCACCCCATAACTCATATAGGCATCTTGGGCAAATAAAAGATTTTCTTCCTTACTTCTCTCTAAGTTAGGACAGGAAATATTTATCTCAATAGCCGCAACATTTTCTTCTCTATCTAAATGAGAAGCAATGCCAGCATATTCTTCAATACTAAAGCCTGCGATACTAGTAATTATCGGAATCTGAAGTTCACTACTCAACTTAGGTAAAATCTTCTTTACATAGTAATAAATTCCTTCATTCTGCAATCCAATAGAATTAAGCATTCCACAATCAACCTCTGTAGTCCGAGGCATAGGATTACCTTCTCTCTTATCTAAGGTGATTGTTTTAGTAACCACAGCACCACAGTGCTTAAATGGAAACACATCTGATATCACTTCATCATATTCCCAACATCCAGAAGCAATGATCACAGGATTCTGAAACTTTATACCCCAGCATTCCACAGTTAAATCTAAATTCTCTCCCATAGCACAATCTCCGGAGAAAATACCGGACCTTCTTTACATATTCTCAAAAGTCCTTTCTGAGTAGGCAAAACACATCCCCAGCAAAATCCCACCCCACAGGCAAAATGAGATTCAAATGAGAAGTAAGCAGAATTTTTAGATTTAATCTTTTCATATATTGCCCTGAGCATCTCAATAGGGCCTGCAGAATAAATACAACCATTTATCTCCGATATAAACTCTGTAACTATCCCTTTCTTCCCTACACTACCATCCTCAGTTATTAGTTCCACTTCTGTATTATCAGGTAAAAATTCACTAAATGCTTTAACTTCTTTACTCTTACTTCCAATGAAGAATTTTAAAGTTAGCATGGTTTTCTCTTTAATAAGTTCTTTGGCTAGAAAATGTAATGGAGCAAATCCTGTTCCTCCAGAAATAAATATCACATTTTTTTTATCGGGTTGGGGGAAATAATTACCCAAAGGGAATATCACATCCACAACATTTGATTTTTTAAGTGTAGTCATCTTATGAGTAACTTTACCCCGCAATTTATACAAAATTTTTATGTTTCCATCCTGATAATCAAATATACTGAATGGTCTTCTCAAAAACTGAACATCTTCATTTAAACTCAACTGCAAAAATTGCCCAGGCCTGACTTCGACATTTTCGTTTGTTTCTAAAATCAAAAGAAAATGTTTTGGGGCTATTTCTTTATTGCAAATGACTTTTAATTTTTTACGAATGGCTTTCACCGCTGACACCCTGGACAATAGTATACAGACCTCCCCCCCACCTTCACCCGGTGAATCCTGTTGGGACAGAAAGAACAAAATTCTCCCTCTTTCCCATAAACCATATGTTCATACCTATATTTACCAGGATTTCCCCAGGCATCAAGATAAGTATCAATAGAAGAGCCTCCTGCTTTCAATGCTTTATTTAATATTTCCAGAATAGCATAATAAAGATTTTCTACTTCCTTATCTTTAAGTTCGGAACTTTTTCTAAAGGGACTTATCTTCGCTCTATACAGGATCTCATTGGCATATATATTACCGATACCAGCAATTATTCTCTGATCCATAAGAAAGTTATACATTTGCTTATTTCTTTTTTTCAAAAGAGATTTTAAAAGATAGGAATTGAATTTGGGAGATAGAGGGTCTACTCCCATTTCTTTTATTAATGGAACCTGTTCCGATTTTTTAACCAGATACCACTCACCCAGTTTCCTTTTATCCCGATAACATAAAAAACTATTATCAGCAAATATCAATTTAATACAAAAATTATCATTACTACCATAAACAATCTGTCCAGTCATCCTAAGATGTATCACAATCTTAAATCCGTTTGTTAATTCCAGTATTAAAAACTTACCTTTGCGGTGTATGTTTTTGATCCTGGACCTGATATTTTTCTTCCAGACTGGAATTGTCCGAGGTTTTTTTAAAATCTTTTTCTCTCTCACCTCGATATCCCTAATCCTTTTACCTACAATTAAACTCTGAAGATCATGTCTGATTGTTTCTACCTCTGGTAACTCTGGCATAACTTACTCCTTTGATTATGATATTCCTGTAATGACTTTACACTCAATTTACTGGTTAGTAAAGATTCTAAAGCATTTACTGTCGCCTGAGCACCAGGGATAGTGGTTACGATAGGTATTCCATATTGAATGGCATGACTGCGAATCTTTACCTCATGCTCTCTGGGGACTTTACCGGAAGGAGTATTTATTATCAACTGAATCTCGCGATTTTTTATCAAATCCAAAACATTGGGCCTTCCTTCTTGAATTTTATAAACAGTCTTTACATCTACCCCATGAGTATGTAAAACCTTGGCTGTTCCGGAAGTAGCAATTAAAGAAAATCCCAAATCTTTAAGTCTTTTGGCTATAAATACAATCTTTCTTTTATCTTTATTCTTTACACTTACGAAAATCTGACCTCTTTTAGGTAAATTCTGACCCGCCCCTATTTGAGATTTAAGGTAGGCTTTCCCGAATTCAGTATCAATACCCATAACCTCCCCTGTAGATTTCATCTCGGGGCCCAAAATTATATCCACTCCCGGGAATCTATTAAATGGAAATACCGATTCCTTAACTGCAACGTAATCTATATTAACCTCTGTTGTAAATCCCAATTCTTTAAGACTCTTTCCAGTCATAACCTTGGCTGCTAATTTTGCTAAAGGAACACCTATGGCTTTACTCACAAATGGAATTGTCCTGGAAGCGCGGGGATTTACTTCCAGAACATATATATCATCCTCCTTCACTGCATACTGGACATTCATCAACCCCACGATGTTTAACTCCCTGGCCATGGCAATTGTATACTGTTTTATTTTACGAACAATCTCATCGGGAAGACTATATGGTGGTAGGACCATCGCTGAATCTCCAGAATGAACTCCAGCCTCTTCAATATGTTCCATAACTCCACCGATTACCTGATGCTTACCATCAGCTATCATATCAACATCAACCTCGATAGAATCCTCAAGATATTTATCTATAAGAACTGGATGCTCCTCAGATGCCTGAACAGCAAATTTCATAAACCTTTCCAGATCACCATCATCGTAAACAATTTCCATTGCTCTTCCACCCAGAACATAAGAAGGACGTAAAAGCACAGGATATCCTATTTCATGAGCAATTCTCTTCGCCTCCTCCAAATTAGTAGCGGTACCATTGGGAGGCTGTTTGATGCTTAATTTCTCCAGAAGTTGTTTGAATCTTTTACGATCCTCTGCCCTATCTATACTATCAGCAGAAGTGCCCAGAATATTTACTCCTGCCTCCCGAAGTGGTACTGAAAGGTTTAAAGGAGTTTGACCACCAAACTGAACAATTATCCCTTCCGGTTTTTCTTGATAAATTATGTTAAGGACATCTTCTTTGGTCAGAGGCTCAAAATACAACTTATCAGCAGTATCATAATCAGTAGAGACTGTTTCCGGATTGGAATTTATCATTATGGTTTCATATCCCAGTTCTCGAAGAGCAAATACTGCATGCACGCAACAGTAATCAAATTCAATTCCCTGTCCAATTCTATTAGGTCCTCCTCCCAGAATAGCAATCTTTTTCCTTTTAGTTATTCTGGCTTCATTTTCCCGTTCATAGGTAGAATAATAATAAGGAGTATAAGCCTCGAATTCTGCTGAACAGGTATCGACCAGTTTATATACACATTTTATATTATGACTCTCACGCAAAGTTCTTATTTCATCTTCACTTCTCCCCAGAATCCAGGCTAATTGACGGTCAGAAAATCCATATTGCTTTGCCTTATACATAACTTCTGAAGGCAATCCCTGATCGGAGAATAAATTGCGGGAATACCTCTCTTTAAGATACTCTCCAAAATCTACAATTTCTTTTATCTGAGCCAAAAACCATCTATCTATCTTTGTGAATTCATAAATCTCATCTATACTAATTCCTCTTTTTAATGCCTCTTTTATATAGAAGACTCTCTCGGCATTGGGAATGATAAGTTTTTTTCTTAACTCCTCATCATTAATTGTACTTTCTGCCTCTCTGCCATCGTAACCTAAACCAAATCTCCCAATTTCCAGTGACCGCAAACCTTTCTGAAGTGCTTCCTTAAATGTTCTACCAATTGCCATCACCTCTCCTACTGATTTCATTTGAGTAGTCAATGTGGAATCAGCCGAAGGGAATTTTTCAAATGCCCACCGTGGAATTTTTACAACGCAATAGTCTATTACCGGCTCGAATGATGCTGGAGTTTTTTTAGTAATATCATTAGGAATTTCATCCAGAGTATAACCAACAGCCAATTTAGCAGCAATCTTAGCAATGGGAAAACCTGTAGCCTTGGAAGCAAGTGCTGATGACCGCGAAACCCGGGGATTCATCTCTATTATAACCATACGACCATTGTCAGGGTGAATAGCAAACTGAATGTTGGAGCCACCGGTTTCAACACCAATTTCCCGAATACAGGCAATTGCTGCATCCCGCATTCTCTGATATTCCTTATCAGTTAATGTCTGAGCAGGAGCAACCGTTATGGAATCCCCGGTATGAATTCCCATGGGGTCAAAGTTCTCTATGGAACATATAATAACCACATTATCTTTGAGGTCACGCATTACCTCAAGTTCAAATTCCTTCCAGCCAATAACTGATTCTTCAATTAAAATTTCATTAATCATAGAAAGAGAAAGTCCTCTTTGGGCTATCTCCTCAAATTCCTCCCAGTTATAAGCCACTCCACCTCCAGTACCACCAAGGGTAAAACTGGGACGAATAATTACAGGAAATCCCAATTTTTCCGCTATTTCTTTTGCCTCATCCAAATTATAAGCCTTGCCACTTCGGGGAACTTCCAGACCTATCTTTTCCATTGCCTCCTTAAATAACTGGCGATCCTCAGCCTTACGTATTGCCTGTTCATTGGCTCCAATTAGTTTAACCTTATGCTTCCTTAAAATACCTTCTTCTGCTGCCTTCACTGCTACATTTAAGGCTGTCTGCCCTCCCAGTGTAGGAAGCAGAGCATCAACTTTTTCTCTTTCCAGTATCTTATCCAATACCTCAACTGTGATGGGTTCAATATAAGTACGGTCAGCAAATTCCGGATCAGTCATAATGGTAGCAGGATTGGAGTTTAAAAGCACAACCTCAAATCCTTCCTGTTTCAACGCCTTACAGGCCTGAGTCCCGGAGTAATCAAATTCACAGGCCTGTCCGATTACAATTGGACCAGAACCAATTATCAAAATTTTTCTTATATCAGTCCTCTTAGGCATTTTTTTTCACCAGATCTATAAACTCTTTAAATATATGCTTGGCATCATTAGGTCCTGGTCCTGCTTCTGGATGATACTGCACAGCCATTATTGGCATCTTTTTATGCCGGAAACCCTCCAGAGTTTTATCATAAAGATTTATATGAGTTATATGACAACAATCTGAAATGGAATCAGGATCAACACAGAAACCATGATTCTGGGCAGTAATATCAATTTTACCCGTATTTAAATCCTTAACAGGATGATTGCCTCCGTGATGACCAAATTTCAACTTATAAGTTTTTCCGCCAAGTGCAAGCCCCAGTATCTGATGACCAAGACATATCCCGAATATTGGTAACTTACCCAAAAGTTTTTTAAGTTCAGTTATAACATGAATAACTGCTGCTGGATCGCCCGGCCCATTGGAAACCAAAAGTCCCTGAGGTTTATCTTTAAGAATATCCTCACCACTGGAATGGACAGGATAAACTTTAACCCGGCAGTTATTTTTTGCCAGCATCTGGAGAATACTTCTCTTAACTCCACAATCCCAGACAGCAATCTCCACTTCTCCTTCTTCTTGAAAATAATAAGGCTGGGTACAACTTACCTCACAGGCTAAGTTTCTTCCCACCATCTGGGGGGACTGTAGAACACGCTCTAATAGTGATTGGGGATTTAAATCCACACTGGAAATACCACCCCGCATTGCTCCCTTAATTCTTATTTTCCTGGTCAACTCTCTGGTATCAATTCCTTCAATTCCTGTAATTTTATATTTTTCCAGATAAGAGTGTAAATCCTCTTCTGCTCTCCAGTTGGAAACCAGTGGTGAAAGTTCCCGGACCACAAATCCCTCCACTTGAGGACGGACAGATTCTATATCTTCAGAGTTAACACCATAATTTCCAATATGGGGATAAGTCATACATACAATCTGTCCTTTATAGGAAGGGTCGGTCAAAATCTCCTGATAACCGGTTATACTGGTATTGAAAACTACTTCTCCCAATTTTTCACCCGGATACCCAAACGCCCGTCCTTCAAAATAACTTCCATCCTCAAGAACAAGTATCGCCTTCATATCAGAAAAGGCTCAATTGTTTCTCCCCACCCTTTTCCTGTTCTTGGTCGTCAAATACTTTTATCTTTCCATAAACCCCATCATATCCGGGCTCAATTTTCACATTACCATTCCTCACTCTGATTATCCCCTCCGCCAATTTAGAAGGCAAATTCTCTCTCAAAAAATCCTCCTCTATATGAAGTAGAATTTCCAGTTCTGACCCAAATCTCTGAATTAAACTTTTATATTCAGTTATCACTGACTGAGCATTTTTCTGAACACCTTTAGTCTCAGCAATTATTTCATCCAGAGGTATTAAATTTTTAAAAGGGATTGCAGACTCAGGGACAACTCCTTCTTCTCTATCAGCAAGTTGTTCCACACGATGCATAACTCCAATTGTTAATGGCCTTTTGCATACCGGACAGATATTATTAAGTTTCATACTCTCTCTGGGCGAAAGTCTTATTCCACAATTGCGATGACCATCATAATGATATTTCCCCTCCTGAGGATAAAATTCTATGGTATATAAAAACTTGCTTTTATCTTTATTCCTCATGGCAGTAATTATTTCCATATAATCAATCTTCGTATCCAGAACATTTGCCTCCCTACCAATTCTGGAAGGGGAATGACTATCGGAATTGGAAACCAAAATATAAGAATCAAGTTTAGAAAGACGCCAGTTCATCGCAGGATCACTGGAAAGACCTGTTTCCAGAGCATATATATATTTGGTATAAGGACCAAAACATTCTTCAATATCATCAAATCCAGAGTTGGAGCCAAACAGACTGAACCAAGGAGTCCAAATATGGCAGGGAATAATCATACAATCAGTGCTTATCCCCAGAATAATCTCCACCAAATCCTTTGCTGACAGTCCCAAAACCGGCCTACCATCAGCACTAAGATTTCCAAATTTAGCCAGTTGGCTATTAATCTTTTCCACTATTTCAAATGATGGCGCCATTATCAAGTTGTGAATCTTGCGCAGTTTTCCTCCCTGAGAATAAACATTGGAAACTTCAGCAGTGAGTATATAATGAATGCCCTTATATTCATAAATTCCATAACTTTTAGGTGTAAGTTTAGATTTTAACTCCTGAAGCCACAAAAAATGAGTAAAATCTCCAGTGCCTAAAACATCTATCCCTTTAAGTTTAGCAAACTCACTGAGATGGTCCAAATCCATGTCCCTACTTGTAGCACGGCTGTATTTAGAATGAATGTGAAAATCAATTACTATCATCTAAAATCTCCTGCAAATATTTATTAGCGAGGTCCCAGTGTGTTCCCTTCCAGAATATTTTTTTACATTTGGGACATTTATAAAACTCATTCTGAGTCTGGTAGACATATTGGGGAACTTTATCTTTAACCAGTTGCTTATCTACTTTTCTAATCTCAGCATTGCAGTCGGTACATCTTGAAAACAGATTGTCAGGATTTATATCTAAACCAATTTTTTCTTTCAGTTCCCTTATCTGATCCTTAAGACAGTCGTAATGAATAATAACTTTCTTCACTGCTGATTCCTGTGCGAGTTTTTTTCGCCGGGTGAGAATAATTCTATCTTCTTGGAGTGCTTTTACAATCAACGAACTGTCTCTTCCCCGAAAATAATAAGCATCATAACCCACTATTCTCAACCATCGACATAATCTGCCGAGTTCAGGAGTAAGGATAAATTTCACTCTCCTGTATTTTGTTCTTTATTAGTTCTTACCTTCTGCTGTTTCTTCTCAAGAATCTGCCTTGCCTGATTTGTAGAATCAATTACATTTATCCCCTCTGGCTGCTTGAAAGTAAACTCACTGGCAGGAATATCAATGTTTACCTTAACATCTTTGAGAACCTGATAAAACACTAAATTGCCATCGGAATCATAATATTCTGCTTTTCTCTGGAGACCATCATTTATTCCTACCCAGATTTTTACTCGAGAAACATTCTGGGGTAAATCCATATTTTCTTTTCTGGCTTCACTCAACTGGCCTTCAAACACATATACCTTTTCACCATCGAGGTTTTTTATTCCCAGATATTTTATATTTTCCTTTTGAACATCTGCCACAGGACTCTCTACCTTACTCTGTCCTTCCACCAAATCTTTAGCCTGAGGGAATTCTTTTTTCAGAGCTGCAAGGTCGACTTTAGATGCCAGTTTAAAAAACGGCATATACTGCCACATTGTTAAACCATCAGAATACATATACTGTTTGGTGCGGTCTTCTCCTTTCACTCCAATTTCCATCCGGAGTTTATCTGGCCTCACAAATTTTATCTCACCACTTAACTCCATTATCCCTCTTTCGGTTTGAAGAAATACCATCTCAATCTTTGCCTGATAGGATTTAAGATTCTTAATTTTGTTCTGAATGTCATTTAAAACCTTGGTAAGTTCATCTTCTTCTGCTTTACCCTGCAATCCCACCAGTAACAAACCTACGGCTAAAAGCGCTGCTAGTTTCTTCATGTCTCTTCCTCCTTGTGTTTAAAATTTTCCATAACAAGTTTCCCCCCCGCAATTACATCTCTAATTCTGCCCTCAAACTGCCATCCTAAAAAAGGAGTATTTCTGCTACGGGAAATAATCTCACCTGAAGTATATTCCCACTTGACCTTAGGATTAAAAATTACAACATCAGCCCTCATTCCTTCTTTAATCTCTCCACGATCATTTAATCCCAGAATTTTGGCAGGATTTAAACTGAAACTGGCAATCAATCTTAAAGGATCAATTAACTCTTGCATTACCAGTTTCCAGCCAATAACAAACGCAGTCTCCAACCCAATTATTCCAAATTCTGCACTGGCAAACTCGCAATCCTTTTCTTCAGGAGAATGAGGAGCATGGTCAGTTGAGATGCAATCAATTATTCCTGAAGATAATCCAGAAATTAAAGCTTTCCTGTCATCTTCGGTGCGCAATGGGGGGTTCACCTTAGCATTTGTATTGTAACTGCCTATTGCCTGCTCATTCAAAATCAAATAATGGGGACAGGTATCCACTGTAACTTTTAACCCTCTCTCCTTGGCTGTTTTTATTTCCTCCAGCCCTTTTTTGGTACTAAGATGGGTTATATGCAATCTGGCATTGCTCAACTCTGCCAGTTCTAAATCTCGTTTTATAGCCACAATCTCAGCAGTGGCTGGCATTCCTTTCAATCCCAACATGACTGAATAAGTCCCTTCATTCATCTCTCCATTCTTTGTCAATGATTTATCCTCACAGTGCTGAATTATAATAGTATCAAGCATCAAACTATATTCCAGAGCCCTACGCATCAACAAGGAATCCTCAACCCAGTTTCCATCATCAGAAAAACCTACACATCCTGCCTCCCTCATCCTTGCCATCTCAGTTAACTCCTTTCCCTGTCTTTCTTTAGTTATTGCTCCCACTGGCAAAATATCTATTAAATTCACCTCGTTACTTCTTTTACAAATATATCTTACCATACCAGGGTTATCGATTGCCGGTTGCGTATTGGGCATAACACATACAGTAGTAAAGCCTCCTTTTATGGCTGACAGGGAACCAGAATAAAAATCTTCCTCATCTTCTCTTCCCGGTTCCCGAAAATGAGCGTGCATATCTATAAATCCAGGTAGAACATAAAGGCCCTCAGCAGAGATTATTTTATCTGCTTTATCAGATATATTATCTGCAATTTTTGTAATTATACCGTCAGAAACAAGTATGTCCTTAGGCTTAAAATCCCAATTTTTAAAGTCAGCCACATTTCCGCCTTTAATTACTATCCTCAATCTTCCCTCCAGCGCCAGCAATTAAATACAAAACTGCCATCCTTACTGCCAGGCCATTTGTAACCTGATTTAAAACCAAACTACATATACCTTTCTCCTCTAGCCCGGAATCTAAGATATCAGTGCTTAACTCTATCCCTCTATTCACCGGTCCAGGATGCAATATTAAAAGTCCTGGCCGGGCATATTTTAACAATTTTTTACGATCGATTCCAAAAAATTCTCTGTACTCTGCTATCGAAGGCAAAAGATTCTCATTTATCCTCTCTCTCTGAATACGGAGTACATTCAGGACATCAACCTCAGCCAGAACTTCTTTCAGGTCATAACATATTTTTACTCCCAGATTCTGAAATTCCGACAATAGCATAGTAGAAGGTCCACACAGTATAACTTCTGCCCCCAGTTTTTTAAGCCCATATATATTTGACCTCGCTACCCGAGAATGAACAATATCTCCCACAATTCCCACTTTAAGTCCTTCTATCCTACCCTTATTCTCCAGAATGGTAAACATATCCAGCAATGCCTGCGTGGGATGCTCATGAATACCATCTCCTGCATTTATTACTCCTGCTGAGACACATCGGGAAAGATAATGAGGTGCTCCGGAAGCAGAATGTCTAATGACTATTATATCCACACTCATGGCTTCGATATTTCTCGCAGTATCTTTAAGATTTTCACCTTTTTGCACACTGGATGTGGACACCGCAAAACTTACAGTATCAGCAGAAAGCCTTTTGGCTGCCAGTTCAAATGACATCTTCGTCCTGGTAGAAGGTTCAAAGAATAATAATACCACAGTCTTACCTCTCAAAGCCGGAACTTTCTTTATGGGACGGGTGGATATTTCTTTAAACGCCTGGGCAAGTTCCAAAATATATTCTATTTCCTCTTTCTCCAGTTCCTGAAGGCCCAAGAGATGTTTTCTACTCCATTTTACCTGTTTATCCAGAAGACTTTCGGGCATCTGTCATCTCCAGCAACACCACTTCATCTTCGCCATCTATTTCTTTCACCCTTACTTCCACAAATTCATCAAGAGAGGTGGGAATATTCTTCCCCACATAATCTGCTCGTATAGGTAATTCCCTATGTCCCCTATCTATAAGAACCGCCAATTGAATTGCCCTCGGCCTTCCAAAATCTATCAATTCATCTAAAGCACACCTTACAGTCCTGCCAGTAAACAGAACATCATCTACAAGTATGATATTTTTTTCGTTAAGATCAAAGTTAAGCTCCGTACCCTTTACCTGAGGTTGTTCTGCAATGAGTGTGAGATCATCACGATAAAGCGTTATATCTAAAACTCCAAATGGGAGTTCTATTCCTTCTATTTCCTTTATATTATTACGAATACGAGAAGCGAGATAAACGCCCCTGGTTCTAATGCCTACAATTGCCAGTTCATTTAAATTCTTATTCCTTTCTATAATCTCATGACTCAGCCTTCGCAAAGTGCGATGCATCTGATTGGCATCCAAAAGCTTAGCCTTTTCCCTTACCATATTAAAAAATAAGCCCGTTTTTATTCGGGCTTCTCCAGGCCTGTTTTAATTTCACTTTAATTTCTACCTCCCTTGCCAGCCTCACCGGACTGGCTTAAAGGTTTTTGAATTTATACCACGCCCTCCTCCTTATGTCAAATAATTTTTCTTAAAAGAAGAACAGTAAAGGCACATGGTATACTTTTAATATGGAGTAGTAAAATTATCTTGCTTTAGTAAAGTAATGAAAAAATAAAAGCCTTTGATAAAAATAAACACTGACTTAATAGGTCTTGCTTTTCTTGTATTTTTGCAAAATGAAGTTTTCTTTATCCCGATACATTCTATTTCTATTCTCCAGTTCCTCCCAATTCACTTCCTCTCCCGGGAATTCGGGACCCTCTATACAGGTAAATTTTGTCTCTCCCTTTACAGTTACTCTGCAGCAACCACACATTCCGGTCCCATCCACCATAAGAGCATTTAAGGAAACTATAATTTTGACTCCAAATATCTTACACAATTCCGTAACTTTTCTCATCATAGGAATAGGACCCACAGCATATACCAGATTATAACAATTTTTTCCAGCAAGTAATTCCTGAAGGATATCAGTAACCAATCCCTTTCTCCCATAAGAACCATCATCAGTAACCACATACAGTTCATCTGATATCTCTCTTAACTCTTCCTCCAGAATTAAGAGTTCTTTAGTTCTTGTTCCTAAAATTGTTGTAATATGGTTATTCACTGTTTTAAAACTGTTTGCCACTGGATATATTTCAGCAATTCCCACTCCTCCTCCTATCATAATCACATTGCCATAATATTTAATTTCAGTAGGATTACCCAGAGGCCCTGCTACAGCAAACAGACTCTCCCCCACGTCTTTCTTTCCTAAAAGACGTGTGGTCAATCCTATTTCCTGAAAAATAACAGTTATGGTTCCTTTCTCAATTGATTTATCTACAACAGTCAAAGGAATTCTTTCTCCCTTTTCCTCCGCCATAATAATCACAAACTGTCCTGGTAAGACAGTGCGAGCTATATCAGGAGCAAAAATTTCCATGCGAGTTATCTCTCTATCCTTAACAGTCACCAGCTTTTGCTTATTTAATATTTTCATAAGTTGAAATTATAAATTAAAACCTTAGTCTCTACTAGTTTTTAAAATTTCTCATTTGCACAGATAAAAATAGGAGCAGTTCCTACATATGCGAGGGTCAGAATCATCAGGAACGAAAGGGACAGCAGGATTTAAAATTTCTGAAATTATAAACTCCAGAGCCTTCAGACATATGTTTATAACATCTTGCTCACTTCCCATGTCTTCTTTTTTAAACAATTGAGTAAATTCGATATTTCTTAAACTGTAAAGAGCAGCATTTATCCTGCAGTCAGGGAATCTCTTTTTGACAAAATAATAATATAACGGCAATTGAAATGAATGTATCCTTTTCTTTATCTGTTCTCGAGTCATCTCCATTTCCTGAAGTTTACTCAACCTCTGAGGGGCAGATATAGAACCACCGGTTTTGTAATCTATAATTAAAAGACTACCATCCTGAAGTTCTTCCAGTCTGTCTATCTTGCATATGAAATCAAAACTGCCTATTTCAAATTTTATCTTTCCTCCTATACTATCATCTTCCAGGGAAATTATTCTTTTAATATCTTCACTTCTTCTGTGCTCGTTGTCCAAAAATCGTTGCAGGCGATGTTCCATTATATACTTTACCAGAAATGCTTCTGCCCCCATTCTCCGCTGATATTCGTGTTCAAAACGAGATTCAAACTCTTTAAAAAACTTCTCTTTAAATTTCTTGGTAATCTTTGGCCTTGTACCTATAAACTCTGCAAAACTGTCTTCCAAGAGTTTATGTAAAAACTTCCCGATATCAACAGCCTGAGGCTCTTCCAGAAGGTTCTCATTTTCTTTCACCTTTAATAGATACTGGTAATAGAACTGTAAAGGACAATTAAGATATATATCCAGACTGCTGGGAGAAAAAGTAAATTTACGTAGTCCCTGAATAATAAATTCTGATTTTTCAATTTCAGCCTTCTTTTCTCGAACTTCAACCTGGTATCCGGCTCGCAGTTGAGTAACTACATTTAATTTTTTCTGTAGTCTTTCCTCCTCCCATATTATTTCCTCAATAAATCTACTCCTTTCTTTATCAGGACGATCATCGTATATCAGATATACGGAACAGGCAGATTTAATTAGCCGACGGAAGTGATAGCGTTGAATCTCTTCCTCAACTTCCAGCCGATTCAATCCCAATTCCAACATAATCTGGCGGGGTATCAATGGTTCATACACTCTTAATTTAGGTAGAACTGTCTCATTGACATCTATTATTATTACATTTTTGAAACTCAATGCCCGGGTTTCATAAAGCCCAAGTATCTGCAATCCTTTGAGAGGAGAACCGAGAAAAGAAATCATCTCATTTTCCAGTTTATCTATAAAAATTTTAAATAACTCATCCTGAGGAAAAATTTCTTTTTTAAAATCCATTGTTTCCAGTTCATTTTTTATCTCATAAATTTTTTCTATTACCCGCGTATCGAGAGGAGATTTATAAATCAAACTTCTCTCCAAAAGAATCCTTAAAAACTCATCCAGAACCAATGCCAGTTGTTCAAAATTGGTCAACCCTTCCCAGATTCTAAATACTACCCGGTGTAATTCCTTAAGAACTTCTTCTAGTCTTTCGGGTTCAATTGTAATACCAATACGATTTAATGTTGTTTGAACCCTGGGGTATAATGGTCTAAATTTTTCTATTTCATCCAGAGAAATAAATATACTTCCTGAGAAATCTGCTTCTTCTATTCCTAAAAGGGATTCTTCAATTTTATGAACTAAAACTCTGGCAACTGCCGGCTCATCATGAATCTTAAGATTTTTAATTAAGGGGTGGGTTATGACTTTAAGATAATCACGGGCATAGTATTTTTCTCCATTCTTAGTCATTTGTGTTTTGAATATCGTCTCTATTAGTCTGGAAATGGTGCTTCTATTTACCGGATAGCCCAGAGAAACATTAAAATCTGTAAGAATCGGAGAAAGTTCCGAAAGCAAAGGCAATAAAGATTGTGCCTGAGGGAGAACTATTACTGTTTCATTGAAATTAAGTTTGTCTCTCTTTATAACTTCTCTAACCAGACCTGCTTGGGAATGAATATCAAATCCTCGCAGAATAGAGATCCGGGGCTTATTTTTTGGTTTGGGACTGGAAGGAATTGAAAAAGATAACTCCTTCCCCAGTTTTTCCAAAACAGGCCAGAGTTCTTCATCTTTTTGAAACATCAATACTGCCTTTTCTCTTTGCACGAGAGTTTTAAAAATATCAAGTTCAGTTTTATGAAGGTAATAAAATCCACAAAAGATGATGTTATCAAATTCTGAAAATTCCAATTCTGAAATCAATTGTGATGCTTTAAGATGAACATATCCCGAGGAGAAAGATCTTTTATCTTCCATACGGTGATGAAATTCTTTTCGCAATGTTACAATAGATTCTAAAAGAACGTTGATATCCTCAGGCACTTCATATCCAATTTCAGCACTCGCTTCTATCGTGGTTAGTGTACCATCATCCACTCTCTCTTTATCCAGTTCCTGAATGAACGACAAAATCTCTCTTGCCCAAGGTAAAAACTGATAGAATTTATCCCTTGTGATTAAGATATGAGGAATTTTCTCCTTACTTATTTGGTATAGCCAGTAGCAGAGTTCAAGGTCCGTGGCTATACTAAAAGATTCTTTCTTTGATACCAGATAATTAACGAATTCTTCTATAGAAAAACATTGGGGAGGATAAAAACTGGTTTTTATCTTTTCAGCCAGTTTTTTCTTCAAGAAAAGAGCAGGTCTTTTGCCTCCAAAAACTACCGCCACCCTGCTGAAGTCATTAGAAGATTTTTCATACTTTTGCAATATATAATCTGCTAATGCCTGAATCATATCGTGATCAAAATTATAGACAATTACTCTATCCATCTATTTCTTCTACAATTTTAGTATCAAGATATAAAATATATCCCCTAACTTTGTAACCAGGATAAATTCCTTTTATAATATCCATATACTCCTTAACCTGATCTCTGTATTCTGGAAGTGGTATACCAGTTTTATACTCCACCACCCAGACTTCATTATCTTTTATAATTAATCTATCTATCCTTTTAGTTAATCCCTGACTATCCACTATCTCCTTTTCCTGATAAACTCTACCACCATCCAAATAAAAAAATCTTCTAAACGCATTATCATCAACAATTCTGTCTATTAATTGCTTATATTCATTTAGTTGAGAAATATGCCGATACTGAAATTTAAGTTGATTACAGGCAATTTCTAAAACTTGAGATTTCTCCTGAACCGAAAGATCAGAAATAAATGAAAGGATAAAATGTAAAATATTACCACGTTCGATTTCTTGCCGAGATTTCAAGATATCTCTGGGAACAGATTCATCTTCCAAAAATTCAAACCAGTTCTTGTACTCACAGGGAGATATAAATATAACTTCATCTGCTTTTTTCTTCTTACGAGAATAAATCCTTTTATTTCCTCTTTCCCAGTATTCCGGAGGAATGAGGTCAACCGCTATATTTTTCTTTCTTTTCCCACAGGGCAAAAATGCATAAAGTTCATACTGTGCTCGGGTAAATGCTACATATATAATATTGAGTTCATCAATGATACTCTGTTTATATTCCTCTTTATATATCTCTCTTATTTCAGGAGATAGAACAACATATTTCTTATCCAAGCGCAAGAGTCTGAGTTTGTCTTCGGATGGAGATACTACATAAGAAAAACTTCTTATATCATTGCTTCTACCTGGTTTTATATCTAAATCTAAAAATGGAATTATAACCACAGGAAACTCCAATCCTTTTGCTTTGTGAATGGTAGTAACCCGGATAGCATCGGATTCCGAAAATTTAAGATAAAAGACCTCCTCTTCTGTGGTCTCATAGAATTCCAGAAATTCCTCCAGGCTGGAATATTCTTCCTCTTTCTCCTTTAACAATTCCAGAAGATGCATCACAAATCCCTGATAATAAGGAAAGTTTTGCAATATTTTAAATTTATCAATGATACTTAATACCAGTTCATAAGTATCCAGAAATCCCACTGATTTAAAAAATTCTTCCAGATATTTACTCCATACTTCAGGATATTTAATACGGAAAGTACGATAAACATATTCACTACTTTTTTCTTCCAAGCCAGAACCGAATTCCAGTAAAAATTTTTCCAATTGTTTCCTATCCATTCCCGTGGCCTTTAAAAATATCCTTCCAGTTATGAATGTAACAAATGAAAGATTATCTATGGGAGATTTGAGGAATTTAAGGAAGGAGATTAATTCTTTAATGACAGGATTATTTTTTATATTTAAAGTTTTTTCTGACTGTACTGAAAACCCGTCTTCCAGAAGCCAGTTACTTACATTCTCTACTTCATCATTTGACCGGCAAAGAATAGCAATATCGCTAAGAGTAAATTCTCTGGTGGTAGTATCGGAAATTATTTCAATAAGATGAGACCTTATTTTCTGTTCTCGTTCCTCTTTATCCTCTCCCTCAATTTTTATAATTTTTACATATCCATATTTATTTTCAGGCTTATATTCCTGACAGGCAGTACTGAAAACATCCAAAATTTCCTGATAATCATAATATGAAAAATTACCAGAAAGACTATTATCTCCAAATTTCTGAACTAAAAATCGTTCTAAATTTTCTCGAGAGAATATAGTGTTGTTGAATTTTACTATTTCCTGCTGACTGCGATAATTTACTGTAAGTTGTTCTTCCTTGACATTAAAATCTTTTAAAATTTTCTTAAGGTGATCAAATAATTTCACCTCTCCACCCCGCCAGCGATATATTGCCTGTTTCTTATCTCCAACATAAAATAAAGTGCCTCCAGAAGAAAGGGCTTCTTCAATCATTAAAAATAGATTTTCCCATTGCAAACCACTGGTATCCTGAAACTCATCTATCAAAAAATGTCGGAAGCGAGTGGCAAGACGATAGTAAATCTCCGGCACCGAGAATTCTTTTCCAAATAGAGTATTTGCTTTGCGGTTTAACTCCTGTAAAAACATCAATTCCTCTTTTTGAGCCCGGGCTTCAAATATTTGATATACAAGTTGAAATATATCAATGTAGCAATTAAAAACTGCCTGAGCCTCGGCTGCTGCCATCTTGCTTATTTTATTTCTCAATTCCTGCCAGTCCTTTTCCAACTGGGGTGAAACCATAACTGCTCTTTTTACAGGAGGATATTCATAAACAAATGTTTTCTTCCTAGAATTTTTACCAGTCATGGTGGCAAAATCAAAAACCTCTTCTTCCTGTTCACAGAAATTAGCCAGAGAGTTAGTGAATGTCCCGTTTAATAGTGAGGCATATTTATTGTAAAATTGAGTAACTAATTTTTTTATCTCTCTTTTGCCCTCCAGAATATAATGAGCATCATATTCAAATTTTCTGAACCCCTTACTGTAGATGTTTATTTGATAAAACAGTGAATTTAAAAGATTTAAAATATCTCTCTTGGGGAACCAGTTTTCTTTATTCTCTATGTAAACATACTGCCGGAGAAAATCGTAAAAAATCTCTCTTATCTTCTGATCTTTGTCTGCCCTATCAATACATTCATCCAGACTGTAAATAAGCAATTGCCTAAAACTTTCCTGAAGTTTAAAATTTGCGGGCAGTCCTAATCGAAAAGCACATCCTGAAAGAAGAAGATATACAAAACTATCTATGGTCTGAATCTGAAAGAAATTATAATTATGAATTATATAATCAACTATCTGGAGAGCAAACCTGCGGGCTTGGATTGTATCCAGTTCAATTTTAGATAAAATCTGTTCCCGTTCATTTTCATTCTGAAACGAATCTAAGGCTATTTTCTTTAAAAATTCCAGAATTCGTTCCTTCATTTCTCGGGCTGCCATGTTGGTAAAAGTTATAGCCAAAATAGTTTTTATTACCTCAGGGTGAGAGTCCTTCTGGAATAATAATTGAACATAACGATGAGCAAGTGCATAGGTCTTACCAGAACCAGCAGAGGCATCTACTATTCTAACCTCAGGAGATGAAATTAGAGATTTAGTTTCGGTCATCTTTAAAAGGAACCCACTAACAAACTAACCAACTAGTCAACTACCCAACTAACAAACCAACCAACTAGCAAACTAACCAATTATCTCAATAACTTCGGTAATTGGCTGTCCTTTATAAATTCCAAGTCTGTGTGCATTCTTACTACAGGACTCCACATTTCCTTTCAATGCCTGAGATATTGTATTAACTCCACTAATCCTTACCGCCACCTCCCCCAATTTTTCAGCAGTATCCATATCCAGATATCCACACATTATATATCCTTTGCTTCCCTTTATTACAATTAAATTTCTGGAGAAAAGTTTAAGTTGAAATGCTTCCACTTGCTTTTTGCCAATCTTCAATTTACGATAAACAAACATTTTTAAAGTTATTTTACTTTAAAACTTAAGGATTATAAACAAAAATACCAGTTTTCTATAAATAGAATTAATGTCCGAAAATTATTGCCTTTTGAGTAATAAAACTACCAGCAATACAGGCAGTTAACAGACAGGCTAAAGTTGCTGCCAACAGTGCCCGCCATGAAACCTTTACTATATCAGCGGTTCTTTCCGGTACAAGTGCAGAAATTCCACCCACAAATATAGCCATGGAAGCAATATGTGCAAATCCACATAAAGCATAGGCAATTATAACGGCTGAACGGGGGCTAGTAAATAATCCCTGAGTTATCGCTTCATTTAGATGCTGATAGGAAACAACTTCAGTAAGCACAAGTCTTTCTCCAATGATCTTACCTGCCAGAGCACAATCCTTAACTGGAATGCCAATTATTAAACTTAAAGGAAAAAATAAATATCCCAAGATATTACTCAGTGTCCAGTTAAAACGCCAATTAAATAGCATATTGAGTTTTTCTCCTATAAATCCCAAGAATAAATCTACCAGAGAAACCAGTCCCAAAATAGCAATCAAAAGAGCCACTATTCCCACGATAACTTTCACTCCTGCATTGGCTCCATTTATTATCGCTACAAAAAGAGAATTTTCTTTCTCATAGAATGGCTTTATATCCTTGCCCAAAGTTTTAGGGACTTCTGTTTCTGGTAATAAAAGTTTGGAAATTACTATAGCAGCAGGCGCAGATAAAACCGAAGCCGAAATTAAATGCCCCGCTATACTTGGGAACTGCTGCTTAAGCGTAAAAACATAAAGAGCAAGAACATTAGAAGCCACTGTAGCCATACCAGCAGTTAAAACCGTACACAGTTCAGAAACAGTCATATTTCTGAGATAGGGTCTGATTGTAAATGCCGATTCAATCCCCACAAAAATATTACTGGCAGAAGCCAAAGATTCTGCCCCAGATATCCTCATCAAACGTGAAAATAATCTGCTAAAAAATTTAATAATAACAGGCAGAATATTGAAGTAATAAAGAATGGACATCAAACTGGAAAAGAAGATAATGGTAGGAAATGCCTGAAAGGCAAGAATAAATCCTAAAGAAGTCTCACCCTGAGGCCCCTTTTCGCCAGGGGCAAGAGCAAGTCTTCCAAATACAAATTTGGCACCAGCAGTTGCTGAATCTAAAATTTTAACCACAAAATTATTCATCGCCACAAACAACTTAGTCCCAGCAGGGATAATAAACAGGAAAACAGCAAATCCCAACTGGAGAAATATCCCCCACAATACCAGCTTCCAATTTACTGCCTTTCTATTTGCAGAAAGAAACCAAGAAATGATTATTAAAACCAAAATTCCAGAGAGACTTACTAGATTATAAATACTCATACCTCAGGTAGTGAGATGGTGCTTTTCCAGTTCGCGATAGGCTTTATCTGTCAAATCTATTGCTTTCTCAGTCTCAGCCCAAGAAATCAGATGGCGCATTCCTTCTCCAAACTTAATTCTGGGTTCAAACCCCAAAACATTTCTTATCTTTGAAATATCTGCATAGCAATGTCTAATATCGCCAATGCGATAACGACTAAGGACATTCACTCCTACATCACTTCCAAGCAAAGAAATGATAGTATAGGCAATCTCTATTATCCTGGTTGGTTTTCCACTCCCGACATTAAAAATTTCATAATCAGCCTGAGAGTTTTCCATAGCCAGAATATTGGCAGTTATCAAATCATCTATATAGATAAAATCTCTACTCTGTTTCCCATCTTCAAACACTAGAGGTGGCTTATTGTTTTTTACTCGCGATAGAAAAATTGCTGCTACTCCAGTATAAGGATTGGAAAGCGACTGCCTAGGTCCATAGACATTAAAATAGCGCAAAGCAACCGTGGGTATTTTGTATGCTTTTCCTACAATAAGGCACATCTCTTCCTGAACCCGTTTATTGGAAGCATATATCGATGATGGATATAATGGTTTATTTTCAGGAGTGGGAATGGGTTTAATTTTTTTATTACAGTTGGGGCAATACAGTTCCCAATCTTTCCTTTTCAATTGTTTTTGTTCCCTTTTCTGGGGATAGACGACCCCACAGTTCTTACACTTATATGCTCCCTCTCCATATATTGACATGCTGGAAGCTACAATTAATTTCTTAACTTTATTTCTAGTATTAACCAATACATCCAGAAGTACTGCAGTCCCTGTTAGGTTATGGGAGGTATATTTTTCTATCTGGTACATTGATTGCCCCACTCCCACCTGAGAAGCAAGATGAAAAATTACTTCTACACCACGTATTGCTTTCTTAAGACTATCTTTGTCTCTGATATCCGCAAAAATATATTCTGCATTTTTATTTAGATATTGAGGTTTTTTCCCATGATGAACCTGGTACTCTAATAAATCATAGACTTTAACTTTATAACCATCATTAACCAGTCTATCTACTAAATGAGAGCCAATAAAACCACATCCTCCAGTTACAAGTACTTTCATAATTGGAAAATAATTTTTTATAAAATAATAAAATCAACTCTGGTAATTATCAATAAAATTTCTGTCCTAAATGTGAAACTCAATTATATCTTTATCCTGAAGAATATAATCACGAGGAACTCTCTGACCATCAAATTTTGCGGACCCCCATATGCGAGCATACTTTAGTTTCCGAGAGAAATCCTTATGGAGTTTTTCAGCAGCATCAATAACTCTTGCTCCTTGAGGTAAAATTAAAGGATCATTTAAATCCGCAGGCTGTCCTGGTTGTTTGGTATAAACTCTGATTATTCCCAGATTTTCAAATATGTATTTTTTAAATTCATTTAAATTTCTTCCCTGCTGGATAGATACTAAAATTAATGTCCAGGCTTGACCAAGTTTATTTTTTAAAACTTCACATCTCTGCTCCCCACCTGGGGTATCAATCTTGTTCCCACATATAATAGTCTTTTTAAGCACCGGACCTTCCAGTTCTTCATGTTCATCTTCTTTCTGTAGGATGTCACTTTTAAGGTAGATGTTTTGGGATTGTAAATAATTTTTAATATTTACAAACTCATCCCAGAAATTATCATGAGATAAATCCACAATAAAAACAACCAGATCCGAACTTCTAACAATTTCTCTTTGCCACCAAGGGACTTCTTCATTAGCAAATGGAGGCAAATCTATTATCTGAATTTGAACATCCTCATAAGGCATCATACCTATGTTGGGCTGAGTGGTGGTAAAAGGATAATCTGCTATTTCCGGTTGAGCATTGGTTATCATTTTAAGTAACGAAGATTTTCCGCAATTAGGAGGACCAATCAAAACCACCCGGCCTGCTCCTTCCTTTTTAGGAAGAATAAATCCCACGCCTCTTCTTTTCTGCTTCTGAATTTGTAGTTCTTCTTTTAACTGGGCAATTTTTCTCTTTATATCTGCCTGAAGTTTATCAGTCCCTTTGTGTTTGGGCATTACTGCATACATTTCTTTAAGAGCAGAAATCTTTTCTTCCAGAGTTTTAGACTCTCTATACTTCTGATAAGCGGCGTGATATTGTGGTGGCAAATTCGCAGGCATATTTAAATTATAAATTCAGATCGTTTAAAAAACAAGTATTGTAACATCCTGACTATCAATCACAACCATCTTCCACCGCGTAGGTGGACAGGAGGTCCGTTGGTTAAATAAGAAGAACCAGAAAAGAAACAACAATAATTGCAACTAATATTATCATCCACTTAGGGAAAGATGACTTAGCAATTTTATTACCGCAATAATAGCATAATAAAGCATCATAGGGTATGAGATTTTTACAATGAGGGCACTCCACCATGTGATTGAAATCCAGATTTTCTGGTTCTTCAGTTACTTCCTGATAGTCAAAATAATCCTCAACCATCATTCTGTTAATAATTCAAACACCTTATTCACAGCTTCTTCAGGGGTAGAGACATAAATTACATTTTTATCTTGTTCTCCATCGTAAACAAGTTCCCATGATTTTAATGCAACTATTGGCTTTTTGTACAGAAGAGCAAATGCAATTTCAGTGAGAGTTCCATAGGCTCCATCAATAGCTATTATCACATCACTGTTTAATACTACTAATAAATTCCTTGCTTCTCCTAACCCAGTGACTATTGGAATATCAATATATGGATTGGCATCATAAACACTTCTGGTAGGAAGGATACCTATGGTTTTACCTCCTGCTCGTTTTGCTCCCTTACATACTGCCTCCATTACTCCCCCCATTCCCCCACATACAATTATTCCTCCCCGAGAAGCGACAAGGTTCCCCACTATTTCTGCTATATTTAAAATTGATTTATCAGCGATACTTCCTCCAATTACTCCTATACGAGGATTTATCATTTATTTATATCCTAACCGATTTAAAGCCATACTATCTCTTCTCCATTTTTCATACACCTTTACCCAAAGGTCAAGAAAAACCCTTCTCCCTAAAAATCTTTCTATTTCCATTCGGGCTTTGGTTCCTATTTTTTTAAGCATTTTTCCATCATGACCTATAATTATTTTCTTTTGACTGGGGCGCTCCACATATATTATGGCTTTAATATAAATTAGATTTTTTTCTTCCCTTTCTTTAAACTCATCCACTACTACTGCCACTGAATGAGGAATCTCTTCATAAGTATTTTCCAGAATTTTTTCTCTTATTAACTCTGCGACATGAAATTTTTGCGGTTTATCACTTAATTGATCCTGAGGATATAACGGAGGTGATTGAGGAAGAAATTCTACAATTTTTTGAAGCAAAAGGTCCGTATTTTCTCCCTCGAGAGCACTTATGGGAATATACTCATCAAACTCAGCAATCTTCCTGACCTCATCTAGAATGGGAAGTAATTCTGGTTTGTTTATAGCATCTATTTTGTTCACCACCAAGGTCTTCTTCTTTTCATACTCACTTACCAACTCCAAAAGATGTCTATCTTCAGGTTCTATGCCAGTGGTGGCATCAAGCATAACTAAAATTACATCTGCATCTTCCAGCGATGATTCTGCCTCTCTCACCATATATTTTCCTAAAAGATGTTTGGGCTCATGAATCCCAGGAGTATCTACAAATATTATCTGATAATTATCCTGATTTAAAATGGCAAGAATTCTGTTCCTGGTAGTCTGAGGTTTAGGGGAAATAATAGAAATTTTTTCTCCCAGATACCTGTTTATAAGCGTAGATTTACCCACATTGGGTTTACCCACAACGGCTACTAACCCCGCCTTGAAATTATCGAATCTTTGCTCCATTTTCTACTCTTCTATCCGGAATCAAAAGAGATACTCCCTGAGAATCCTGAGCAGCAAGAAGCATACCTTCACTTTTCACTCCTCTAATTATTGCTGGTTGTAGATTTTTTATAACCACAATCTGCCTTCCTTTCAGTTCCTCTTTAGAATAGTAAGACTTAATACCTGCCACTAGTTCTCTCTCTTCATTTCCCAATGTTACTTTCAATACATACAGCTTATCAGCATTGGGATGGTCATTTACTTCTGTAATTTCACCAATAACTAACTCCATCTTCTGAAAATCATCAAAACTTATCATCTGTTCCTCCTTTCTTTAATTAAACTTCTCACATCTTCTTCACTCCAAATCATAATTCCATTTTCTTTTAATAATGCTGCAGTAACTCCGTCACCCGGTTTTAATCTGCCTCTGAAACTGCCATCATAAATCCAATCCTTTCCACATGATGGACTGCGGGCTTTAAGTACAGCATAGTTTATTTTATTTTCTTTGACAATTTTCAAAACTTTATTTGCTCCTGTTATAAAAAAACTTGTTACATCCTCACCCTTTTCATTGATAACAATGGCATCTCCTGCAAGCACTGCTTTACCATCACCGTTTTTAATCTCGCTCCGAAAACGAGGAGAACTAAGTCCACCTAACATTTCAGGGCAGACATCTATTATTTTTCTGCCAGAAATAAATTCTAAAACCCATCTATTTTTTCTATGATTACCATCATAAGCACATTTTTTACCGATAAGACAGGAACTAACCAGAATTTTATCACCGCTGTTGGGGAGGGAGACAAGTTTTATGTTTTTTGACATACTCGGCTATTTTGGCTCGATCACTTCTCTTCATTCTGTTAAAAAAAATTGCTACACGATAATGATTAAGACGCGTCTGGGGATGCTCTGGTTCTACTCTCACAACTATTCCCTCACACTCTATTTTGCGGCTTCTTTTTCCTTGAGGAAGAAGCATCAAAATCTTTAACCTCGTCATTACCGGTATGTAATCATCTACTTCACAATATAGACCTCCACAACTTAAATTTATACTCTGAGTGATAAAGTCTGCCTCCTCTCCAAATAATTTGATTGGGAGTTGAGCAGAAATACGGAAATATTTCCTTCTTTCTTCCACCATGGGATTTATTTTAAAACATTCTCTTTAATTTTTCACCTCAATTTTTCTTTACTCCTGTAACTCATAACTACCTTCGCCCCCTGGGAGAATCGAACTCCCATCCCAGGCTCCGGAGGCCCGTGCTTTATCCCATTAAGCTAAGGGGGCTATCATTACTATTTTAACCGCATGATTATTTCCAGTAAACTCTTTCTTCTGGCTTTGGGGATTTGCACCTCGACTATACTATTCTGATAGAAACCGCACCCCACTACATTACCATCATAATTTAAAGCTACATATCCAGGAGTCAATTCCTGATTATAGATTATTCTGCCCCGCAATAAAATCTCTTTAAGATCACCGAGGTTTAAATTCACAATATTTCTGGTTATTCTGTGGCCAAGATAAATCAATCCCCAGGAAGTTGGTTTTAAACTTTTTCCTAACTTCCGAACAAACGGGAATCCCAAACTGGAAATCTTATCCTCAAATGCCACATCAAGATTTAAAATAACAGGATTTATAATCCATCCCTTATCTTTTCTAAAGAATATAGTGTGTTCTATCCAGAAAGATTCCGGAATACCAAACCTCCTTAAGAAATAGTCTTTAACCTCCTCAAGATAATTTTCTGAGTTTTGCAATATAGACTCCTCCGGAATTTAAGTGATGAGGATATATCCGCACAGTATTGACGAGATCAGAATGAAGATTTTTGTTCTGCCACTTAGTTATTCCGGGAGCATGAGGTATACTAAGATCTATTTTTTCTATTTTTACATTTCGCCTGTTTATAACATAGTCTATTACCATCTCATTCTCTTCTGGCGCCAAGGTACAAGTAGAATAAACCAAAATCCCTCCTGGCTGTAATATATCTATCGCCCTCTGAATAAGTCCCTTCTGAATCCCTGAAATGTTGCGGATAAATCCTGGTTCTGCTCCTTTCAGTCTTCTGGGATCTTTACGCATATTTCCTTCTCCGGAACAGGGAGCATCAAGTAATATTTTGTCAAATTTAACCTTGTTTGGGAAAAATAATCCATTGTAATTGGTAACTACAGCAGAGGTAACACCCATTCTATAAATATTGGAAAGTAATGCCCGCATTCGTTGAAAACCAATATCATTTGCCCATATTACTGCCTTGTTTCTGGATAACTGAGCAATAAAAGTGGTCTTACCACCAGGAGCAGCACAGAGATCAAGGATTTTTTCTTCAGGCTGGGGATCTAAAACCAAAACAGGAATAAATGAACTTGCCTCCTGAATATAATAATACCCAAGCCAATGCTCCACAGTTTTAGAAATATCATGATTAGATACTATTTCATAGCCATAATCACAAAAATCAAACCTGTGAAACTTCCATCCCTGTTTGGTAAATATTTCTTCCAAGTGGTGAGGAGAAATTTTTATACTATTAACCCGTAGAGTCTTAGGAAGCGGTTGATAACAGAAACGAAGAAATTCTTCCCACTCAGGAATTATTTCCCGATATCGCTCCATTAAGATTATTCACTAACAGGAAGAGTAATTAATTCTATTTCTGAAGGCAGGTTGGATTTAAAGATTTTAAGATCCTGCTCAGACCCTACAATTTTACCATAATGCATGGGAATTACCTTAGTAGCTTTCATAATTCTGGCTGCCTGAGATGCTTCTTTTGCATTCATGGTATAGGTACCACCGATTGGCAATAGTGCTATATCTGGCTGTAATCCTTCCATCTCAGGGATTAAATCAGTATCTCCAAGATGATAAATTTTACTGTCTCCCAGATAAATAATATATCCTACCCAGTTATTGGATCGGGGATGAAATTGTTTATTTATATTATATGCTGGAACTGCCTGGAATTTAATCCCCAAAACTTCGTTTTCTTCTCCCGGCTTAACACATATATATTCACAATCAGACGGGATTTTATCTCTAATATCCTCAGGGCCTACAACATAAGTTCCTTTCTTTGATATTTTTTCTATATCCTGAAGGGAGAAATGGTCAAAATGAGAATGGGTTACAAATATAATATCTGCAGGTTTAGGATTTTTAATCTCCCAGGGATCGATATATATTACCTTATCATCGAATGTAATCCTGAAACTGGCATGTCCCAACCATTCAATATTGCCAGAAGCCAACATTATTCATCCCTCCTTCTTTGCTTCCTGTTTCTGCTTAGCATCAAAAGCCTGCCAGCATCTCTTATTACAGAAATAGTTACCATTGCGATAATACCACTTTTTCTTACTCAACTTCTTATTGCAATTTTTACAATTAGTTGGTTTTTTTCCCTCTTTTGGTTTAGCCATTTTCTCCTCCCCATTCTTGCTGTTGCTCTTCCGCTCTCACTTTGACTTCAGAAAGGATATCCTGTGCCTCGTCAATTAATCTTCCAGTTCTTAAAATTATGTATTTGGGCTGATCATTTTTATTATAAGAAATCAATTTTACACTTACAGAAATCTTGGAAGTTTGAGGTCCTTGAGGTTTAACCTCAAAATTATAAACAACTCTTCTTTCCTGAAGCGCCCGAAAATCAGCAAATAACTGGTCTCCAATTCCCATCGGTGCCAGTTTGAACCCTGTAAGTGTTCCCTGCAAACGATTGGACTGAGTAACTATAATTTTATGTTCATCCAGAACATCACGAAGTTTGTAAAATGTTATATCCTTGTCAGCATACACATCTATATTCATTTCGGGACCTTCTAGTTTAGAAACCGTTATAATCTCTTCTAAACTTCGAGGAGGGGCTTTTACTCCTGAAACTTCCTCTCCTTCCTCTCGAAACATTTTTCTAAAAGGCTGGGTCAATTTAGCCCACCATCCTCTCCTTTTTTTAACGGAAGAAGGAGTTTTCTCCTTTCTGGGGACCTCTCTACCAGATACCGCTGACGGCTGAGGAGTAATTTTTGCAGATGGAGTAAAAGGATAGATAGTAATTACATCTCCTTCTTTAAGTGAGACTCCCTCCATCAGTTCTAAAATATCACAGGCAGAAATATTATCTTTAACTTTTACCACTTCAATTTTACCTATCTCAGCCCCATTTTTAACTATTGCAAAGTCCATTCCAGCAGTTAAGCCATGAATCTTCCCCTGATCTATAACTATAAAATTATATTGTTTATTATATTTTATAATTTTAACTGCCTGGACTTCTTGAGCATAGGGAATTAAACAAATACTCCCTACTATTATTAAACACCAAATTGTTCCTTTAACAAACCTCTTATACACAAGATTTATTCTATCATTATGCATTCTATTTTCAAGTTCCTAATTTAATACCAGGTGCAATTTTATATCCCGAAAGAAACTCTTTTACTGTCATCCGTCTACGAGATTCCAACTGCAATTCCTTAATTGCTAAAGTATTCTTCCCACAAGCAACTTTAAACTCATCACGACCAACTTCTACTATCTCTCCTGGCTCACCTTTGCAATTAACCTCTACTACCTCTGCCCAGAATATTTTTAAAAGTTTATCCTCAAGATAAGTATAGGCTCCTGGCCAGGGTTGAGCTCCCCTGATAAGATTATAAATCTCAAAAGCAGTCTTCTCCCAGTTTATTAAACCGTCTTCTTTTTTAAGCCTGGGAGCATAACTAGGAATCCCTGTTTGGGACTGAAGATGGTATTTATTTTCAGCAATCATATTTAATGTCTTAGGTAATAATTCTTTTCCTAAATCACTAAGTTTAGCCTCCAGAGTTATAGCAGTGTCAAAAGGAGATATTTCACATTTTGCCTGAGATATTATCTCTCCAGCATCCATTTTTTCATTCATTCTGAAAATTGTAACTCCAGTAATCTTCTCCCCATTTATAATAGCCCAGTTTATCGGTGCTGCTCCCCGATATTTAGGTAAAAGTGAAGCATGAATGTTAATTGCAAATATTTCTGGTATTTTAAGAAGATCTTCTTTAAAAATCTGTCCATAGGCGGCAGTAACAAATAGACTAGGATTAAACCTTTTTATAATCTGAATAAATTCAGAGGAGTTTACATTTTGAGGTTGAAAAACAGGCACAGTTATTTTGTTTGTAAGACAATAATCTTTAACCGCTGTAGATAACATCTTATATCCCCGTCCTCCTTTTCTGTCCGGCTGGGTAACAACTGCAACTAAATCATAAATGTTTTGATTACAAAGAAAATCAAGAATGGGAATTGCAAATTTACCAGAACCAAAGAATATTATCCGCATTTATTGAAATATATTTTAAGCAATTTCTTTCTTTGCCGAAATGGGATGTGATGGATAAATAATTTACCATTGAGGTGATCTACCTCATGCTGAATAATTCTGGCCAGAAGTCCTGTGGCCTTTATAGCTTGCTTTTTTCCATTTATATTTAATCCTTCTACTACTACAGTATTGGCCCTTTTAACAATAGCAGAAATTCCTGGCAAGCTGAGACATCCCTCGACATCTTCAATCCAGCCTCTCTTCTCCACTATTCTGGGATTGAATAACACCAACATATCCTCTCTTTTCATAGAAGGAGAAGCCACAAACACACTTTTACTTACTCCTACCTGATTGGCAGCCAGCCCCACTCCTTCATTCTCCAGCATAGTTTCAATCATCTCCCGGACAAGATTTAGTTCCTCCTCCCCTATCTCTTTCACCTTGGCAGTCTTCTTTTTCAACACTGGATCAGGATAGGTAACTATTTTCATCCCTTAATCCTCATAAGGATTTACATCTACAATTAGTTTTACCCCTTCAAACTGTATTTTAAAACCTATAATGTTATATAATAGACGCAATGTAGAGGCAAGATTTTTAGATTTTATGACTAAATCCCAACGATATTCTCCTCTCAACTTTGGAACTGGATGAGGAGCAGGCCCTAAAATTTCAAATTCTTTACCTGCGAATTCCTGCAACAACTGTTGGATTTTATATGCAACCTGTTCTACCTTTCTCTCTTTCTTATGCCTACACTCCAGTTTTATAAGTTCACTAAATGGAGGAAGCCCCAGAATTCTTCTTCGCTCTATCTCCTGATGGTAAAAGGAAACATAATCCTGCCGGAGTGAAGTCTGAATTGTGTAATGCTGGGGATTATAGGTTTGAATAAGGACTCTTCCCTTTCCCCTGCCTCTACCTGATCTTCCTGCTACCTGAGTAAGAAGAGAAAAAGTTTTCTCACCGGCTCGGAAGTCTATTATATTTAAACTTAAATCAGCAAGAATAACTCCCACCAGATCAACATTAGGAAAATCATGCCCTTTAGCAATTATCTGAGTTCCAACTAAAACATCAATTTTATGGTCCCGAAATTCCTGGATAATCTTCTCTAATATCCCCCTTTTTCGTACAGCATCAGAATCAAGCCGAGCAGCTGTAATACCAGAGAATAACTTATGAAGTTCACTAATTACCTTCTGAGTACCAAATCCTCGATATACGAGATAGCGAGACTGACACTGAGGACAGATAGATAATCGCTCACTGTGATAATTACAATGATGGCAAATAAGTATTTTTCTCTGAGAATGATAAGTGAGTGCAATTTCACATCGAGGACATTTAGCCACATACCCACACTTAAGACAGACCAGGGAAGTTGAAAATCCTCGTCGATTAAGAAATAGCATCGCCTGAGATTTATTATTCACTACTCTCTCAAGTTCAACTTTTAAAGGTTGAGAAAATACCACCGGCTTCAATCTCCTTCTTTTTTGTAGGCGTAAGTCAATTATTTCTACCTCAGGAAGTCTTTTCTTTTTAATTCTATGGGGAAGTTCCAGAAGTATATAGTCTCCACGCTGGGCTTTATAATAAGACTCCAGACTTGGAGTTGCTGAACCTAAAATCACCGGACATTTAAAAGTTCGGGCACGAAAAATTGCCAAGTCACGAACATGATAACGAGGACGCTCATCCTGCTTATAGCTGGAATCGTGCTCCTCATCAATTATAATCACTCCCAGATCAGAAAAAGGAGCAAATATTGCCGAGCGTGTGCCGATACATATCTTGCTAATTCCATCTTTAATCTTTTTCCACTCCTGAAACCTCTGGGCTTCTGTAAGGCCACTATGGAATACTGAAATTTCTACTTTTGGGAAACGATTCTTAAATCTGGATATTGTTTGGGGAGAAAGTGCTATTTCCGGAACTAAAACCAAGGCTGATTTATTTTTACGGATAGCAAGTTCTACAGTTTGTAAATACACCTCAGTCTTACCAGAAGCAGTAACTCCAAACAGTAAAAATACATTAAAATCGTCAAATTTTTTTCTAATAGTTGCCAATGCTTTCTCCTGAGCAGGGGTTAATTTTTTGGGCCTACGGAATTTCACATCAGGCTTTATAGTTATCTGCTTGCGGGGAGTAACTGATTTTTTTCCTTTACGAAGTACACCAGGAAGAGCAGTTTCTATACATTCTCCCCAGCCTGAATAATAATGAATTGCCATCCACCAAGTTAACCGCAATATATCTGGATTGATAATCGGTTCACTATCAATAATTTCTATTATCTCTTTTAATTCTTGTGACAGTTGCTTTTCAATTACGTCTACCACATATCCTGTTTTTATTTGATTGCGAAACGGTGCCCTAACTCTGATACCTGCAACAATATTATTACCTGAAAGATTTTCAGGGATACGATAATAAAATGTTTTATCTACGGGCAAACCAAAGGCAACCTCAACAATCATTTTTTACCAGGAATGGGCAGATTAAGTTCTGTCAAAACTTTTTTCATGTCTTCCCAGGCAAGTTTTTTTGCTTTAGGATTGAGTAAAAGATATGCGGGATGAAAAGACGCAATTACTTTTCTTCCTCGAAAGTAAAGAATTTGCCCATGCATTTTGGTAATAGAAAATTGGGGGCCAAATAGAGCAATTCCAGCAATTCTTCCCAGAAGCACCAGTATTTCCGGATTTATAATCTCTATCTGAAAAAATAAATACGGCAGACAATTTTCTATTTCCTGAGGATAAGGATCTCTATTGCCAGGAGGGTGACATTTCAAAATATTTGCTATATACACCTGGTCTCGCGATAAGCCCATGGCTTGAATTATTTTAGTAAGCAACTGACCCGATTTACCAACAAAAGGTTTCCCCTGAATATCTTCTTGCTCTCCCGGGGCTTCTCCAATAAACATTATCCTGGCATCTAAATTCCCCTCACCAACTACAGGATTTCTGCGGATAAAAGCCAGGGAACATCTTTTGCATTTTTTTATTTTATGTTCTAAGGCTTTTATATAAATTTCTTTCTGGGATGAAAGCATTCTCACATTCATTTCAAAATTATGTTTTTTACAGCATCATAAAGGTTATAAGCAACATACTCAGGAATTATAGAAAATCTTCCAAGTTCAGAAACACTCGTTTTACCGCTAAGAACGAGTATTGACAAAATAGAAAAATTTCTGGCAGTGTGAATATCTCTCTCCTGGTCACCAACAAAAAATATTTTATCCTTTTTCAATCCCGAATATTTCTGCCATACTATCTCAAGATTGCCAGTTTTGGGTTTACGACAATTGCAATTATCTTCAGAGCGATGGATACAATAAAAAACTCCTTTTATTTTTATTCCCTTCTGGTTCAATATCTCTAACATATACTCAGTAACATCCTGTAACTGTTGAACAGTAAATATTCCCTTGGCAACTCCTGCCTGATTGGAAATAATATAGACATCATAATTGTTTTCCACCAGCATTTTAAGACCATTTATGGCATCGGAAATAAACTGGAATTCCTGGGGAGATGTAACATAATCTCTGCCAAATTTAGATGGCTCCACATTTATAACACCGTCTCTATCCAGAAATATTGGGCGCCCCATTTTTAGAAAAGGTTAATGTTATTTTTTACCCAGATATAAAGCCGCCTGATCCCCTCCCGATAATCAATTTTTGGCTTCCAGTTCAATTTCTTGCTTACACAAGAAATATCTGAAACATATACCTTCTGGTCATAAAGTCTCCAGTTATCAAATCTGATTTTAAATCTAATCTTGAAATTATTTTCCACAAATTTAATATATTCCAGAAGAGAAATGGAATTTTCAATCCCCCCGCCAATATTGAATACTCCAGAATCAATACTGGAATTGTAAAATTTATCAAATGCTTCCACCAGATCCGAAATATAAAGGACATCTCTTACCTGTTTGCCATTCCCATAAATTGTAATCTCTCTATTTTTCAACCCGGAAATAAGAAACCAAGCCAACCAGCCCTGGTCTTCAAATCCAAATTGGCGGGTTCCATAAATGCAACTCATCCTGAAAACTGCACTTTTAATCTTATATACTGCTCCATATTCCTGAGTATATATATCTCCCACATATTTGCTTACTCCGTAAGGAGTATGAGGAGTAAGATCTATACCTACCTGTTCGTTAATCGCTTTGATATCCCGAAATTCATACCGGCTGTTGCACTTTCTTATTTTAAACTGTGACACTCTGGCTCCATATACTTTATTGGTGGAACAATAAATGAATGTTGCCTGCGGACAGTACTTACGGACAAATTCCAGAATATTAAATGTAGCCAAAGCATTGAGGGAAAAATCCTCTTGAGGATTTTTTAATGAAAATCCCACTCCTGGTTGAGCAGCTGTATGAATCACAAGGTCAAATTTCTGTTTGCGTAATCTAGAAAAAGTCTCAGGATACCTGAGATCGGCCTTTATTCTGTGAATATTTTTATATCTGACAAGATATTCCCAGTTATATTCCACTGATTTCTTCCGACTTTTAAACAATTGTGAACGAATTAAATTATCAATTCCATAAACCTCTGCTCCCTTTAAAGCATAATATTCTGCACAATGAGAGCCAACAAAACCTGCTACCCCCGTTATCAATACTTTCATTTTAACTTCTCCCGCTTAGTTATTACGGATTTTAAGATACTTAGTCAGTTCTATGAGAAACTCCGAATTGGGAAGAGCTTTAAGACTTACTATTGCCTTCTGAATATAATCATTTAAACTCTTCAAGGTTTTTTTCTTCCCACATACCTGCACATAATTAGGTCTTCTTTCCTTGGTTAATGACAATTTTCCAGATATTGCAGGTTTGTTTTCAACGGCTATTAAATCATCACTTATTTGAAATGCCTTGCCAAAACAAGTAGCAAAATTCATAATCTCTTTTTTCTCTTGGGATGAAAACCCTGCCAGGGAAGAAGCAATATCAACACTGATTTCAAATAAACTTGCAGTCTTTTTAGCATGGATTTCTTCTATTTCTTTAAGTTTTAATTCCTGATTACTTTTAAACAAGTCAAGAAACTGGCCTACCATAATACCCTCTTTACCCAATAAGGAAAAAGTTTTCCGACACAGACGGAGTTTTTCTTCTAAAGAAGAAATACGAGAAATTATTTCTGTAACAATAAGAGCAAGTCCCTCTAGTAATAGTGACTGAGCAACCAAAATAGTGATTGCTTCTCCATATACTTTATGTAAAGCAGGTTTACCCCTTCTTAACAAAGCATCATCCATGGAGGGAAGGTCATCAAGGAGTAAAGTGGAAGTATGAATCATTTCAATTCCAGCAGCAGGATCAAGCATGATTTCCAAAGGTTGAGATTTCATCTCAGCAATAGCAAGCATTATAATTGCTCTTAATCTTTTGCCACCATTAAACATTGCATACCAGGTGGCTTCATGTAATTTAACGGGCTCCTCACAATAAGGGAGGACAAGTTTCAAATACTCATCAATTAATTCCTTCTTTTTTTTCAATATTTTTTTTAAATCCATAACATCACCCCTTTTTAACATATTGAAATAGAAATTTATTTAATGCCTGTTCCCAAGCAGGCATAGGTAGGCAGGTAAATTTCTGAAATTTGTCACAATTTAGAGCAGAAAATAACGGTCTTTTGGCATCTTGGGGAATCTGATTTAAACTTACTCCCACCACTGAATTGGTATCATAATTTAAAATACGGGCAACTTCCATTGCCAGATCATATCGGGAACAATTCCCTTGATTTACAAGATGATATATTCCATATATAGAATCAGTTTGTGGTATGCGCACTTTCTTCAAAAATGTTTTCAATGCCCAAGCAAAATCATCCACATAGGTAGGAGAAATTATTTGGTCATTAGCAACTGTAACTTTTTCTTTTGCAGCTAATTTTTGAATACACATGGTAATAAAATTATCTTTGTATTCTCCGAATAGAAAACTTGTCCTGAAAATAAAATATTCTTCCATAAAATATGAAACATATCTTTCTCCTCCCAGTTTGGATATTCCATAAACATTTATTGGCTGAGGTTCATCCTCCTCCGTATAGGGAAGATTTTTCTCTCCATCAAACACATAATCAGTACTTATATAAATGAAAGCAGAATGAATTTTGGAACCATACCAGCTAAGATTCCGAGTACCAATAGTATTCACATCATGAGCAAGTTTAGGCTCACGTTCACAGAAATCAACATCGGTTATAGCTGCGGAATGAATTATAAGCTCGGGACGGTAGTGATTTATCAATTCTGCAACCTGATTTTCATCTCTAAGGTCACAACTTATAGTGTTGTTCTTTCCAGAAAGAGAAACTGGAATTATTTCATATTCCTCATCAAGAAACTTCCAAATAGCCTGTCCCAAAAGACCTGTTGCTCCTGTTAACAACACTTTCATCTATTTACTCTACTCCAGTCATAGGCTATTTCTTTACTATAGGGATCGAGGCGATACTCATCAGGCTTTTTGTGATTATAGGGATAATCAGGAACATTTAAAACAATTGCCTCTTCATTTCCAATACATTTTATACCGTGATAAACTCCCGGAGGAACCTGAACAATCATTGGTCTTGCTTCTCCCATTGCGAATTCCATTATTTGAGAAAAACTTCGGGAATTTTTGCGGTTATCATAAAGAACAAGTTTTACATTTCCTTTTATGCAGCAGAGATTATCAGTTTGCTTTTTATGAAGATGCCAAGCTTTGATTATTCCAGGATAAATCGTGGTTATATATACCTGGCCGAACTTTTTAAAGAGTTTATCATCAGCCCTTAAAATCTCTAATAATCTACCCCGATCATCAAGATAAAACTTTAATTCCTTTACTTTGACCCCAACTATCATTTCCTCATTTGAGATTTAACTCCTGAAGGCAGGGGCTTTCCAAAGCCATAATATATGAATTCTTTTTCTTGTAAATTATAAGAAGAATAAATATTTCTACCATCAACAATAAATGGAAGTCTCATCTTTTTTCTCATAAGGGTAAAATCCACATTTCTGAATTCTTCCCACTCCGTAACAATAAGCAAACAATCAGCATCGTGGATAGCCTGGTATTTATCTTGGACATAATCTATTCTGCTATCATCAAATACAGTTTTTAAATTCTCCATTGCCTGAGGGTCATAAATACTCACTTTTGCTCCTTCAGTTATTAACTGGTCAATTATATCAATTGCTGGAGCTCCACGAATATCATCGGTATCGGGCTTGAATGCTACTCCCCAGATTGCAATTTTCTTATCTTTAATAATCCACAGCACATCTTTAATTTTTTGAATCACAAGTTTCCTCTGCTCATCATTTATTCTTTTTACTTCCTTAAGAAGCCGAAAATCATATCCTAAACTTTCAGATATATGGATAAAAGCATCAATATCTTTAGGGAAACAACTTCCTCCAAATCCTATCCCCGCATTTAGAAATTCTCGCCCAATTCTTTTATCCAGCCCCATTCCTTCAGCAACTTTCTCCACATCTGCTCCTACCTTCTCACAAATTCTGGATATGGCATTAATAAATGATATTTTCATAGCCAAAAAGGAATTAGAAGCATGTTTTATAAGTTCTGCACTCTTTATATCTGTAACTACAATAGGTGCATTTAAAGATTTGTATATCTCCATTAAAATTCTCTTGGCCTTCTCACTGTCAATACCAATAACAATGCGATCAGGATTCATAAAATCATGAATTGCAGACCCTTCTCGTAGAAACTCGGGATTGGATGCAACATCAAATGGCACATTCTTTCTAACATAAAGTTTAATGGTATTTTTTACCTTTTCTCCGGTCTCTACAGGAACAGTTGACTTCTCCACTATCAATTTATAACTCTCCATAAGAGAAGCGATTTCCCGAGCAACGTTTTCCACATAACTTAAATCCGCTTCTCCATTTTCTCGAGGAGGAGTTCCGACAGCAATAAAAATTACCTCTCCATGATTTACTGCTTCTTCCATAGAACCTGTAAAGAAAAGTCTATCTTCAGCCATACTCTGTAATACCATCTCCTCCAGGCCGGGCTCATAAATCGGGATTTTGCCTTTGGAAAGCAAATCTATTTTACTGGGATTATTATCCATACAACAGACTTTATGCCCAAGGTATGCCAAACAAGCAGCAGTTACCAACCCTACATGTCCAGCTCCGATGACTGAAATATTATAAATTTTATCCATTATTCCCTCGGGATAATAATATATTTAAATTATACCAAAAAACTAAACAATCACAACCTCTTTCGGTTGTTCCCAGAAGGGAGAAAAGCAGAACCACTGATCGGGATAATTTACAACATATTTTTCAATTATGTGAGTAACCTCTGCTACCACCTGAGGGATCTCTCGGAAACTGTAATTCCGAAATTCGATAATTTTTTCCATAACCACCTTATAATCAAATCCTTGCATGAGAGCCACCCCAAAAACCATTGGCACTCTTGCTCTCAAAGCCAGTAAAAATGGGGCTTTGGGAATATAAACTATCCTGCCAAATAATCGTGCAGGATAATAATTTAAAGTAAAATCACGATCGCATAAAAGGGCAATCAGTTTCTTATATTTGAGAAGGTTAAGGCAGGTTGTAAAAGAATCTTTAAATGGTAGTTCATGGATCCTAAGATTTTTTCGCTGACGATTAAAGATTTTTTCCACATATTTCACAGAATGTTCTAAGGCCACTGCTGATATATCATATCCCAGATGAGCAAGATAACCACCTCCTATCTCCCAGTTCCCAAGATGAATAGTTAAAATTACTACCCCTCCTGAAGAGCAGGAAAGGGCGGTATTTATCAGATTAATATTCTCGCCCCTGAGATGGTTTTGAAAAAATTCTCTGTCATTATTTTTTACTTTTAGAAAATCTATAAGATAACGGGAAAAATTATAAAAGGTATTTATCGTGAATTTCTCATTATATTGAGAATTCAAAATTATTTTTAGATTATCTTTTATTATCTTGCGAGTTTTGAAAGCAAATAGATAATAAATAAACGACAGTATTCTGGATATAGGAAATAAAACTCGGCGAGGTAACACCCTGATAAAAAAACAACAGACACCATAAATTGTGCTCCAGAAAATCTCAGTAATCATTTTTTACTAATAATCGACAACGCTTCCTGGGCTATTTTTAAAGAAGCGTCAGGATGTCCGTGTTTACGAGCATTAAGAGCCATGATTTTCAATTTATCTCTGTTAACAAGCAAATCTTTCACAAGAACTGGGAGATCAATTATGCGGTCACACTTTATTGCTGCTCCTACCTTAAGTAAGAACTCAGTATTACTTCTCTCCTGCCCTGGAAGAGGATTAAAAATCACCATTGGCAGTCCCTTGGCTAAGGCTTCCGCAGTAGTAATTCCTCCCGGTTTTGAAATTAAAATATCAGCCACCGTCATCAGTTCCCAGACGTTGTCCACATATCCATAAACCAGCATTTTCTTTTTTCTACTCCATTTTTTTTCTCTCCTTTTCAGAAATCTATAAAGCTTCTTATTAACACCAGCCAGCACTATTATCTGAAAAGGAATATCTATTCTGTAAAGGAAAGAGACTATCTGCTTAATATTCCCTAAACCCCGTCCTCCTCCCATAACTAAAATTATAGGGAGATCAGGGTCAAGTCCCAGATTCTTAACTATCTTTGCCTTATCCTGTGAAAGAGCAAACTCCGGCTTTATGGGAATTCCCAAAATTTTTATTTTTTCCTCTGCTATCCCATTATTAATCATCTTGTGTTTAGACAACTCATCAGGCACAATATACCTATCAACAGTATCATAAAACCAAAAAGAATGAGCAACATAATCAGTTAAAACACCAATCACTGAGGTTTCCAAACCATAGTATTTCTTCAAATCTGCAACCATCCCACAAGGGAAAGCCTGAGTGCAAATAATTATATCTGGCTGGTATTCAACAATAAGATTTAATAATTTCCGGGAATTATATTTATGAATCAGAGATTTCAACTTCTGAGTACGGCGAACAACATTGGGATTGTCATAAAGATATTCCCAGACTTCAGGCCGTTTCCGAATCAATTGCATATAGGTCTTATGAACTATACGATTCATTACTGGATTAGTATAATTAAAAGCGTCTATACAGTGAGTATATGCTCGTGGATTTACAATCTCAATTGCTCTCTGAATGGAAACAGCTGCTTTATGGTGACCAGAATGAGGAGTGATATAAAACAGAAGAATACGAGGTTCATCCACCTTAAAGACTCCTCATAAAATCTTCAATTCTATCAATTGCTTTTTTTAGGATATCAAAATCAACAGTATATGCCATTCTTACATAATTATCATTATCTCCAGGACCAAATGCTACACCGGGAACAACTGCAACTTTTTTCTCTTTAAGAAGTCGTACTGCAAATTCCCGCGATGAAAGTCCAGTTTTTTTAATATTTACATATACATAAAATGCTCCCTGAGGATACACAAAATCAAGTTCCATATCTCTTAATCGCTCCACAATGTAATCTCTCCTTCGCCTGTATTCCAGGCACATATCCCGCACCGCAGATTCTCCCCGCAGGATTGCTTCTATTCCAGCCATCTGACTGAGTATAGGGGCACATAGCATTGTATATTGATGAATTTTATTCATAGCAGAAATAATCTCCTTAGGACCACAGGCAAATCCCAATCGCCATCCAGTCATTGCAAATGCCTTGGAAAATCCATTAAGATAAATAGTTCGCAATTTCATACCAGGTAAAGACGTCAAAGGAACATGTTCCTGATCATAAGTAAGTTCAGCATATATTTCGTCACTTATAACTATAAGGTCTTTATCCTTTATCACCTTAACTAAAGCCCTCAATTCCTCCCGACTATAGGTAACCCCTGTAGGATTACTGGGGTAGTTCAATACTAAAATTTTTGTTCGGGGAGAAATACTGGAAATTAGTAATTCCGGGGTTAATTTGAAACCACAGTTGGCAGTAGAAATATATCGGGGCTTACCTTCAGCCAATACTGCTACTGGATAATAAGAAACATAACAAGGTTGAGGAATAAGAACTTCCTCTCCAGGATTAACCAGTGCTCTTATTGCCAGATCATAAGCCTCAGATACACCTACTGTAATTAGAATTTCATCATCGGGATCATACTTCAGATTAAATCTTCTTTTCAAATATTGGGCTATGGCTTTTCTTAACTGAGGAAGTCCCTGATTGGAAGTATAGGAAGTATATCCCTGTTCCAAACCATAAATTCCTGCTTCCCGAATATGCCAGGGGGTTACAAAGTCTGGCTCTCCAATTCCCAGTGAGATTATATTCTTCATCCCCAGAACAAGGTCAAAAAATTCTCTGATACCCGAGGGTTCAATACGATTTACTCTGTAAGCAATTTTTTCCTTCATAGAGTTATAGTCTGACGATGGTTCTCTTTGCTTTTGGTTAAAATAAACCCATCCTGTTTGTATTTCTTAAGTAAAAAATGAGTAACAGTCCCTTTCACTCCCTCAAGGGGAGCAAGTTTTTCAGCCACAAACTGAGCCACTTTATGAATATCTTCTCCCTCCACAATGAGAAGAAGGTCATAAGTACCAGAAACCAAGAAACAGGTTACAACTTCTGGGAATTTATAAATTCTTTCTGCTATGTAATCAAATCCCTGATTTCGTTTAGGAGTGACCTGAACTTCAATTATTGCTCTTACAGGCTTAAAGGATTTCACCTTCTCTTCATTTATAATAGTCTTGTATCCTAAAATGACACCATCCTTCTCTAACTTCTGAATATTTTTACTAATTTCCTTCACATCTTTTTTCAGAATTTTTGCGATATCCTCAGCAGTTAACCGAGCATTTTCCCTCAGCATTTCAATAATCTCTTTCATTTCTCCACCTCACTGTTTTTGAATAATTGCAATTACTTCGTTAGGTTTTATTGTTTCTCCCTCGGAAGCCAATTGTTTTTTTAAAATACCCGAACAGGGAGCAAGAATATTAAAAACTGCTTTTTCAGTTGCTACTTCTACCAAATCCTGCCCTTCGTTAACTTTGTCTCCCTCCTTAAAATGCCAGTAACTTACTGTAACTTTTTCCACATCTTCAAAATCAGGAACTCTTACCTCTATCTCCATATCCTACCTCCTTGTTAAATGGAGAGATAATCAGGACAGAAAATCTGTTTATTGAGTAAAATTTCTGCAGTCTTTATTGCTTTGATTAATTCTTCATCCAGAGGATCAAGGATAGCAGAATCAAGACCACAGGCAAGCGCCATCACTACAAAAGTTCTGTTTATCAGTGATCTTTCCTTTGCTCCTTGCGAGACATTAGAAAGTCCCACCACTGTATGAGGAGCAGGCTCAGAGATTAACTTTATCTCTCTCAACACTCGCAATACCTCAGGACAATGGTCCTGAGCAACATTTACAGGAAGTAAAACGGGATCAATGTAAATATTGGTAACAGGAAATTCCAGTTCCTGAGCATAACTAATTATTTTTACTGCCAATTCCAATCTGCTATCTGCATCTTTAGGCACTCCTCCCTTATCAATTGTAAGAGCAATGATTTTAGCATTGTAATCCTTTGCCAGTGGAAATAGAACCTGAAGTTTATACTCCTCAGCAGTGGTAGAATTTATAATTACTGGATTTTTAATCTCTGGTAATGATTTTTGAATTATTTCCACACTGGGAGAATCAATAACTAAAGTGGTATCAGTAACTTCCTGAATAGTATTAATTAACCAGATCATATCCTGTAATGGCTGAGAAGAAGCAGGACCAACATTTATATCTAACGCATCACAACCTCGATTTATCTGAATTTGGGCTAACTTGTGAATAAATTTTTTGTCATGAGACTTGATAGCCTTAGCAACATCTTTAAACATACCATTAATTCTCTCGCCAATGATGAACATCAGAGAATGATTTCCTCCCGGGACATTAAATCTTCAATAATATCCTGAAGTCTAATAATTGAAGAGGGATGATTGAGGACTAAAATATCTGCTCCTGCCTGAAGATAAGCAATAGAAGTGACAACCTCCCAGAATACGCCTCTTTTACTCAACTGACCCCATTCTGGCATCTCCTCTTCAGTTGCCCTGGCCTCTTTTGTCTTCCAGACTTCCCACCCCACAAAACTTATCATCGGTTGGGCAAGAAGTTTATCTCCCTGTAGGGCTGCTAATCGCGTCCGTTCCATAATAGAATAAGTGTATTCTAACCCATATCCTAAACCGGCAGTGGCGTGGTGAATAACAATCTTCTCCAAAGGAAATCCCATATCAGAAATAAGGATATTTAATTGTTTACACAGATTTATATCTATCGGAGTCTCAGCGATAAGGGAATGACCATTACTTATACACGATGCTACTACACTTTTATAATTACTTTCCAGAGCCATACCAATGAGACAATTTTCACCCTGAGCAGCAGAACTGACTTCAAATAGTAAATCCTGATCCCTTTCTGGATCTCCACATCCTACAATTATTAATGGAACCTTAACAACTTTTAAAATTTTCTCCACAATCTCAGCACATTCCTTACAGGATTTATCACCCCAATCAGGATGAGCACCTATAAATCTCAAACACAAAAGGTCAAAACCATAATCTTCAACACATTTTTTTGCCCAATCCACAGGATTATTCAATGCACTCCCAAAAGCCTTAGACAACTGTTGAGGATACTCCTGAGGTTTAATATCCAGAATTTCAATAGCGAGATGAGGAGCATTGGGCATCTCACCTTCAAAGTGTAAAAATGGCATACAGTTCTGTCCCCCTACTTTGATAACTTTCTCCCTTGTCCCACCATTATCAGGAGTAGCACCTATTTCCAGTTGGTAGACTTTACCCGACCATTTTTGAACTGCCAGTTTTAAGATTTCATCATCCATGGTATTCTTCATTTCCCACCCCCATTTTTAAAATTTTTTCTTTTATGATTATATCAAACTTTTCCATAAAATTTCCATCCCAAAATTCAAATATATCATCCCCCCGTTCATAGAGTTGCAGAAGAGTTTGAGAAAACGGCAAAGTAAGAAATGGCAAAAGTTGATTTTTGAATATGAAATCCTGAATATAAGAAGCAGGCTCCCTTCGAATTTTATTTATGACATAAAGATATTGGTTAACCTTTAACCCAATATGATTAATAATTTCTTTTACCTTCAATAATGTATTTAAAGAACTTACGTTCGGCTCCGATACCAGAATCAAAAGGTCAATTTCTCCGGCAGTTTTTCTACTGAGATGCTCCAATCCGGCTTCGGCATCAAATATTACATAGGGATAGTTTTTTGCAAATTGTTTAACTATTTCTCTAAGAATATCATTTACCGCACAATAACAGCCAGGCCCTTCCGGTGCTCCCATAACCACTAAGTCAAAATGTTCTTCTTCAACAAGAATATCCTGAAATTCCATCTTTAAAATATCAACCTTACTTACTCCCCTACTTGTTCGGGTCTTGAACTCTTCTACAATATCTGAAACTGTACGAGTATAATTAACCCCCAAAAGAATATTGAGATTGGCATTGGGATCAGCGTCTATTACCAGAATAGGACCTTTACCATATTCTATAAGTTTTCTGACCATCATTGCTGAAACTATTGTTTTGCCCACTCCACCCTTACCTGCTACTGCTATTTTCATTTTTGTAACCTCTCCTTTACTGAAGGAAATTTATTAATATCAGTATGAGGCAAAAACAGCGCGCTGGAATAGTTATTTAAAAATTCAGGAACATTACTGAGTTCAAGATTTGTAACCATCTCTGAAATATCTTGTGCTCTCCGACGAGCAGATTGAGAACAGAGACAAAGCCTTGCCCCCTGAATACTGGTGTTGCCTAAAAATTTAAACCTGTTGCGAGGAATATCTGGCAGTAGTCCAATTATTACTGCTTTTTCAACATCCAGGTATGTACCAAGTCCACCTGCAATGTAAAAATTATGGATATCCTGAACATTTAATCCCATTTTTTCAAGTAAAACCTCAATTCCAAGATATATTGCAGCCTTGGAGTAAATGACATTTTTAATATCGCTTTGAGTTATAGCAATATCTTTTCCAGTTTTGCTCTCGCTTCCTCTTACCACCACATATTCCAGTTCTCCATATTCATTGGTTCTTATTCGGGATGAACTTCCAGGAATAAAATTTCCATTTTTATCTATAATTTTATTTAAAAATAACTCTGCAATTAATTCCACTATACCCGTCCCACAAATTCCAATTGGTTTCTCCTGCGAAATTGTAGTATAAGTTAACTTATCATTAACAATTGATATTTTCTGGATTGCTCCTGCCATTGCTCGCACTCCACAACTTAGTCCTCCTCCTTCAAAACAAGGTCCGGCACTGGTAGAACAGGATATCAACCATTCCTTATTCCCCAGCACCACCTCTCCATTAGTCCCAAGATCAACCAACAACGACAACTCCTCTCCTCTATCCATCCCTGAGGCTAAAATTCCAGCCACAATATCAGAGCCTACAAAACTCCTTATTCCGGGCATAATGATAACTACACCCAGAGGGTTAATATCTATCCCTGCCTGATGGCTATGTAAAATAAGTTCCGATTTGAACACGGGAGTATAAGGATACCTCCGGATAAAATTAGGAGGCAAGCCCAGAACAAGATGAACCATAGTGGTATTTCCAGAAATTAATATAGCATTGATTTCGGAGGGAGAAATATCCATCTCCTGACATATCCTGGCAATTAACTCATTTATTGTCTCCAAAGCGAGGTTTTTTAATTCCTGAAGTCCCTGTTCTTCCTCACCCACAATTATTCTGGAAATTATATCCTCAGCAATTAAAATTTGACGATTGTATTCTGCCTTGGTATTTAATGTCTTACCGCAAGATAAATCCAGAAGATGAACAACAACGGTGGTAGTGCCAAGGTCACATGCCAACACAAAACTACCCCTTTTATCTTTTTCTCCAGAAATATCCAAAACAAAATTATCAAAGTAAGTTAGTTTTATATCCCAGTCCGAATTCCTAAGAATAAATGGAAGTTTCTTTAAAATTTCTATTGGGATATTAACTTTTTTTTCCATTGCCTGCTGTATCCTTTCCAGATCAGGAAGATTGTTTTCCAATTGTGGCTTTTCCAATCTTAAATACTCCACTTTAATGATTGGATCCAGAGGATAAAATTTATCTCCCAGACTTTCTTCTTTTACAACATCCTCCTCAATTATATCCAATCCCGCTTTAACCACCTGAGGTTTAACCTCCAGAGACTCAGAAGGAATTTCCACCACCAAGTCACTACGAGGGTAAGTTTGACAGGCAAGAACATAGCCCTGTTGTATCTCCTGAGACCTAAGATTAAATGTACTTTTGGTCTCATATTCTCCTGAAATTATTTTTAGTTTACACTTGCCACATAACCCTTTCCCACCACAACTATTTCTGAGATTTATACGCATTTTTATTGCAGCATTTAAAAGATCAGTATTAGAAGAAACTTCTATATCTTTATCTTCGGGTAAAAATTTAACTTTAAATTTTTTTAATTTTTCCATATTTGTTTTAAAAACTTAGGTATTCCTGACGCTTCCTTGGGACCTACAATTACTTCCCATCCCGTTGTTTCTTCCAACTTCCCACTGAGAATAGCAACGTATCCCGGAATTATCAATTTGCGGTGACTTACCAATCTCTCCAAATTTTCCCTTTGCATCCACTGGGCTATAACTTGTTCGTTAAATTTATCTGCTGCCCAAGCAGTAAGAACCGACATCCCTTCCGTGTCCACCACTAACAGATAGGAAGCAATCTTACTATTTTCTATCTCTGGTGCCACAGTATAGTAGGTAAGAGAAAAATTGGTAGTTACCAGTATAGGAGAATCTTTACCGGGAGTTCCAATAGAATATACTTTTGGCTCTACTGTTACCGGTTTTTGAGGGTCAGTATAGATATTGAACCTTAAAGTGACCAAAGCATTCCAGAACGCTCTATCCATACAACTGGAAATTACCATATCGCTATATTTGCATACCCCCAGAGAGATAAAAGCAAGTTGTTTAAATATATCTTCATCTTCTACTAAAGTCAAAATAGGAAAGGAAGCAAACTTTTTCCCTTTTACTATTGCTAATCTTCTCTGAATAGTATTAAACTGTAAAAGATGGCTGAGGTTGGAAGTAACAAGATGTAAGATTACCTCCTTAAATCCCGAATTATAGATATTTTCTGCCTTTTTTAGCAAAGGTTGAACCTGTGTATCAGAGATAACTATGGGCAGGTTTTTATTTTTAGCAATATCTATTATCTCATTGACATCTCCCAAATAGTAAATAACTGGCCTTGCCTGCTGCAATTCATCAATAGCACCAGCAAGATTCTCAACCGAATGTGAAATCAACATTAATGGAAATCCATTTACATTACCAAGTTTTACTGCTTTAATGAATTGTTGATATTTGCCGTTATCTCTAACTGCTAAAAAATCAATTGTAAATGTCTCGCCCACGCGTGGTATTTTTAACTCTTTAATATATTTAATTTTCTTCTCCAGTTGGGAATCATCACAACTTATAATTATTCCAAATGGTGCAGGGTTATAAAACTTCTTCTCATGACGAAAAAGTACTAAATCTCCTCCTACTTTCAGTTCTTTTTCTTTACTATTAAAAATTATTGTTCTCATAGGTGGTTCAGAGAGTTCATTCAACTTTTGCTTTGCTTCTTCAGTTATAAAAGGACATCGAGAAAGTTCAATCTGTTTGGCAGCCAGTTTCATAGCAAAAGCCAAACATGTAGGAAGACCACATTTTTTACAATTGGTCTTAGGCAGATATTTGTAAATTTCCAGTGCTGATAAAGCCATCTCATCCTCCTATTTCAGTTATAATAACTTTTCCACAATATCGTTTACCTTCTGGGGTAAGCATTCCCTTTTTGAGTGCCTTAAAAGTTATAGTATAGTCTGCCTTTATAGCCTCACCCATTACTTTACCACTATCACAATTAAGTCCAGTAGGTATATCAACAGCAAGTTTGGGTATTTTTACCAAGTTCAAAATTTCCACCAATTCTTTCAATGGTGAACGCAGTTTCCCTTTCGCTCCTGTTCCCAGTAATCCATCAATAATGAATCTGGCACCTTTTAATTCCTCTATAATTCGCTTCCCTACGATTCTTTTATCTACATGTTTAATCTTAATTGCCATATTGTGAATTATCCTCAATTCTACAGCAGTTTCAGGTTTAAGTTTTAAGATATTGCCAACCATATACACAACTACTTTCCTTTCTGCCAAAAATAAATGACGAGCAGCGACCAGACTATCCCCACCATTGTAACCTGTGCCAGCGAATATTATTATCTTGTCTCTGACTTTAGTTTTGGCTTTTACAAACTCAGCAACATTTCTACCAGCGTTTTCCATTAAAACCAACCGAGGAATACCTAAATAATAAATAGCCCTGCGATCTGCTCCTATAGCCTGCTTTGTGGAAACTATCTCAGTTACCATAGAGGATAATTTTATCCCTTATCCCCGGAGATGTCCAGATATCTATATGACCATTGGTCTTTCGGATTATAACTCCTTCCAGTTGAGGACGATTCACAATGACCTTTCTACCCTCTTCCCATCCCAGAACAAACACTGCTGTTGCCCAGGCATCTGCTTGAATACAGGTAGGAGCAATTATGGTTACACTTTCTAACTTATTATCTACAGGATAACCTGTGCGAGGATCAATAAGGTGTCCATATCTTTTCCCCCGCCACCAAATACAATTTTCATAGTTACCAGAAGTTGCTATTCCAACATCAGTAACACTGATTTCAGCAATCAGCCTCTCTTTATGTATGGGGTCCCTGATGCCTATTCTCCAATTTTTACCATTAGGACCTTTCCCAAAACAATATATATCTCCTCCAATTTCAACCATAGCATTTTTTATCCCTGATTTCTTTAGAAAATCTGCCACCAAATCTATACCATATCCTTTGGCTATTCCACTTAATTGTAGTTTCATCCCTTTTTTCTTTAAAAATACCTTACAATTTTCAACTTCCAATTCCCTCCAATTCACCAGTTGTTTTATTTTCTTCACATCCTGGCTGGAAGGAGGAAATTGTTTACAATTTCTAAAATTCCAGAGATCAATCAGAGGCCCAATTGTAGGGTCGAATGCAGAATCCGACTGCTGGGCTATTTCCACGGCTTTTTTTATAACAAAACACAATTGTGGCGATACTTTTACTGCACGTATGCCGGCATTTTTATTTATCTCTGCTATCTTATTTCCTAAGGCATAACTGGAAAACTGATTCTCAACAGCAGTCAAAATCTTTTCTATTCCTGTTTTTAAATTTTGGGGTATTTTCTTATCACAAATTTTAACCTGATAATAAGTATGCATGGTATCACCATTAATCACAAAAAGTTCAGAATGAAAAAGAAGTGATAATAGAAATAAGATGATTAACATTTCAAATAGAATGGTAGAGAGAGCAATTCTGTAGAAAGATCCACATTTTTAACTATAACTGATGAAGAAAAACTTAATCGCACAGGGGCAAAGTTGAGTAATGCCTTCACTCCCGCTGATACCATTTTTTCCGCAACATCAGGAGCAGATTCAGCAGGAACAGCAATAATTCCAATCTTAATCCTGTGTTTTAAAATCACTTCTCTCATTTTCTTGTGAGAATATATTTTTACTCGTTGAATCTTTTTTCCAATTTTTTGAGGGTCAGAATCAAAAGCACAACAAATATCAAATCCTGCTTCTCTAAATCCTCGATAAGAAAGTAAAGCAGTTCCCAAATGTCCTACACCGGCTAAAGCCACTTTCCACACTCGACGGTGAAGCTTAAGAATTTTTTTAAGATTGGTTATCAAAATGCTGACATTGTATCCTCTACCCACTTCTCCGAATTGTCCAAAATAACTGAGATCTTTTCTTAACTGCGCAGAATCAACTCCGCATAATTTACCCATTTCCTGTGAAGATATAAATACTTTCTTCTCTCTAGCAACTTTTTCCAAAGTTCTAAGATATAGTGCCAGACGATAAATCGTAGTTTTGGGAATTTTTTCTTTATGCATATTCTAATATTCGAGGAATATCTACATATTGCGCTACCATTTCCTTAATGAGTTTGATTTTATCAACATCACAGGGACGAAGTTTAACACTTAAATCATGTAATTTAGAAACTGTGCTATATGTGTCATCCTCAGAAATTAATAGAGGGATCCTAACTTTTTTTATCATATTAAGTATCCTATTATCTGGAACTATTCCACCAGTAAGCAAAATCCCTGCAATACTGGCTTGAGAATCAGTATCGGAAATCAAGTGAGATCCAATGGCCGCTAAAATTATATCTTCTCTATCTCCCGGAGTCACCACCAGAGTATTTTTATGAATGTATTTTAGAGCTTCATGGGGCTCCATTGCTCCAATAATTATTTTCTCCACCAGATTTGATTTTTTATCCTCACCAGCAAGAAATGGCAATTGCATCTCCTCTGATATCTGTTCTATAGTTGGTGCTGAAAGTATAGGATTATAAGGTATAATACCCAGTTCATTAATATTGTGCCTTTTCAAACCCAATTTTACAATCTTTGCAATCTTTTCATACTTATCTTTAAGCACTTTATTTATTATTACTCCTAAGCAATGAGCTTTTTCCTTCTCAAACAATGCTCGGTTTAATATAATTTCATCAATCGGTCTTCCAATTCCCCCTGATGAAATCAAAATTACCTTGGCTGCAAGCATTTTGGCCACGCGAGCATTGGAATGATCAAATACTGACCCTACTCCAGCGTGACCAGTTCCTTCTATTATTACCAGATCAGAATTAGCAGTTATCCTTTCAAATGATTCCATTATCTGGGCAGAAATCTTCTCAGGATCAGGATTCTGAATATATCTTTCAGTAAACCCCCGTTCAACAGCCACAGGGTTAAGATCCTTTAATGGTACTGTAAAATTACATACCTTTTCAATTAAAACGGAATCTTCATCTACTTTATATCCTTCTTCTACCAGATATCTCTGTCCTATAGGTTTTATAAATCCAATTTTAGGAAAATGTTCTTTAAGATTGAGTATCAAGCCCAGAGCAATGGTGGTTTTACCATCGTTCTGGCGGGTAGCAGCAATAAATAATTTCTTCATAATTCAAACACTCGGAATTTCATTCCCTTTTCCAATCCTTTTACGATTTTATACACACATAAATTATAAGGTAAATTCAAACCTAACTTTTTCCCTTCTGCAATCACAGCACCATTAATAGCATCTATTTCAGTTTTGTGATTTTTCAGAATATCCTGAAGCATGGAAGAAATATTATTCTTAGTTAAGGTGCATACCTGTTCTACCTTTTGCCAGGGGTCATCATATATCAATTTTATTCCTTTTAATTCTGCCACCTGCAAAGCTTCATTCACAAGATTGTGCATTATCTCTCTTATTACAGGAATTTCCACCAATTTTCCATTTCTGTAATTAGTTATTGCGGTTAAAGCATTTATTCCTACATTTATTATCAATTTACTCCAGATTACACTTTCAATATCTTTATAAATAACAGTATCAATTCCTGAGTTATCAAACGCGTTTTTAATTTTAATTAAAAATTTATGGATTTTAGAAAAATTTTCAGCAATGTAAGACCCCAGAATGGTTTCTCCCTTACCAGCATGCCTAACGGTACTGATATTAATGCGGGTAGCCCCCTGATTGGTAACTCCCAGAATAATCCTGTGAGGCAAAATATATTTTGCTATAATTTCGGCGTTACCCAGCCCATTTTGAATGGAAAGAAGATAACAATTTCTACCAACAATAGAGACAATCCTTCTAACTGCAGCCTGAGTATCATAACTTTTAACTGCTAAAATTATTAACTCTGGAGGAGGAATCTTTTCAGGATCGGTTGTTATATTTACATCTGTTAATTGGATTCTTTCTCCCGTAAGAGATATAAAATTGATACCACTCTCTGAAAGTAATCGTGCTCGCCGCTTATTTTTATCTATAAGATATACCTCGTTACCCCCTACACGCAGCAGGCTATAAAACAATAATCCTAAAGCACCAGGACCAACAATTGCTATTCTCATTCCTGTTTGTGGTAACTGGCATGAGCAGTGGTATAAATTCCTCCTCGAACGTTAAATTCGCCTATAACTTCAAGTTTAATGGGATCAAGAACTTTAACCAGATCTTCCAGAATTTTATTCACCACATGCTCATGAAAAATCCTTACCTGTCTGTAAGACAGAAGATAATATTTCAAAGACTTCAATTCAATACATAACTTATTGGGAATATATTTAATAGTAATCTTAGCAAAATCTGGAAGTCCGGAAAATGGACACAGACATGTAAATTCAGAAGTAGTATGTTCCATAACTATCTGTCTGTGAGGATATTCATAGGGAAAAGTAACTAAAATAGAAGAATCAATTACTTCGGGACCAAATGTCTCTCCAGTTGCCTTCCTAGCCTTTTGCTCCAATTCCGAAGGGACTCTATCTTCATAAACCATATCAATTCACCTCACTTCTAAAATAAGTGACCTATCTATTCTAAGCCTTCCTTTTCTGCCAGAAATTTGCACTTCCAGAGTTACAGAAGATTGATCTTGAGAAATAATTCTACCTTTAAAGAGATATCCATTTCTTAAAGTTACCATTACAGGACATTGGGGTAATTGTTGAAACACCTGCTCCTGAGATTTGGAAGAACCAGTAATATATCTTGTAACCACACCTTTAAATCTCTGCAATAAAGAAGCCAATTTAGTGTGATAAACAAAATATCCTGCCATCGCTATTATAATTCCAACAATCAAAATCTTTGTTACAAATATTCTTAATTTTATAATCGGGATTTTCCTAATATCAGTTATGCTCCCCTTTTTTCTTTTCTTCTTGGAAAAGTACATTGCTTTGTCAGCAAGAGATATCAGTTGCTTGGGATTATTGCCATCGTAAGGATAAGATGCAATTCCATAACTGGCAGAAAGTTTATACAATCGATTCCCAGATAAAAACGGTCTTCTGTAAAGATGGCGATTACATAGTTTGAAAATATTTGTAACTGCGCGTTTATCTCTCTTAGGAAATACCACTAAAAATTCATCTCCTCCCAATCTAAAGATTTTACCCAAAGCACCGATAGTCAATTTTAAGGTGCTGGCAACATATTTTAGAATTTCATCTCCAAAAGCATGTCCATATTTATCATTATATTTTTTAAATCCATTGAGATCGATTAGGCCTACAGTAAATGGCGTATTTTCATTTATAAGTTTATTAAGATAAGGGATAAGTTCCTCACGAGTATAAAATCCAGTAAGAATATCTTCCTTCATATTCAGAATCTAATAAAGAAATCTACAAAGGGATTTTGCCACTCTTTGGTCATTTTCTTCAATTGATATCGCAGAACTAATATTACAGCACCTATAAATATGAGAAGAAAGGAGACAATCAAAGAAAGCAATTGAGGATAAATGGCAATCAATATTCCTGCAATTATCAATACAATTCCTACAAGCATCTTTACCTCCCCTGTTTTTTATTATTATATACACAAAACCTGGAAATTAAAATGCTTAATTCCAGAAGAACTATTAAAGGTAAAGCCAGAAGTAACTGACTGAGAACATCAGGAGGTGTAAGGACAGCAGAGACAATAAAATTCAACAGATAAATCTCTCTTCTCCTGTGTCGAAGAAATTCCAGACTGATTACTCCCACACATACTCCCGCAACAAGAACGATTGGCAATTGGGAAAGAATTACTAATATTAAAAATAATGTAAAGAAAACTGAAACATAATTATTCACAGTTATCTGAGGCAAAATCTCAGGAATAGTAAATTTGATAAGAAATTTTAAGATATATGGAAATACAAAAAATTTATAAACAAAAATACAACTAATAAACAAACATAATGAAAGAAATAGAAACAAAACTGCCTGTTTAACTTTGAAAATTGCAGACTGAATAAATTTAAACAATTGGTAAAGAGCAACTGGATAACACAGTATCATTGCCGAATAAAATGCTAATTTCAATCTCACCAATAACACTTCTGCAGGATGAATAAAAATCAAAGAAATAGAATTATTTTTTATCCATTCTAAAATTTTCTGAGATTGAGAAAGGGATATCAAAAATATAACAACAAAAATTATTCCCACATAAATAATTCTTAGGCGTAGTTCCTCCAGATGGTCAAGGAAGGAAAACTCATTTTTACTCATTCAGATTCTTTATCCTGATGATTTTCTTTTTCCAGTTCTCGAGAAACCTTTCGAAATTCTCTCAGAGCTTTAGCCAAAGACCTTCCCAATTCTGGCAGTCTCTTAGCACCAAATAGTAAAAGCAGGATTAACAATATTAATAAAAGTTCACCGCCTCCTATCCGGAACATTGAACACCTCCTGTGTTTGTTTTGATTATAACACTCATAAAGTATATCCCCGCAAATAAAAATCCATATATCATAATAACTGCTTTTGCAGTAACGGGGGGTAATTTTATACAGGCATAATTTTTATTAGATATAAATTCCATAATTTTAAAAAAGAAAAATAGAAAAGGATAAGATGCAGTTGCAAAAAACTGAGCCAGTGGGAAAGCAACAAGAGAAGAAAACAGAGAGCAAAATCCCATACTTAAAATTAAAGTAAATACGGGAACTAACACAAAATTTACTGGGAATTGGAAAACAGTAAATCTTTTCCAGTAATACCATATAAGGGGAGAAGTAAAAATCCAGGCTGAAAAAATAACTTTAATATAATTAGAAATTTTCCCTTTAATAGAATAAGGCTGAAAGGATGGAAATAATTTCAACACTAAACAAATTCCAACCACAGCAATAAAAGATAATTGAAAACTTACCTGATAAATAGCAGCCGGATCTAAAAATAAAATTATAATAGCAGCCAGTATAATCAGATTGAAAATATTTATCTCTCTATAAAATAGACTGAAATAAAGATAAACCACAGCCATTATTGTTGCCCTCATTACTGGAGGCCTGCCGGCAGTAAGAATAAGATATAGAACCGAAATCAGAATTAATAAAATACTTCTTGCCCTCTTTTTGATACCAGAAATCTTAAAGATGAAGTGGAAGAAGAAAAGTATAAGTCCAACATGAAGCCCACTTATAGCCAGAATATGAGCAAGCCCTGCTCTCTGGACATTATGCCGAATAGTTTTTAAATTTTCTCTATCTCCTATCGTAATTGCTTTCACAAACCCTGCAAACTCATAAGGATATAATTCATCTATCATCTGTGAAAAATATCTTTTTAATTGATAAATGTATTTTTTAATTGAAAAATGAGACCCTATTATTTGAAAATCTTCTAAAAAGAAATATATATTTTTTCCTATCTTCCTAAAATTACCCCTAGCGGTTATTATCTGTCCTGGTTGAATTTTTTCATTTTTGGGAGCACAAATTTTAATATTGAAATCTTTGCCTAAAACATTACCAGTAAACATAATCTTATCTTCTATAGTAGTGGGGATAGAATTTATCTTAAAACTGATATAACTAAGCCCATTTCTTCTCCAGACATCCAGAACTTTTCTGGTAGTAGTAACTTTTATACCAGCAATCATTCCCAGAGCAGCAAATAATAAACATAAAAATAAATAAAATATACTTTTTCTGCGCACAAGAAAGCCAGCAATTAGAGATATTGTTCCTATTATAAAAACTAACTCCAGTTTTACATCTATAAACTGCACTATTACAAGACCTGAGAGATAAGAGACAAATATTACAAATAGAAGATAAGAAAAAGGAGGCATTTTATATCTTAAAATATTTCCGTAACTTCTGGAATTTTCTCTCTCCGATACCTTTTATCTCTTTTAACTGATGTAACCTCTGAAACTTACCATGAAATTGCCTATATTCTATAATTCTTTGAGCAGTAACAGGACCAATACCTGGAACCTGTAGTAACTGGGTGTAAGTGGCAGAATTGATATCCAGAGGAAATAAAACATCTTCCTCGTGGTTATTTTGAACCTCTAATGCTATATTTTTAAGATTGAATACCTTAAGGCTGAAAACTGAAAACAAACACAAACCCAGAAATAGAATTAGATACTTTTCATGGGTGGTTAAGTAAATGTTATTTAAAAAATTCCATTTTAGCCTGGGCATTGTTTTATATTACAATATTAACGATTTTATTTTTGACCACTATAAACTTCTTTACTGGATTTTGTCCTATTTTTTCTCTAATTTTTTCGTCTTTAAATATAATTTTTTTCACAATATCATCATCAGCATTATAAGGAACTTTAATTTTTGCCCGCAATTTCCCATTTATTTGAACTGGCAATTCTATCTCCTCCTGAATTAATGCCCGCTGTTCATATTCTGGCCATGATGCAGTTTCCATCACAGAACCAGTTTTACTGAGTTTATTCCATAATTCCTCTGCTATGTGAGGAACAAAAGGATAAATGAGCACCACCAGTCTCTCCAAAGTCTCCAAAATAACCTCTTTGCTCACATCTTTAGTGGTCAAACGCTCATTAAGAAAGTTGCACAATTCCATTATAGAACTAATGGCTGTATTAAACTTAAAGCCCCCTTCCATATCATCAGTCACTTTCTTAATTGTATAATTTAATCTCCTGTGCAATTCTTTTTCCATCTTCTCATTTCCGTTCTCAGTGCTATAGGTAAATGCATTGTGATAAATTCTCCACAGTCTATTAAGAAATCTATATGCTCCTTCTACTCCTCTATCTGACCATTCAGCATCTTTTTCAGGAGGACCAATAAATAAAATATAGAGCCTCATGGTATCAGTTCCATATTTCTGAATCAACTCATCAGGAGAGACCACATTGCCTTTAGATTTAGACATTTTGGCTCCATCTTTAATTATCATTCCTTGAGTAAATAAGCGTGCAAATGGCTCTTTAAAATTTAATAGTTTAAGGTCATAAAAAACTTTAGTAATAAATCTGGAATACAAAAGATGAAGAATAGCATGTTCTACTCCTCCAATATACTGATCAACTGGAAGCCAGTAGTTAACAATTTGAGAATCAAATGCTTTTTTATCATCACCAGGAGTAAGATATCTCAAAAAGTACCAGGAGGAATCAACAAATGTATCCATAGTATCCACTTCTCTGCGAGCAGAATGTCCACATCGAGGACAGACAGTATTTACAAATTCCTCACAACTCCTTAAAGGTGATTCTCCTGTAGGTTTGAATTCCACATTTTCAGGTAACATAACCGGTAACTCTTCTTCAGGGACGGGAACTGTGCCACACTCTGGGCAGTAAATTATGGGTATGGGAGCACCCCAGTAGCGCTGTCGAGAAATCAACCAATCTCTCAATTTATACTGCACACTTCTTTTCCCAATACCATTTTTTTCCATATAGTCTGCAATTCTCTCCTTAGCCTCTTCCGAACTTAATCCATTAAACTGACCGGAATTAATCACAATCCCCTCTTGTTCATAAGCCTGTTGCAGATTGTCTTCCTTAAGGCTACCTTCTGGATTCTGAATAACAATTGTGATGGGAAGATTATACTTTTTGGCAAATTCAAAATCTCTCTGGTCATGAGCAGGAACAGCCATAATTGCTCCACTACCGTACTCCATCAAAACATAATTAGATGTATAAATCGGTATTTTTTTACCAGTCATAGGATTTATAGCATACTTACCAATAAATACTCCCTCTTTTTCCAGTTCTCCCAGTTCTCGTTTCCTTCTTCCTATCTTTCGCATTTTTTCTACAAAATCTTTCAACTGTTGAGAAGCCTCACCCTTAGTTATCATCTCTTCTATATAGGGATGTTCCGGAGCAAGAACCAGATAAGTGGCACCAAAAATTGTATCCACTCTGGTAGTGAAACATGAAATTATTCTGTCTTCGCCATCTATTGGGAAATTAATTTCTACTCCTTGAGATTTCCCAATCCAGTTTCTCTGCATAATCTTTACCTTCTCTGGCCAGTGTTCCAGAAGTTGTAAATCCTCAAGTAATCTTTCAGCGTAAGCAGTGATTTTGAAAAACCACTGTTCCATCATCCTCTCTTCTACTTCCGTAGAGCATCTTTCACACTTGCCATCGATAACCTGCTCATTTGCCAGCACAGTCTTACACGAGGGACAAAAATTCACCCCTGCCTTCTTTTTATAAGCAAGTCCATTTTCATAAAGTTTTAAAAATATCCACTGCGTCCATTTATAATAATCAGGATTACAAGAAGTAACCTCCTTATCCCAGTCATATCCAATTCCCCAAGAATAAAGTTGCTGTTTGATCCGGGAAATATTCCTGAATGTCCAGATTTTGGGATGAATACCGTGTTTTATAGCCTGGTTCTCAGCCGGAAGTCCAAAGGCATCCCAGCCCATAGGCGAAAGAACTAAATAACCTCGCAATTTTTTATAACGAGCAACAGCATCGCCAATAATATAATTACGCGCATGTCCCACATGAAGTTCAGAAGAGGGATAAGGAAACATCACCAGACAGTAATATTTAGGTTTGGTTCTGTCATTGACATCTACATAAAATAGTCGTTTCTGCTCCCAGTATTTTTGCCATTTGGTCTCAAATTGCTGCGGTTTATATTCTTCCATTTATACCTCCCTTCCAGTTATCAGATATTTTACCTTATTTAAATTAACAATGTCATCCTTTTCATTCTTTTTTGGAGTTTCCAAAATTAAAGGAAGATTTCCTACTACTGGATGGGCAAGAAAATTTCTGAAACCATCTTCTCCAATATATCCCTTACCAATATGATGATGTCTATCTTTTTTAGCCCCAAGGGGATAATAGGAATCATTGAGATGAATTAACTTCAATCTTTCTCTGCCAATGCTTTCATCTAGACGAGTAAAAATTTCATTCACAATTTCAGAGTCCCTGATATCGTATCCTGCTGAAAAAAGATGAGCAGTATCCAGACAAATTCCAATTTTTTTTATTCTGGTTGTTATCCATAATATATCATCTAAAGACGCTCCCAGTTTATTTCCCTCTCCAGCAGTATTTTCTAAAATAATTTCTACTTCGGCGTGAGTAACTATTTCCTTGAGGGCAGTATAAAACAATTTCAGGCCTGTTTTTTTATCAGGATGAGAGCCGAAGTGAATAACATAATAATTAGCCCCCAGTTTACTGGCAATTTTAAGGTCTTGAGTCACTATTCTAATGGAATTGACCCGAATTTTTTTACTGGGAGAGCACAGATTTACGATATATCCAGCATGAATAAAATAAGGAAATATACCTCTTGCAGTTATGAATTCTCTCAGAGTTTTAATTTCATTACAATCAAACCTCCTCATATTATATCCCCGGGGGTTACGGATAAAACTCTGAAATGTATTAATTTTAAACTTTTCAATATCTTTTATGACATGATTAAGTCCTCTCGCTATTGAAAGATGAACACCAAGACGAAGCATTTACCAACTTAAAAGATATTTAAATCAGGAATACGAAGTTTCTGTCTGATTCCGTATAGAGTCTTATTTATTACTATGTGAGTAAATATGGAGATAACTATCTTCCTGGGGTTAGTTACATTGGTAAATTCTCTATCAAGGTTGAGTCGAACCCTTCGGGCTCGTGGTGGGTTCTGGCTATAATCAATAGAAATTATTTCTCCCAATCTTAGGTGCATTTTCTCTATAAAAATTCCTTTCCTTTTTAATATGCCTTTTCTCCTCTGCCTTTTCTTCTTTTTTATTTTAGAAATGTTTAACTGCTGCTTTTCGTTTTTGATAACATAAATGGTTCCAACATCAATAAAAAATTTACTGAGATATAATTTGCCTAACAGCAGTTTTTTAAGATTAATATCCAGCATTAAGGAATTAATTTCTGCAAGTGTTTCTTTTTTGAATCCTTGAGGATTTAAAACTTCAATTCCAGTAAGATTAATATATCCCTTTTGAAGTTCAGAATCCACCTTAGCAATCTTTATCCTTACATTGGTATTTTTGGAAACAAAATAAGGTAATGCAAATTTTAATATCTGATCCTGGAGGAAATAAAACAATACCATGAGAATGATTACAATCAGAATAAGTTTTTTAATTAAAGACCTTATCAACCTCACTTTCCACCTCCTACATCTTGGAATTGATAGCGATAGTATTTACAATAGAGACCATTCCTGGCTAAAAGCTCCTCATGCCTACCTTCCTCTACAATTTTTCCATCCTCCATTACCACAATTCTATCCGCCCGGCGAGCAGTTGATAATCGATGAGCAATTAAAAATACTGTGCGATTTTCAATCAATCTTTGAATTGCTTCCTGAACTTTAATTTCAGAATCAGCATCTAACTGTGCTGTGGCTTCATCCAGGATAAGAATGGGAGGATTTTTCAAAACCGCACGAGCAATTGCAATTCTCTGCTTTTCTCCTCCCGAAAGTTTTACTCCCCGCTCCCCTACAATGGTATTATAACCGGCAGGTAAATTCATAATAAATTCATGAGCATTGGCTATCTTTGCTGCCTGCTCTACTTCTTCCTGGGATTTATCCTTCATGCCATAGGCGATATTATTGAAAACGGTATCATTAAAAAGCACAGGTTCCTGAGTTACAAGACCAATATATCTTCTCAAAGAATCAATCTTTACGTCTCTAATATCAATCCCGTCAATTAAAATTCTGCCTTTAGTAGGATCATAAAATCTCAACAGCAAACTCAAAAGTGTTGTTTTTCCGGCCCCACTTGGTCCTACCAGACATATAATTTCTCCCATAGTTACCTTCAAGTTGATTCCCTTTAATACAAATTCCTGTTCATATTTAAACCAGACATCTTCAAACACTATATCTTGCTTGGGATAAGGGAGCTCAATTGCTGAAGGCTTCTCTTTTACTGTTGGCTCCTTTTCAATTATTTCAAATACCCTTTCCACAGCCGCCATAGCAACCTGATTAAAATTATATACCTTCAAAAGTCTCTTAACTGGTTTCATCAAAGCCATAAGTGCTCCCAGAAAATAAACAAAAACACCAAACGACATCTTACCTTGAATTACTTCCCTTCCCCCTATAACCAGAACCAGCACCCCTCCTGCTCCGGCAATAAATTCTGTTGCTGGATTTAAAAACAATGTCCGGCGCATAGATTTCAATATTAATTTATAGAAATCTCTACTCAAAGCCTTGAAACGCTCAACTTCCTCTTTCTCCATGGAGTAAGCCTTAAGTATATTCATAGATATAAAAGCCTCCTGCATTCTGGAATTAAGGTCTGCCATTTTGCTTTGAATCTGTCTGGAAATTTTCCGAAGGCGTTTACCCAGTTTTAATAATGGCCAACTAATTCCGGGTAAAAATACCAAAACAAATAATGCCAGTTTAAAATTAATAAAAAGAACTATACCCAGATAGAGTAACAATTGAAAACTATAATATACCGAATCAGCAATGCCCTCAGTAAAAGCATGTCTTATAACATAAATATCATAAGTCAACCGGGAAACGAGTTCTCCCACTCTGGTGTTGGAAAAGAAATCCAAGGACATATGCTGGATTTTTGTAAACAACTGATCCCGGAGGTCTCTTATCACTCTCTGTCCTACCACCTCCATCAGTAACCGCTGAACATAAAAAGTAAGTCCCTTTATTAAAATAAGAATGAGAACAATTATTGCCACTGCTATAAGCAAAGGTTGAGGCTCCATAGAGTTAACTTTATCTATCAGTTGCTTGAGAAACTGCGGGAGCCGGCCATTAGGAAATACAATAGGATGATTATTAAGAACTTTATCTGATATTGGAATCAACATTCCCAGAGAAATCCCGTCAGTGAGAGTAGAGAAGAACATAAAGAATATGGCAGATATTAACAACCACTTATAATTTTTGGCTATCCTGAGGACTTTTTTATATAATTTCATCTGGAAGTTATCCTTTAAGTTTCTGATAAAATCTCTCTCTGGTTGCTAAGTTTACTCTTGCCCGCAAATAAAGTCCACCGTTTTTTGAACACAATTCAACAATTTTATCCTCAGGCAGAAGTTTAACAAGATGAATCTTATCCTTGGGCAAGTATATTTGTAACCAGGACTCATAATCTGCAAGAAATTCCTTAATCCTGTATTGCAATTCATCTATCCCCCATCCTTTTAACGCTGATATAAAAATTGCCTGAGGATAGTTATATTTTAAAGATTCGATTCTATGAGCAGGCAACAAATCAATTTTATTCACAACTGTAATAACTGGAATCTCTCTGGCTCCAATCTCCTTTAACACATTATATACTGCAGTTTCTCTCTTTTTATACAGAGGATGACTTACATCCAAAATATGAAGTACCAAATTTGCTGAACAAACTTCCTCCAAAGTGGCTTTAAATGCCTCTATCAAATGATGGGGCAGTTCGTTCAAAAATCCCACAGTATCCAGAAGCAGAATTTTCTGTCTTCCTGAAAGATAATAAATTCGAGATACAGGATCAAGGGTAGTAAACATGGCATTGGATGAAGGTTGATTGGCAGTAGTTAATCTATTCAATAATGTGGTTTTGCCAGCATTAGTATAACCTACAAGAGCAACGACAGGAATCTCATTACTTTGCCTTCTCTTACGCAAGGCGTCTCTTCTCTTCCTTATCTCCTGCAGTTCCTGTAATAATTTATCAATTCTTTTTCTAATTCTCCTCCTGTCTATCTCCAGTTTTTTCTCTCCTGGTCCTCTGGTTCCAATTCCTCCTCCCAGACGAGAAAGCAAAATTCCTTTTCCCTTTAACCTTGGAAGCAAATACTGCAGTTGCGCCAATTCCACCTGAAGTTTCCCTTCCGAACCTCGAGCATGATGAGCAAAAACATCTAGTATTAACTGAGTGCGATCAATGGTTTTTATACCAACCTCATCTTCTATATTCAACTGCTGAGCAGGAGAAAGGTCATGGGAAAATATTATCACCTCACTTTGTGCATTGTGAGCCTTTTCTCTGATTTCCTCTATTTTACCCTTTCCGAGATAATAGCGGGGATTAGGCTGTTTAAGTTTAACTATCAATTCTCCCACTATCTCACAGCCAGTTGAAGATACTAATTCTCTCATCTCTTCTGCTTTATCCTGAGCAATCCAGATATCTTTTTTCCTCTCTTCTACAACTGTTACTACAAATGCCTTTTCCTTCATGAAATAATTCCCGATTCTTTCATTATATAACTTACCACTTCATTTCCACTCTTAAAATTGTCAAGATTTATCCATTTTATCCGCTTATCCCGCCGCAACCAGGAAATTTGTCTTTTGGCGTATCTGCGGGTATTGCGTTTGGTCAACCGAATAGCCTCTTCCTGGCTATACCTACCCTCAAAATGGCCTATTATCTCTTTGTAACCATGTCCCTGACAAGCAGTGAGTCCCAATCCTTTTTGCCATAATCGGTAAACCTCATCTATTAAACCCTGAGAAACCATTCTCTCCACTCTGAGATCTATATTTTGATAAATTTTTTTCCTCTCCCTGATAAGAGCAAAAATTTTTACATTGTATTTATCATATATTCCCGTTCTTGTTCTCTGCAACTTTGAAATTTTCTCTCCGGTTATCAACCATACTTCCAGAGCCCGAATTATCCTCCTTAAATCATTAGGATGAATTTTCTCTGCAGATTCAGGATCAATTTCTTTAAGTTTACCATAAAGATAATTTAACCCTCGAGTCTTGGCAGCTGAAATCAACTCTTCACGTAACCTTTCATCCTTACCCGGCCCCAGAAAAATTCCATCTAAAAGAGAATACAGATATAATAAACTACCTCCAACTATAATGGGAATTTTACCTCTGGCAATTATATCTTCAATACAGGCTTTTGCCAGTTTTACATATTCAGCAACATTAAATTCATCTTTTACACTGCAAACATCTATAAGATGATGAGGGATTTTTTCTCTCATCTCAGGCGAAGGCTTACTCACCCCTATATTCATCTCTGTATATACTGCCATAGAATCACAGGAAACTATCTCAGCAGAGGATAAATTTTCAGCGAGTTTAAATGCTATTTCTGTTTTCCCTACAGCGGTGGGACCTGTTATTACAATTATAAGTGACTTTTTTTCTTCAGGGATAGATGATGCCATGTATTCCTTTTTTACGCAACTGAGCACAAACTTTGCGAGCAGAATTCTTATCAGAATATTTTCCAATTCTTACCCGGTAGTAAAGTTCCCCCCGATATTCCACCTTTTTAATATAAGCAGGATAACCCATATTTTTTATTCTGACAGTAAGATTATAAGCATTGTCATAATTAAGAAAGGACCCTACCTGCACACAGAAATAGAATTCATCTTCCGATAACAATTTGCGAGCAAATGTGGCAAACAATGAATGTGGCCAGTCATTCACCACTTTTCTAAAATAAGTTTTTGCTTCCTCCCACGCCCCTTCCTTTCTCAATATCTGAGCGTATTTATACAATACTTCCGGCAGATAACTGCTGTGGGGATATCTTTTTAAAAATGTCTGGTAAATGCTTTTTGCCTGAGATAACTTTCCCTGCTGAAAGAAACTATCTGCCTGAGAGATTAAAGAGATTTCTGACCAATTCTTTCCATAAAAACTTAGTTTTTCAAAATAAATTCGGGCACGCTCAAAATCTCCTGTGCGTAATAGAATAAGCGCCTTCAAATAATATACATCAGGAGAAAAATTTTTCTCCTCCAGAAGTGAATTCACAATTCTTTCTGAAATATTATACCTCCCCTTCAAAAAATATTCCCAAGCAGTAGATAGTTCCTGAGCAAAACTCAAAGAAATATTACAAACCAGACTTAACACTACTAAGACTCTACCTTTCATCTTCCAATCAAAGTATTAATTCTCACACCCTCAACAATAACATCTGCGATACTACCCGGAGTTTCCTTCCTGTTTACTTCCACACTAAAATTTTCCCTGCTTCTTCCCAGTGTTTTTCCATCCTTACATTCCTCAAATAGAACCTCAACCTTTTCTTTCAGAAGTTTCATTTTTTTCCGCAAAGAAATTTCTTTCTGAACTGCCAAAGCCAGATTATTCCTTCTTTCCTTCTCCTGTCTGGGAACATTATCTTCTAATTTACTGGCTGAGGTGTAAGGACGGGGAGAATATTTAAATATAAATGCAGAATCAAATTCAATTTTCAAAAGAGCATTTAATGTAGCCTCAAAATCCTCCTCTTCCTCTCCCGGAAACCCCACAATTATATCTGTAGTCAAACTCCCAGAAGGTAAAATTTTGCGATACTCATCTACAAGATTGAGGTATCTATCCAGAGTATAATTTCTATTCATTAACTTTAAAATTTTATCCGAGCCCGACTGCAAAGGCAAATGCAAATGTTCACATACATGTTCCAGATCACGCATGGCTCTAAATAAATCACCACTGGCATCTTTGGGATGAGAAGTCATAAATCTTATTCTCTCAATCCCGGTTTTATCTATCTCCTCTAACAATTTAATAAACCCATTATTTTTATCCCTACCCAACGAACCAACTAACAAACTATCCAACTTATAACTATTCACATTCTGCCCCAGAAGCATTACCTCCTTATAGCCTTTATCCACCAGAAATTTAACCTCATTGACTATCTCCTTTAAAGGACGCGACCTTTCCCTTCCCCGAACATAAGGGACAATACAATAAGAACAGAAATTATCACATCCCTCCATAATAGAAACAAATGCAGAAAATCTCTTTCTGCGGTAATCACATTCGGGAATAAACTCTTTATTTTCTCCTTCTTCTTCTCCCACAGATAAGATTTTTCTTTCTTCCTTCAAAAACTCTAAAAATTTATTCTCTTTTGCAGGACCAATAACTAAATCAACGTAAGGAAATCTCTCAAAAATCCCCTCCTTATAAGCCTCTGCACTGCAACCAATAAGAGCAATTTTAAAATTCGGCTTCTGGTTCTTGATTTTTTTTAACCGCCCAACTAACGAAAATGCTCTGTCTTCAGCATGCTTTCTCACACTACAGGTATTAACAATGGCAAGATCAGCATTAGCGGGATTATCTGTTAACTCCCAGCCCTCAGAAAGTAACCTTCCTATAATCCATTCCGAATCCCGCTCATTCATCTGACAGCCGAAGGTTCTGATGTAGACTTTTTTACTCATAGAAACATTATAACAGAAAAGGCCATCTCCAGATAAATTTTAAAAAGGGGAAGTAATGCAAACTATTTTCGTAAATCTTAGTCGCAAGTATGAAAAGAATACATAAAATAACCTCCTCTGTTCGAAGCTTAGCTCTGAACAAAAGTAATATGGTGTAATGTTCCCAAAAGTTGACAAAATGAGCGACGCTTCTTTTGTCAACTTTTTTAATCGACTCTTATTCCTCAGGCATTCTCTTCGCATTGACGCACCATCCATTTTTGTTCGAAGCTAAGCTCTTTTTATTTGAAGCTTAGCTCTGAACATAGAATCAATACCAGATAACCCTTTGATATTCAAGATGTTCGGAGGTCTCACCTCCGAAATATTTGAGAATATTGCGAAAAATTATTGATATTATCTTTATGAGCAATCCTGCAATTATGGTATATTAGAAGGATGTCTGAAGTTTTAGCCATCAACCCCGGTGTTTATGATTTTTCGGCATATGACCTCTGGCTTAAACCTTATGGATTCCTGCACATCTTGTCAGTTCTCAAAAATAGAGGAATCAAGGTCAAATTCATTGACGTCCTGGACAGATTTCATCCCCAACTTAAGCATTTTATCAATAAGCCACTTAAAACCACCCCCTACGGTTGTGGGAAATTCTACGAATGTAAGGCCCCAAAACCTGAAAAATTAAAGTTTATACCCCGACATTACAGAAGATATGGTTTGCCTCCAGAGTTAATAGTAAAGAAACTTAAAGAATGCCAGCCCGAAGTTATTCTTGTAACTTCAGGGATGAGTTACTGGTATTTAGGAGTTAAAGAGTTAATAGAAATTTTGAAAACCACCTTCCCGGATATCCCAATTATTCTGGGAGGAACTTATCCCAGTTTATGCCCCCAGCACGCCCAGAGTTTAGGAGCAGATTTCATAGTTAAAAGTACGGAAATGGAAAAATTCTGTAAATTGTTAAAAGAATTTGTGAAAATTGAAATAACACCTCAGGAAATCTATAAAGAATCCCCTGATTACTCTTTCTACTCTCAACTTCCATATGTGGTAATAAGAACTTCCTGGGGATGTGTATTTAACTGCACTTATTGCGGAATAAAGTTCATTCATCCTGAATATAAGGAAAGAGATATAAGTCTGGTAATTAAGGAAGTTGAATTTTTTTACCGTAAAGGTATAACGAATTTTGCTTTTTATGATGATGCCCTGCTTTACAACCGCCAGCGGATTAAATATTTTTTAAAAATACTCGCTGAGAAAAATATCTCTGTAAATTTTCATACCCCTAATGGACTTCACGCCAGGTTTATCGATGAGGAACTGGCACAACTAATGCACAATGCAAGATTTATAAATCCCAGATTGAGTCTGGAATCAGCGGAGGAAGAATTTCAACACAAAACCGGTGGAAAAGTATTCCTGTCTGACTTTGAGAAAGCAATTTATAATCTGAGAAAAGCAGGATATAGAAACTGGGAATATTCTGCCTACCTTTTAATTGGCTTGCCAGATGAAAACCTAGATATGGTAAAAACCTCAATAGAATATGTAAAAAAATTAAAAGCCAAACCTCTGCTTGCAGAATACGCACCCATCCCTGGCACTGAGATTGCAAAAAGGATAAAATATGACCTAAGCGAGCCTCTATATCACAATAATTCCATCTTCCCGGCCTACTCTCCCGGGGAGTGGAAATACCTCCAGGAACTGAAAGACCTGGCGCGAAATTTTTGATTAACCTACAAGTTTATCAAATTCCTCCACATCAACTGCGGGAAGAGTTGTAAATGCAATTCCACTCATTCTGGTCAATTCTAAGGAAACCTTCATCGCGGACTTATCGTCTGGCAATTCCAGAATCAGCGCCAGGTCATATGGACCCAGAAGAGCATAAATGGAGTTTACTTTTCCTCCTGCATCCTCAACTATTTTTTTTGCTTCCTGGGTTCGCTGAGCAGAAATACCTTTCATCGCTTCCAGCGAGTACTTCCCTAAAAGTAAAAACTTAGCCATTTAAACCACCTCCTTTTATTTATTCATTTGATAATTTTATATGCTTCAAGAAATCCACTATTTTTAACCTCCGCTCAGGTGAAACCAGAATGTCCTTTGTGGCATATATAATTACATGAATCCGCTCCTTGCCTATTATAACTCGCCCAACATCAT
>CBEUCN010000002.1:0-59996 GCA_965541635.1 uncultured bacterium
AATAAAACGAAGGTTAACCCGGAGGGAATTTCTCTTTCCCAATTTCAGGCACCTCCTCCTGCAGAAGACACCAATAGAGGAATTTCTTCAACTCAGGTGGCAATAGTAGATACCCCTGCTAAGTCTGTTTCTCCTTCTCAATCGTCTCCGGGAAGGATACAAAGTGTAAATGAACCATCTACAATAACTCACCCCCGATCTCTTGAAATTGTTCCTACATCTGTAAGAGTCTTTTCAGAAAATCACCTTAATGGCAATAGTCACTCTCCAAAGTGTGTAGAAAGGACTTCTGTAACTCTCTCTGTTACTCCTGTAAGAGTTCAGACACCTGTTCTAACCACTTCTGACAGTATAAACCCAGTGGTTAACTCTACTATCCCTGTTTCCGAGGAGAGGCATCGAATTCCTATTGATGTGGTTACTTTAAAAAATCGGAGATTACAGCAAGCTAATAATGTAAAAGATGTTATTACTAGGGTTACAGATTCTTTGCAGGCTCTTCCTCCTGGAGAAATAAGAGAAATGGTGGTGAATTCTTTAGTAGCACAATGGGTTGCTGCCATAGGGAAGAGGAGAGAAGGAGAAATTTCTTGTGAACAAAGAGAAGAAAGGTTTGATATGAGGCAAGACTTTTCCATAATTAATCTGAAAGAGATTTACTATACCACCAGAATGTCCAATAAGTTAGTTGATTACGCAGAAATATTCATAAATCTGAAATCTGCTGGATCATTCAGAAAAGGATTGCCAATATCTTCACCTTATGTCTGGAACTTCTATACCCCCAGAGATGTTGTCAAGGAATTGTTGAAAAAGCTCCGTCGCAGTGAATCTATCACTGATACAAAAATTAAACTTGTAATTCCTGATGCTCGAAGTTTTATGAATCGGGTATTTATTTTGTTGTTTGCTGTTTTAATCTTCTGTGTAACTCTGGGATATGTTTTGGGTAGAAGTTATGTAGTATTGAAGAGAAGTCCTTTATCATATCAGGTTCAAGAATCTCTATAGAAGTAATTTAATCTTTATTTCCTATCCTGCGACATTAACTTGACAGCGGATATGTAAAGGATTTATAATCGGAAGAAAACTACGGAAAGGATGTGATATTTAATGGCTAAAGTGGAAGTAAGACCGGGTGAGAGCCTTGATCAAGCTCTGAGGAGATTTAAGAGAAAGATCGAGCAAGAGGGCTTGATGAAGGAGATAAGGGCGATAAAGCATTATGAGAAGCCCAGTGAGATAAGGCGAAGAAAACTTCTGAAAAAGAAGAGAAGGAAATAAAATAAGTGGAGAATAAAATTAAGTTCTCCACCAGGTGGTGGAGAATAAGTTGTTGTCTGTTTTTGTTTCTATCTCCTGTTAAAGTCCAAAAAATACAGAGGTGGTCTATGCACAGAATGGAAGATTTTTATAAGAGAGTTATTTCTCAAAAATTGAGTAATGGGTTGAATGTGGTTTTCAAACATTATCCTGGAGATATTGTAGGAATAGCAATTTTTATAAAAGTAGGAAGTGGAGACGAGGGAAAGTATTTAGGTTCAGGTATTGCTCATTTAACTGAACATCTTACATTTGAAGGCCGGAAGGAACTGGAAGAGAGATTAAGACAGCTAGGTGCTAATTCCAATGCCTATACCACATTTGACCATACTCTCTACTTTTTGGAGGTTCCCAAACAGAACTGGAAGCAGGCACTGGAAATTTTTGTCTCAGCATTATTTAATCCTCAAGTTCCTCAGGAAGTATTTGAACGGGAAAGAGAAGTGGTATTGAAAGAAGAGAAATTTCGCGACGATGACCCTAGTTCTTTAGTTTTTAAACTAGGGTTTGAAAATTCCTATATCAGCCATCCTTATAAACAACCAGTTATTGGACATTCTTATCTTATAAAAAAGTTAACTCTTCAGGATTTTGAAAATTTTCATTCTCAGTATTATACCCCTAATAATTGTGTAATATCCATTGTGGGAGATCTGGAGTTCAGCAAGGTGTATAAGGAGATAGCAGAAATCACTGCAAAATTGAAACCGGGTTTCATTTTCAAAAATCCTTACCCTTATGAGGAGAGGAATTTTCCTGTTTTTTATAGCCAGGAATATCCCGGAAAACTGGTATATGTATTTATCTCCTTCCCTGGTATTTCTGTTTTTGATGACGATTTGCAGGCACTGGATATGTTATGCGATTATCTTTCTCAGGGTAAGGATTCCCCCTTATACCAGAGATTTGTAAAAACTGGTTTATGTTACACAATATCATGCACTAACTATACTCCTTTTCTTCAAGGTCAGGTTGTATTTTTTGCAGTTATGGAGACTAAAAATTATTCCAAGTTCAAAGAAGAGTTTAAAAAATTTCTGATTAATTTTAAAACTAAAAGTTTAAACACCCATCGTATCCAGCGTCTCAAGATGCGATTAATGTATGAGATGCTTAAATCTCAGGAAGGGGTGTTAAGAATTGCTCAAAATCTTGCTCGCGATCAGGGAATAACTTCTGATTTTAGATTCCCACTTTTTTATCTTAAAAAATTTTTAGAATTGAAATCTTCTGATATTAAAAAAGTAGCCATTCGCTATTTGAATCCTGAAATTGCCTGTTGGGTAGAACTTGTTCCTGAAAAGGAGAAAAAGACTGCTTTATCACCAGCCTCTTTGGAACTTGATTTTGATACCCTCACATTAGATAACGGTTTGCGGTTGATACTCTGTAATCGAAGATTGACTGGAGTTGTGTCTATAATAGCAGTGTTTGAAGGTGGGGTGAGATTTGAAAATAATAAAAACAACGGAATATCTCAAATATTGGTGAAGTCACTTATTACCCCAGACATTCAGCGGGAATTTGAACAGCTGGGTGGGAAAATTAGTCCTATCAGTGGTAACAACACCATGGGTTTTGAAGTTGAGGTTGTAGGTAGAAATCTAAAGCCAGCTTTAAATTTATTGGCAAATTTACTAATAAATCCTGAGTTTAATTTTCAGGAGTTTGAAGTTCAGAAGAATGTTCAACTCGGGAAACTTCACGATCTAGAAATTGACCTTTTTTATCAGGCATCTAAACTTTTACGAGCAAATCTATTTGGTGAACATCCCTATCATAATACTGTTGAAGGTAGTCCTCAGAGTATAAATAACTTAAGAATAAATGACATTAGAGATTTTGTTGGTAGGTATTTTGTGCCTAATAATTGTGTGATCTCTATTGTGGGGGAATTTGACGCTTCTAAGTTAAGTAAGGATATTAAAAAATTATTTGAGAACTGGAAGAAAAAAAAGTTGGATGTCTCTATTTCTGAAGCCAATCCACCTTCCGAGGTAATATTTAGAGAAAAGAAAATACCTCAGAGAGAGGTGGTTTTGGAAGTTGGTTTTATTATTCCGGGATTAAATACTCCAGATAGATATACTGCCGATGTGGTTCAGACTTTAGTTTCTGGTCAGGGCTCTTTATTTTTCAATAAAATTCGCAGAGCAATAGGAGCTGCTTATACTCTGGGAGGAGGTGTAATTATTGGGCCTGAGTGTGGAGCTTTGGTTTTCTATGTCGCCACTACTCCTGAAAATAAACACCAGGTGCGAGAGAAAGTGGTAGAGATAATAAATCAGTTACGAACTGGCGATATCCAGGATGAGGAAATTGCTGATGCCAAGAAACTTCTTATTACCAGATATAATAAAGAACTTATTGAGAACATTTCTTATGGTTTCCATCTTGCCCTGGAAGAACTTTTGGGTAAGGGGGCTCAAAACTATCATGAATATCCTTCCAGAATAAAAAAAATAACCAGAGAACAATTGCTGGATTTCGTTAACAAATATCTAGATCCATCAAGATGTGTGATGGTGGAGGTGGGTAATATTTGAACGTTAATCTTGCAGTTTCAACAGCCTGGGCAGAAGATAAGACAAATATTTCTCAGATTTTGGAAGGGATTTACCAAGCAGGTTACCATCAGATGGAGTTAAGTTTTCATTTTAAAGCTCATCAAATTCAGGAAATTAAATCTTTACTTCCTAGGTATTCCTTGCAGGTGATAACAGTTCATAATTTCTGTCCATTTCCCATATTGGATTTCCCTTATTTTCCAAATCCCGATTACTTCTCTCTGAGTTCTCCTGATGAAGATGAACGAAAACTTGCTGTCCGGTATACCTTAGGTACTCTGGAAACTGCATATGAGTTATCTGCTAAGGTTGTAATTCTCCATGCTGGAAAGGTGGATATTGAGGATGAGACTTTGAAATTGTGGAAGCAGAGGGCTCGTGATTTTCAGAAATTTGAAACCACTCTTAATAGGTTTATGGGTATCAGGAATCAAAAAGCAAAAAGGTTTATAGATTCTCTTAAGTTTTCTATTGAGGAATTATTGAAATGGGCTCAAAAACTAAATGTAATAATTGCTCTGGAATCTAGATATTATCTTAATGAAATCCCTGAACTGGAAGAACAAGAGGATGTATTAACCACTTTTGATACTCCTTTTTTAAGATACTGGCATGATATTGGACATGTGAATGTTCGGGAAAAACTTGGACTTTATACCCAGTCGGAAGTTTTAACCCGATTGGATAAATATATAGCTGGCTTTCATATTCATGACGCTCAGGGGATAGATGATCACAAACTCCCTGGAGAAGGAGAAATAGATTTTTCTTTTTTGGAAAGGTATAAAGATAAAATTCATGTATTAGAGGTTCATCCTCCGGTCACACCTTGTAATCTTACTACTGCAGGAGAATTCATGAATGAGATTTTTTATGGTGGTAAACTTCCAGAAATGGATGTAAAATCATAATCACTATGAATAAAGAAAATTCTGAAAATAACTGGGAAGTGAATTTTGTTAACTTCATAAATGGGCTGGGATTGGAATGTTTGGTTGCTTTAGGTAAATTGGAGAATCCCATTACCAAAAAGAAAGAAACAGACCTTCGCCAGGCAAGGTATGTTATTGATACTCTTGATATGTTGCGAGAGAAAACCAAAGGTAATCTTGCAGAAGATGAACACAAACTTTTAGATGAAATGGTGGTTTATCTGAAAATGCTTTTTGTGGAAGCAAGACAGGAAGAGAAAAAATCTCAAGATGATCGATCCTGAACTTTTAGAAATACTTGCCTGCCCTAAATGTAAAGGAGATTTAGAACTTCTTCCTGATAAGGGGTTATACTGTTGTAGGTGTAAACTTCTCTATCCCATTAAAGATGGTATTCCTATTATGTTGATAGAGGAATCTAAGTACTATGAAAAGTCCTCGGGCTAAGGTTCTGGTAATAAATGGTCCCAATCTTGCCCTTCTGGGGAAAAGACAGCCAGAGATATATGGTAGATATACTCTGGAAGATATCTGTAATCAGATGATTGCAGTGGCAGAAAAGGAGAATATCCAACTTGACTTCTTTCAATCTGATTCAGAAGGAGAAATAGTAACCAGAATTGGACAGGCTAAAGATAATTATGATTTTATTATAATCAATCCTGCTGGTTATACTCACACCAGTGTAGCCATTCGTGATGCTATTGAGGCGGTTAATATACCCTGTATAGAAGTGCATCTTTCCAATATTTACAAACGAGAAGAATTTCGTCACCGTTCTCTAATCGCTGGTGTATGTTTGGGGCAGATAGCGGGGTTTGGAAAGGATAGTTACATACTGGCAGTAATGGCAATTTCCAGAATGTTGAAATCTGCTGAGAGTTAATGCCTCTTAATATTTCTAGATTAGAAAAACTCCAAACACTTTTAGTTGCCTCTAAAATTGATATTTATATAATCTGTAATCCTCTGGATTTAAGATACTTCTTGGATCAGGAGATTGAGGGAGTGCTTATTGTCATTCAGAATAAATCTCATGTATACCTTATAACTGATGGTCGCTATCAGCAGTTATTACAATCAGAGAATAAAAGAATAAAGATTATTATGGCTCGTAAAGGATATGTTAACGAGCTTAAAAAACTCCTTACAAGATACAGGGGGAGAAAAAAAATAGGACTGGAAGGGACTACAAATCTCGAGACTTATTTGAAATTAAAAAATGAATTCCACAATTTGTCTTCAAATTTTTTAGTCAGGGAATTAAGAAAGATTAAAGACAGTGAGGAGATTACCAGAATAAAGAAAGCAATAGAAATAACTAAAGAAGCAATCTCTACCCTAAGAAATAAACTCCGCAACAGAGAAGAGAAGGAAATTAAGGCTTATTTAGAGTTTCAAATGCAATCTCTGGGTGCCGATGGTAGCGCATTTGTTCCCATTGTTGCCAGTGGAGTAAACTCCGCTTACCCTCATGCTTTTCCTACTGAAAAGAAAATTTCCAGATTTTTACTATTAGATTGTGGAGCCAAATATCGGGGATACTGCGCTGACTTGACACGAATGTTCTTTTGGGATAAAATCCCAAAGGTAATTAAACGGGCTTACGATGTTATAACAGAAGCAAAACAGTTAGGTCTGTCTCTAATTAAGGAGGGTGAAATTATAAGTAGGTTAGTCACCAAGGTGGAAAATTATATGAAGAAAAAGGGATTTAATGAAAATATTTGTCATGGTCTCGGGCATGGGGTGGGTCTTGAAATTCATGAACCCCCATTTGTAAACAGATATAACCAGGAGCCATTAAAATCAGGCATGGTTATTACGATAGAGCCCGGATTATATTTCCCCGGAGTGGGAGGAGTAAGATGTGAGGATGTAATTTTGGTTGAAAAAAATAAAGGAGTTATTCTGGAATGATTCCTGTAAATCAGATTAAAATTGGAATGGTGATAAAACTGGATTCCCGCCTTTATGCTGTGTTAGGATTTTCTCATACCAAGCCAGGTAAAGGAGGGGCTTTTCTAAGATTGAAACTTAAGGATGTTGTCACTGGCCAGGTAATTGAAAAAACAATTTCTACTGATGATAAGGTAGAAAATGTTTACATGGAGGAACGGAGTTTGGTTTATCTTTACAATGATGGTCAGTTTTTACATTTTATGGATGAAGAAAGTTATGAAGAAATTGAAATTCCTAGAGAGGAACTTGAGGATATATTCTTCTATCTTAAGGAGAATACGACTGTAACTGCTTCATTTCATGATGGGAAAATTGTTACTGTCTCTCCTCCCAATTCTGTAATTCTGGAGGTGGTAGAAACCGAGCCTGGTTTTAAAGGTGACACAGTTAAAGCCGGAACCAAACCTGCCAAATTGGAGACAGGACTTGTGGTAGAAGTACCGCTGTTTATAAAGATTGGAGATAAGGTCAAAATTGATACCAGAACAGGTCAATATTTAGAGAGGGTATGAACATGGATTTAGAAAAAATCAAACAACTCATTCAATTGATGAATGACGAGAATCTGGTGGAAGTAGAAATTGAGGAGGAAGGTAAAAGAATCAAACTCCGTAAAAAAGAGGAACAAGGTGAGAAAGTTATCTCATTTTCTCCCCAGATTCCCACTCCTCAACCATCTTCACCTCAGCCTTCGACTCAGGAACAGGGTATTGCCTATATCAAGTCTCCCATGGTGGGGACTTTTTACCGCGCACCTGCTCCTGACGCTCCTCCATTTGTGGAGGTGGGAGATGAGATAAATGTTGGACAGACAGTATGTATAATAGAGGCGATGAAGTTGATGAATGAGATTAAGTCTGAAATCAAGGGAAAAATTCTGGAAGTCCTAGTGGAGAACGGTTCACCAGTAGATTACGGAGACAATCTATTTAAAGTTAAAGTTTCCTAATTTCCATGTTTGAAAAAATCCTTATCGCTAACCGAGGTGAAATTGCAGTAAGAGTTATTCGAGCCTGTAAAGAACTGGGGATAAAAACTGTAGCAGTATATTCTGAAGCTGACGATGATTGTCTTCATGTCGGTCTTGCAGATGAGGCGGTATGTATTGGTCCTGCTCCTTCTAAATCCAGTTATCTTAATATTCCAGCAATAATCAGTGCTGCTGAGATTACAGATGTGGAAGCAATACATCCCGGCTATGGGTTTCTGGCTGAAGATTATCACTTTGCAGAGATATGTCAATCATGCAAAATAGAATTTATTGGTCCTAGTCCTGAAAGTATTAAGCTCATGGGAGATAAACTTCAGGCTAGAAATATTGCTAGAAAGGCTGGAGTTCCGGTGATTCCGGGTAGTGATGGACCAGTTATGGATAGAGATCAGGCTCTAAAAGTTGCTGACGAGATTGGTTATCCAGTGGTGATAAAGGCAGTTGGAGGTGGAGGTGGCAAGGGTATGCGAATATGCCATAATGATGTTCGGTTAGTTTCAGCATTTATAACTGCTCAGAGAGAGGCCGAAGAGGCGTTTGGAAATAAACAGTTGTATATAGAAAAATTTATCCCCAACGCCCGCCATGTGGAAGTTCAGATTGTTAGTGATAAATATGGGAATGCAATTTATCTTGGTGAAAGAGATTGTACTGTCCAGCGGAGATTTCAAAAACTTATAGAGGAAAGTCCATCTCCGGTTATAAATCATAAACTGAGGAAAAAATTGGGTGAAACCGCTCTTAAACTTGTCAAGGCTATTAATTATTATAGTTGTGGTACTGTGGAATTTATAGTGGATAATGAGGGAAAATTCTATTTTCTGGAGATGAATACCAGAATCCAGGTAGAACATCCTGTGACAGAGATTGTGACTGGTATTGATCTTGTTCAGGAACAGATAAGAATTGCGGGAGGAGAAAAATTGAGATATCGGCAGTCAGATGTGCACATAAATGGATGGGCAATGGAATGTAGAATAAATGCTGAAGACCCTGATAATGGATTTATACCTTTACCTGGCAGAGTTGATGCTTTATATCTTCCAGGAGGACCGGGTATAAGAGTTGATACTCATCTTTACTCCGGATATTCCATCCCCCCTTATTATGATTCTCTGGTCGCAAAATTAATTGCCTATGGTAAAAATAGAAATGAGGTTATATCCCGAATGAGAAGGGCATTGGAGGAATTTATTCTTGACCCTCTTAAAACTACAATTCCATTTTTGAAAAGAGTGATAACTGATGAACGTTTTCAGACTGGTGATTATTATACTGATTTTGTAGACAGACTGTTGGGAAAAGAAGAAAAATAGGAGGAGAAGAAATGATTGCAAATAAGAATGAACTGGGAGAAATGAAGATACATAATGAGGTGATAATAGCGATTGCTCGCAGAGCAACATTGGAAGTAGAGGGAGTGGAGAAGATAGCAAGTGGATTCAGAAAAGGATTACTATCGTTTGTTGGGAGGAGAAAGTTTTTTCGAGGAGTGGTTGTAGAGAAGGAAGGTGAACAGGAAGTAAAAATTATTATTTCCATAATAGTAAAGTTTGGAATAAGTATTCCTGAGGTGGTTAAAGCTGTGCAAGAGAATGTCAAGAGGAAGCTGGAAGAGATGACTGGTATCATTCCTGTGAAAGTTGATGTTGAGGTGGAAGGAATTTCACAGGAGGGAATAATTGAGGTTCTGGAGTCATTAAAAGAAAAATCCAGGGAGGAATAAAATGAAACTGAGAGCAAAATTTTTTTTGGTTCTATTTGGTGTCATGTTAGTTGCTTTAGGTATATTTTTAATTCTCTATACTTGGGGAGTAGTGGATCAGAGTGATATTCAGCGTCTTTATTCCGGTATAGAAAGATTTATTCCTATAAAGATTCTTTATACCTTGATTGGAGTAATAACGATAATTTTTGTTATGCTTTCTCTCAATTTTGTGTGGGCAGGGATGGAAGCGGAAAGAAATATTGCATTCAAAACAGAACATGGAGAGGTGCTGATTACCCTTTCAGCAATAGAGGATTATATTCGGAGATTTCTTAAGGAAAAACCAGATATTCGTGATGTAAGAGTTAAGGTAATTGCTAAGAAAATTGCCAGGAAAAAAGGTCTGGTGGTGGCAGTAAAAACTGCAGTGACATCAGAAATTAAACTTCCTCAACTTACCGAAAGTCTTCAGGAGGATTTAAAGAAAAAGATTCAGGAGATGCTGGGTTTAGAGGAACCCATTACTATAAAGGTTTATATTTCCAAAATAGGTGAAAGGAAGAAGAAAGAGAAGGAAGAAGAAGGTGAGGAATTTGTTCCTCCGTTTCGTGAGTTTTAAAAAAGGAGGTAGGTAAATGGCAAGGATTGGAATCTTAACGGGGGGAGGTGATTGTCCTGGGCTTAATCCTGTTATTCGAGCAGTGGTCAGGAAGGCAATTAATCACAATTTTGAAGTGGTAGGAATAAAAAATGGTTGGAAGGGGATGCTGGAGAGAGATACACTTTCCCTTGATCTCGATGCTATTTCTGGAATTCTTCCTAAGGGAGGAACTATTCTGGGGACCTCTCGTACTAATCCTTATAAGAAGCAGGAGGATGTCCAGAGGGTAGTTGATAATTTCAAACAGCTGGAGTTAACTGCACTGATTGCAGTTGGAGGAGAAGATACGTTAGGAGTTGCTGCTCGTCTCTACAAGGATTTTCAGCTGCCCCTAGTTGGAATTCCTAAAACAATAGATAATGATATTGCTGAGACTGATTTTAGTTTTGGCTTTGATACTGCGGTCAATATAGCAATGGAGTGTATTGATAGACTTCATACCACTGCTGAGAGCCATCACCGCATTATGGTAGTGGAGACTATGGGAAGACATGCGGGATGGATAGCCACTTATGCTGGTCTTGCTGGCGGTGCTGATGCTATACTCATTCCTGAGAAACCAATAGATATTGATGAAGTATGTAGTCTGATAATGCGAAGACATGGTCGAGGAAAGAACTTTAGCATTGTAGTAGTGGCTGAAGGTGCAAAATTTAAAGAGGGAACAATTGTAACTCAAGAAGGTGATGTTGATGAATTTGGTCATGTCAGATTGGGAGGAGTAGGTCATGTGCTAGCGAGATTGATTCAGGAAAAGACGGGATACGAAACCAGAGTAACTGTTCTTGGCCATATTCAGAGAGGAGGCTCTCCTACTGCTTTTGATCGTATTCTAGGTACAAGATATGGAATACGAGCCGTGGAGTTAATAATGGAAGGTAAATATGGATATGTTGTCTGTCTTAAAGGGAATAGAATAGAAGAAGCACTGTTAGAGAATGTACTTGGGAAGATAAAACCAGTGGATGAGGAAATATACCGGATAGCAGAGACATTTTTTGGATAAGAATGAAGGAAATAATAACTTCCTATATAAAAGAGTCAATTCAGGCAAAACAAGATTTTTTTTCTCACAATATAGAAAAAATAATTGAGGCGGCGGAGATTTTAACCAGATGTTTAATAGAAGAGAAGCGAGCAGTTTTTGTCTTTGGAAATGGTGGCAGTGCAGCTGATAGCCAGCATTTTGCTGCTGAACTGGTAGGAAGATTTCGCAAAAATAGGTCACCGTTACCAGTATATGCTTTAACTACTAATACTTCTACTCTTACTGCGGTTGGTAATGATTATTCATTTGTAGAAATTTTTAAGCGTCAACTGGAAGCATTTTTGAAGCCTCGGGATGTGGTAGTTGCTATATCCACCAGTGGGCTTTCACCCAATGTGCTTTCAGCAGTGACTTGGGCAAAAAAAATGGGAGCGTTTGTTATTTCTCTCACTGGAAAGGATGGAGGAAGATTAAAGGAGATATCGGATATCTCTCTTATTGTCCCCAGCATTCATACTTCAATAATTCAGGAAGTACATATAACCTGTCTACATATATTCAGTTACCTCATTGAAGAAAAATTAGGTTCCTAAAGTGGATAAAAAGATAAAAAGCCTTAATTCCATTTTAAGGATTGTTTCTCGGTTGCGTTCTCAGGGAAAGATCATCGGATTTACCAATGGGTGTTTTGATATATTGCATCCTGGACACATAGATTATCTGGAAAGAGCCAAGAAATATGTTGATGTTTTAATTGTGGGATTAAATTCTGATAGTTCGGTTAGGAAGATTAAAGGCAATACCCGGCCTTTCAACAATCAGCAAGATAGAGCCAAAGTAATATCCAGCTTGCAGGCTGTAGATTATGTAGTAATATTTGATACTCCCACACCTTATGAGATTATTTCTCAAATAAAACCTGATTATTTATTTAAAGGAGGAGATTGGAAAAAGGATAAAGTGGTGGGAAAGAATTTTGTGGAATCTTATGGAGGTAAGGTGAGAATTTTACCCTATCTTAAAGGGTACAGCACAACGGGGATAGCAAAAAAAATATGTACCAAGCTTTCTACCGCATAATAGATGCTAATTATAATCGAGCCCGAGAAGGATTGCGGGTATGTGAGGATATATTTCGATTTTTGCTATCGGAACCAAATAAGGCACTTACAATAAAAAAAATCCGGAGGAGGCTGGCTGAAATTATTAGTGAATTTCCAGCGGAGAAGTTACTGCAGGCAAGAAATGTGGAAAAAGATGAAATGAAATTTAAATTAGCTGGAGGTAAAAAAGTTGATAGTCATCAATTATTACGCCGAAATTTCCAAAGGGTTACCGAGGCATTAAGAGTTTTGGAGGAGGTAAGTTCGGTTTTAAATCCCAGATGTAAGAAAAAGTTTATGTCATTGAGGTTTAAAGTTTACGAGTTGGAAAAACTTTTTCTTGCTGATAAATGAAGTTTCCTTCCGGAATTAATATATATGCTGTTTCTGATTCTGGATTTGATCATCTTGCATATTTTAAGCAGGTAATAACAGCAGGTGTAGATATTATCCAGTTTAGAGATAAATATCTTTCTGACCGTGAGTTTTATGAAATAGCTTGCCAACTCCGTAAACTGGCTGCGAAACACCGAAAACTATTTATAATAAATGACCGTATAGATATAGCAATGGCAGTTGATTGTGATGGTGTACATTTGGGAAGTGAAGATCTTCCAGTAAATGTTGGTAGAAAGCTTTTGCCTAGCAAGATTATAGGATACTCAGCACATGACTTTTCTTCTGCAGTTAAAGCCTGCAAACAGGGAGCAGATTATATAAGTGTGGGGCCGATATTTAAAAGTCCAACGAAAAAATTACTTGAACCTATCCCCGAGACTGAAATACAATTGATAATACAAAAAATAAAGTTACCCTTAGTTGCTATTGGAGGAATAAATCTTAAAAATATTGTCAAGGTGAAGGAGATGGGATTTAAAAATGTGGCTGTGATATCTGCTCTTAAGAATTCCAGAGATAAGAAGAAAGTTATAACCAAAATGCGCCAGATTTTGGAAAAATGACAATAATTCAAAGTCTAAAAGCAGGCAAAATACCTGATTTTTTATATAAAATTGCGAACTATGAGGAATTAAACATTAATGATGTAGTGGAGAAAATTTTAAAAGGCAGGGTTGTTGTTCCCTACAATCCCATCCATTCTCCTAATCGTCCCACGGCTATTGGAGAGGGGTTATATGTGAAAATAAATGTGAATCTTGGTACTTCCCATGATAAGGAAGACTTAAATCTGGAAATAGAAAAACTTCAGTTAGCACATAAACTTAGTGCTGATACTGTGATGGACCTTTCTATTTCTGGAGACTTAGATACTATCAGGAGAGAGTTAATAACCAGGTCACAGTTACCTCTGGGGACCGTTCCTGTTTATCAAGTTGCTTTTGAGGCGGGAAAAAAAGGTAATATTGGTTATGCTCGTAAGCAAGATTTCTTGGAGGTACTGGTAAAACAAGCAAGGGATGGAGTGGACTTTTTTACAATTCATGCTGGAATAACTAAGAAAGCAGTGGAACTTTTAACCAATTCTTCCAGATTATTGGGAGTGGTAAGTCGAGGAGGAGCATTACTTGTAGAGTGGATGGTGATCACTGATAGTGAAAATCCATTTTATGAAAATTTTGACCAGGTTTTAGAAATCTGCCGAGAATACGATGTTACTATAAGTTTGGGGGATGCTCTCCGTCCTGGTTCGATATTTGATGCTGGCGATGAGTTGCAGTATCTGGAAACTTTTGTGGTTTCAGAACTTGTCCGACGGGCAAGAGAGGCTGAAGTCCAGGTTATGGTGGAAGGACCAGGACATGTTCCCTTAAATAAAGTGGAACAAGAAATTAAGGCTATTAAGGAAATAACTTCTGGAGCTCCTCTTTATGTTTTAGGGCCTCTGGTTTTAGATTCCTGTGCAGGATATGATCATATAAACTCTGCAATTGGTGCGGCAATAGCAGGACTGGCAGGAGCAGATTTTATATGTTATTTAACTCCTGCAGAGCACTTGAGTCTTCCTGATATCGAGGATGTGCGTCAAGGAATAATGGCTTCCAGAATAGCAACTGAGGCGGTAAATTTTGTTCGCAATAAGAAAAAAACAGTTGCTCGCGAACTGGAGGTAAGTAAAGCTCGTGCTTCTCGCGATTGGCAGAGACAATTGGAATTTTTCCTTGATAGGGAACGAGCCGCTGAATATAGAAATAAGATACCTCCCCATATCTCTGATACTTGTTCTATGTGTAGTAAGTACTGTTCATTGAAGATTGTAGAACAGACTTTAAAAAAACAGGTTTTAAAACCGGAATAATTTATATGCGGGCGTAATTCAGGGGCAGAATGCAGGCTTCCCAAGCCTGACGTCGGGGGTTCGAATCCCCTCGCCCGCTTATATTACAGGTTGAGATGAAAAAATATATTGTATTTTTAATTGTTTTACTTTCAGGATGTGCTACAATTCCGCCAGAGCAGAGTTACCAAACAATTCCTGCAACTGAGGTTTTTCCTTCTATCCCTCAGTCTGTATCTAAAGGGGTCTATCATAAAGTTCAGAAAGGAGAGACATTATATCGAATATCCCGAGCCTATAATGTTCCCATTCAGGAGATAGTTAAAGCCAATAACATTAGCAACCCTGAAATGATTACAGAAGGTCAACTTATATATATACCTGGTGCTAAGAAAACACTGTCTCTTTCCAGTAAAGGGTTTATCTGGCCTGTAAATGGTAAAATTATAGTTAATTTTCAAGAGAGGACAAAACGAGGAATAAATAAAGGTATCGATATTTTGGCTCAAGAAGATTATAAGGTAAGAGCAGTTAAAAGTGGAGTAGTTTCTTATGCTGGAGGTGATCTCAAAGGATATGGGAATGTGGTAATAATAGATCATGGTAACAACCTTTATTCGGTGTATGCCTATGCTTATAAAGTGGTTGTGAATAAAGGAGAATTTGTGAACCAGGGAGAAGAAATTGCACTGTTGTCGTCTCAACATCCTGTGCTTCATTTTGAAATCAGAAAGGGACATAAACCAGTAAATCCCCTCAATTATTTAGGACTGAAAAATGATTAAAGTAGGACCAGTTCCTCTGGACAGATTCTGTGCTCGCAGGAGTGAACTTCAAAGATTAGATAAGATAAAGAACGATTTCCTCAATGGATATAGGAGAAATCTTGCTATTTTGGGGCCATTAAACATTGGTAAAACTTCTCTGGTATTGAAATATATTCATCATGTTATGGGCAGAGATATTTTCCCCATTTATATAAATCTTGAAGATGGCTTTTTTACCGATAACTTTTTGGGTTCCATTTTTTTCTTTCTCCATAAATTCACTAATGGTGAAATTACTGATTTAAGCTCTGTTTCGGAAACATTAAAGGAGAGGTTCAGTTATCTTAAGAAATTCGTTGATGATCTTGAAGAGTATTATAAAAGAGGCGATTACACCCGCCTTTTCCATCACATACTAAAACTGGATAAGATTATTTATCGCTATTTAAAGTTGAGATGTGTATATATAATTGATGAATTTTTTAATTTGGAAAAACTCAGAATTGGTTCTTGGATAAAATTACTTCGGGAAAATATAATGCTTAATAGTAGCTCATTATTTATCCTTATTAGCTCTGAAGTGGAAAGAGCAAAGTCGATTTTACATTCAGAATTTTCATTGCTTTTCGGGAATTTTGAAATTTTGGAATTGAAGAAATTATCTTATACTGAAGCTATTGAGTTTATTGCCCACAGGAAAATTACTGCTGATCGCAAGATATTGGATAATCTGATTTTTTTAACAGCAGGCTATCCTCTCTATCTTGATATTCTTACTGATTGGATCCAGGATAATTTAAAAACACTGGATCGAGAAGGTTTACTTGTTACCATTAGAGAAAATGTTCTTGACAACAAGGGATTTCTTTATAGATATTTTCAGGAAAAATTAAAATACTCGCTTCCCTATAAAGAAAATAGAGAATATCTCTGGTTTCTACTGGAGGTAGCAAAAGGGAATATTCGCAGAAGAGAATTAGAGGAGAAGTTAAAACCTGGGCTGCTAAATTGTTCCTTAAATGGTCATTTAGAAAAATCTGGCAGTTTTTACCGGCTTAAGGATCCGTTATTCCGATTGTGGCTGTTGTATGCTTACCAGCCAGATGTGATGGGATTAAGATTTTCTCACAAGGAGGAACTCAATATCTTTGCTCCTGGTATTGAGGGTATGATTCCTGAAATCTATAATTGGGATGACAATAGTCACAGAACTCAGATTGTGAAACTCCTTAAAAATTTGCTTTTGGCATTTAATAACGAGTATGTGATGGTGAATGATAATAGAAAGATTTTCCCTAAATTTTCTAAAATTATAGAAGAAAATATTTTTGGTGATGTTTTATGTCTGAAATGTGAAAAGAAAAAAGGAAGGCCCTGGGCAGTAGTAATAAGTTTTAAAGTTATTGATGAACCTCAGGCAGTAGAATTGATAAAATTATTACCCAAAAGGGATTTTTCTAATCGGATATGTATAGATTTTTGCAAATTGGATGTGAGTGTAACTACAATTTTAAAAGCCGGTGGATTTTGGATATGGGATGTGGAATTTTTGAACTATTTGCTGGAATTGTATATTTCAGGTTATGCTGTGATGGGAGGTAATTGAATGCAAAGATTATGGGCTCCTTGGAGGTCAAAGTATATTCAGACCGTAGATGAGAAACCAGAATGTATTTTCTGTGAAAAAGCAAAATCTAAAAATGACCGCAAAAATCTGGTATTGAAAAGAGGTAAATATTGTTTTGTGATTTTAAATATCTATCCTTATAACAATGGTCATTTGATGGTTGCTCCTTATAGACATATAAGTCAGATATACCAACTTAAAAAATGCGAAATAATTGAGATATTTCAATTTCTTAAACAATATCAGATAAAATTAAAGGAGAAGTTAAATCCTGATGGTTTTAATATTGGATTAAATATCGGCCGAGTTGCTGGTGCTGGCTTTGAGTACCATATTCATTTTCATATTGTCCCTCGCTGGGAAGGAGATACTAATTTTATGCCGGTGATTTCTAATACCAAGGTGATTTCACAGTCGTTACAAAAGGTTTATAAACTCTTGCGTTGAGAAGGTGAATAGAGAGGAATATCAGGAACTGGAAGAAAAAATATTAGCCCCTTATGCTGTTTGCAGCAGGAAGAGTAAAGGGAGGAAATATCCTGAGCCCGAACACGAGTTTCGGACTTGCTTCCAGAGAGATCGTGATCGTATAATTCATTCCACTGCTTTCCGGAGGCTGGAGTATAAGACTCAGGTGTTTGTGATCCATGAAGGAGATTATTATCGTACTCGTCTTACCCATACTTTGGAAGTTGCCCAGATTGCTCGATCCATAGCCCGGGCTTTGGGTTTAAATACTGATCTGGTAGAAGCCATAGCGTTGGGACACGATATCGGACATACTCCGTTTGGTCATTCTGGAGAGGAGGCTCTCAGAGATTTACTTCGAGACGAGGGGGGTTTTGATCATAATTTGCAGGGTCTGCGGGTGGTGGATTATTTAGAAGAAAGATACCCGGATTTCCCGGGATTAAACCTTACCTATGAAGTTAGAGAGGGATTAATAAAACATTCTACCCGCTATGATTTTGGATATCGCTCTCTTACTGAATCTGAGCTTCCTAACTGTTATGGTAATCTTGATTTGAGTGAATTTTATAATCAGGAAAGGCCGTCTCTGGAAGCTCAGGTGGTGGATGTTGCTGATGAGATTGCCTATGATAATCATGATCTTGATGATGGTTTGACATCAGGATTAATAACTGAAGGAGAATTGGAAGAAGTATCTTTATGGAAAGAAGCAGAAAGTGTGGTTAGTAAAAAATATACCAATCTTTCTTTTACTATCAAAAAACATCAGATAATTCGGACTTTGATTGATATAAAAGTAAAGGATTTAATAACTACCTCTTTAAAAAATCTTAAGGATGTGGATAGCGTAAAAGAGGTAAGGAAGGCTCCTTCCAGATTGATTTCATTCAGTTCTGAAATGGAAGAAAAAAGGGCACCATTAAGAAATTTTCTATATGAGCGACTTTACAATCACTATCGAGTAGTTCGGATGGCAGAAAAAGCAAAAAGAATTGTTGGAGAATTATTTAATGTTTATCTCAGTCAGCCTACCCAATTACCATCTGAGGTTCAGAATAGAATTAAAACCGATGGGGTAAAAAGGGCAATTGCTGATTATATTGCTTCCATGACCGATAGATATGCCCAGGATGAATATAAGAAACTTTTTGATCCTTTGACCAGAGTTTAATTGTAAAAAATCTCTCCCCGAGTTAAAATATTACCTGAAATGAATGAATTATCTTTGGAAAAAAAGGTTATAGAAACCATCGCTGGGAGTGGGGATATCGAGAGGTTAAAGTATCATCTTGATAACCTTACCGGCGGCAATACCCTCCTTATTTTGCTTTCTCGTATTACTACTCATCATACATTGGAGGAACTCAAGTCTGTTCTTAAATCAGCCTTTAAAGAAAATGGGGTTCAGGTGAAAGTGACTACAAAGTGTGTGGAAGAAATCCAACGGAAATTAAAAAGGTGCGTCAGGAGTAAAAAGATAGAAGAGATAAAGTCTACTTTTGTTGATCAAGGCTGGATTTTTCCGTTATATCATGGTGGACTTATATATGGATTTCTGTGTCTGTTTATAAATAAGGGTAGACTGGATAGCCGGCTGTTGAGGTTTGTCGAGGATTTTCTTATGCTATCGCTGGAAAAGGCATTGAAGGAGATAGAATTAATAAAGGTTCACAGCAATTTGAGACCCCGTGCTATTGCTCTTTCTACTGTTCATACTGTTCATAGATTGATTTCCTCTACTCTCAATGTGGACGAACTTCTTCCTCGTCTGGCTCGTCTTTGTCTTCAAGTTACCAGATCCAAGACTTGTATAATATATATGCGGAAAGGGAACAGACTTCAGCCATCAGCAATTGCGAATATAAATTCCCAACCTCGAGTTAAGAGTCTGAATCTGGAAAAAAGTAAAATAGGGAAGGCACTGAATGAGGGAGCAGTTATACTTACCTCTCGAAGGTTGTGGGTGCCTTTAATAGAAGAAGAACTTGTTGGGGTTATAAGTCTTAAAGAAAAGCAAAATGGTAAGCCTTTTGATGTAAATGACCGTGAGATTGTAACTGTATTTGCTGAACAGGCTATTGTGGCAATTAAAAATGCTCAACTTTACGAAACTCAGAGTAAAATTCTTCTGGAGAGTCTCAAGACTTTATCTAAAACACTCGATGTTAAATCTCCTCAAACCTACACTCATCCTTTGAGTTTTGTAGATTTAGTTATGGCTATCGCTGATGAATATGGAGTTTCTTCTAAAGAAAAGGAGTATATAAAATATGCCACATTACTTTTAGATACTGGTAAAGTAGCAATTCCTGAGGAGATATTAAAAAAGCCAGGCCGACTTACTCCTGATGAATATCAGTCCATAATGGAGCATCCTGTGAAGAGTGCAGAAATAGTTAAGTCAATAAAATCACTTAAGCCAGTTGTTCCAATAATTCTTTATCACCATGAAAGATGGGATGGGAAAGGATATCCCCGGGGTTTGAAAGGTAAGAAAATTCCTCTGGGAGCGAGGATACTATGTGTGGCTGATGCCTTTGAGGCTATGATTTGTCATCGGCCATACAAGGAGAGTTTGAATATTGAACAAGCAGTGGAAGAGATTAAAAAGCAGCGTGGTAAACAGTTTGATCCTGATGTAGTGGATGCTTTTTTAAGGGCCGTTAAAAAAGGCAAAATTAAAAAAATTGCCTGTAGAATGCTGGAGGAAATTTCTAAGAAATGATTGTTAAAAATCTTTTTGTTAAAATAAAGAATGATCCTGTATTGTTGAAGCTTGTTAGATTTTTTCACGAAAATCCAGGCTGTATTGATAGTCCCGAAAATATAGCCAAATGGATTGGGGAGGAGTTTAAAATGGTTAAGAAAAAACTGGATTTTCTGGTAAAAAAGAGGATACTTGTTAAAGATAAAACCTATCTGGCAGAGGCTTATTCTTATACTCAGGATAAAGAGTTGATGGAAAAAATAGCAAAATTTCTGAAGGAGTTAAAAGATGAATAGTAAAAATTTAGTAATAATATTGGGAATATTTCTATTGTCAGGTTGTGCCAGTAATTATGTGTATATTCAGGGAAGAAAAGGGCAGTTAACTGCTGAAAGTAAATTTGATTATCGAAAATATAAATTATTTCCTTTTAAACAGGAGGACGAGAAAGATGGGATTAAAGTTGGTGTGGAGTTTATACCCTATCCGGAATTAAATAAAATTTTTCAAGATAAACATACATTCGGACACCTGGCAGGAGATAATCCTTATCCTCCAGGTGTAATAGTGTTTAAGGTAAGAATAGAGAATAATTCTGATTCCCGGATATATCTTGAACCTGGAAATTTTGTTGTGATTGATGATTTGGGCACTCAGTATATGTATATAAATGCTGACAGGATAATTGATATTTATCAGGCCAAAAGTTTTGTATACACTTTTGCCAAAACAACTTCTGATTTTGCTTCCGGAATATATGGACCTTCTGCAGGATTGGTGAAAGGTCTTGCTGGTCGGGGGTTGGAAAGGAAAAAGGCACTTCTCAAATCTATTGAACTTAGTGGGGGATATGTTTTTCCAGGTGTAATATATGATGGATTTGTATGTTTCCTTATGCCTAATCCTAAAGCCAAAAGAATAAAATTTATAGTTTCTAATATAAAAACCGCATTTGATGTTAATGATGAGGCACTGGGAAGTGTTGATTTTGAATTTGTTTTTGAAAGGAATGAATAAAAAATGGCCAGATACAGTGGTGAGTTATTTCCAGAACTGGATAAGAATAAAGGGGGTAAAAAAAGATTCCCTAAAGAGTTTAAATTAGTTCATGAAAGGTATATAAAACTTACCGAGGATAAAATTGCCCTTATTATTTTATTTGTTGTAATAATGGGGGTGGGATGTTATCTGGCAGGTTATAATCAGGGGGTACATAGAGCAGAGAAAATGTCCTCACATCAGATATTTTCATCTCCTCGTGTTCAACTAAAAGATAACAGAATCAGGGTTACAAGACAGAAATCACAACCAAAATTAAATCACCTCCCCCAGGATAAATATTTAATTCAACTTGTATCTTATAAAAATAAAAAGTATGCTCAGGCTGAGAAAAGAAAACTGGAGAAGAAGGGGTATAATGTGATAGTTAAAACATCTGGAGAATGGAATATAGTTTATGCTGGATATTATACTCACAAAGCTGAGGCTGAAGCCGACCTTAAAAAGTTAAGAAAAATTTATAGAGATGCGTTTATAAGAAAAACGAAAGGAGGAGAAGATGAGTAGACATCCCAGTTTAAAAATTAAAACGCAGGCTCAGCAACGAAATGTACTCAAACGATTTGAGCGAGTGGCGATGGTAATTAATAGCGGAGAAGATGAGGTGAATGTATTCAAATTGCCCAAGTATAAAAGAAAGCGGTTAAAAGCAGCAAAGCATGTGGCGAAGGAAGAAAGGGAGGAACAAAAGACAGAAACTACTCAAGGAAATGTGTAAAGGGTTTACAATATCAGTGATTTTATTTTTGGGGATAGAATTAAATTCTTATTCTGCTACTTATAAACAGGTGGCAGTTGAACATTTATATTTACGAGCAGGCCCCAATAAAAATTTTGAAATTTTGAAGAGGTTAAAAAAAGGAGACATTTTGGAATCGGTAGGGAATAAGTATGGCTGGACACAGGTTATACTTCCTTCAGATGTTGGGGTTTATGTTTATAGAGAGCTGATCTCCATTGATGGAGTTCAAGCAATAGTGGTAAAAAATAGGGTAAATCTGAGAGCAAAGCCAAGTTTAAATTCTACTATTCTGGGTCAGGTTAATAAAGGAGATATTTTAAAAGTTGTGGAAGTTAAATCTGATTGGGTAAAAGTCCAGCCTCCACCAGATCTTACAGGATGGGTTAAGTCAGAATATCTTAAGGAATATGAGTTTAAACCAGTTGTAGAAATACCGGAGGAAGAAAAACCTCCAGTTTCAGAAAAAGAAAAGACAGAAAAAGAAAAGACAGAAAAAGAAGAGGAACAACAGGCTATAAGTAACGAACCTGAAATTAACTATCAGTTTTTTAGGGGTGTAATTGCTGATGTCGGAAGAATATGGGGGAGGAAGTCAAAATACAAATTAATAACTACTGAAGGAATTTATTATCTTAAAGGTCCTAACCAGTTGATTTTAAGTCATATGGGAGAAGAAGTAACAATTGAAGGTGAAAAGGTGGATGAAGATGTAATTTATATCCACAGGATTATAGATGAGGATAATTAATGTAAATTTAGGTTGCAGAAGTTATGATATAGTTGTTGGGGATAGAATAATCTCCTACCTTAATAAGTTTATCTCCAAACTTAATCTCGGTAAATTGCAGGCAGTAGTAGTGACCAATCCCTCAATATTATCTAATCATCAGGATTATTTTCTGCAGGGATTGCGTAAGGCGAGAGATTATCACTTTATAGTACTGCCTGCCAGTGAAAAGACAAAGTCATGGCCGGTGTTATTTAAAGTTTTGAAGAAGGTATTTACTATAGACAATCGTGGCGATGTATTTTTAGTATCGTTTGGTGGAGGAGTGATAGGTGACCTTACTGGTTTCTGTGCTGCAATATATAAACGGGGTATTCCTTATATACAAATTCCTACAACTCTACTGGGAATGGTTGACTCTAGTATTGGAGGTAAAACCGGTATCGACCTTGAGTTTGGTAAGAATTTAGTGGGTGCCTTTTATCAACCTTATTTAGTATTTTCTGATTTAAAATTTCTGGAGACTCTACCAGTAAAAGAAATAAAAAATGGAATTTCTGAAATTGTAAAATATGGGATAATTACCGACCCTGCCATTGTTGATTTTCTGGAGAGAAACTTAAAACAAATTCCAAAATTTAAACCTAAAGACTGGTTGCAGATAGTGGTTAAATGTGCCCAGATAAAAGCCCAGATTGTGGAGGAAGATGAACTGGACAATAAAGGGGTGAGAGCGATATTAAATTTTGGTCATACTCTGGGACATGCTTTGGAATCAGCACTTAACTATAAGGGCATATCTCATGGCGAGGCTGTGGCTTTAGGTATGGTGGCAGAAAGTATTATGGCTAATAGATTGAACATCCTTAAAGAAAAAGACCTGATAAGGATTATAAATCTTATTACTTCATTAGATATTCTACCCCGTTTGAAGGTAAAACCTTCCAGTTCACGGGTTCTTTCTCACCTCAAATATGATAAAAAAGCCAAAATGGGAGAATTGAAGGTTGTTTTACCAGTAGCAATTGGAAAAGTTAAAATCATTTCTTCCCCTCCACTCCAGGTTATCAAGAATTCATTTCGGGAGGCAGTCAAGTTATGTATAAAATAACTGTAACAACCCATAACCGGGTGGAATTTAGAGATATAACATCTGATATTCAGAAACTAGTAGAAAGAAAAAAGATTAGAGATGGGATATGTGTTATTTATCTTCCTCACACTACAGCAGGATTGGTGATAAATGAAAATTATGATCCTGCAGTCAATAAGGACATAGCCAGATGGTTACAGCAGAATATTCCCTCGTCGGGAGATTATTTTCATCTCGAAGGCAATGCTGATGCTCATATAAAATCTTCAATTGTTGGAAATAACCTGGTAGTGATAGTGGAAAGTGGAAGAATTGTTCTGGGTAGATGGCAGGGTATTTTTTTAGCAGAATTTGATGGGCCTCGTAGAAGGGAAGTATGGGTAAAGTTTCTCCTGCAAAAAGGAGGTGAGAACAATGGCTGAAAACTGGGTAGAAGTAGGTATTGTTACCAATTACTATGCCAAGCCAATGGCAGCAGTGGTGGAAATTACTGCTGAGGGAATAAAGGTGGGAGACAAAATTAAGATCAAAGGCCATACTACTGATTTTGAAATGGTGGTAGAATCAATGCAGATTGAACATCAATCAATTCAAGAAGCATTGCCAGGACAGATAATAGGCCTTAAGGTTAAAGAGAGAGTAAGACCTCATGACCGCGTATATAAACTTGCAGAGTAGGAGGTGAGATTGTGGCTCGAGCATATCTGAAGATAAATGTAGAACCAGGTAAGGAGAGAGTGGTAAAAAATCAACTTCTGGAGAGAAAAAACGTTGTTCAGGCAGATTTGACTTCAGGTGAACAGGATATAATTGCTCTTATTGAAGGAGATAATTATGAACAGTTAATGGACTTCGTGATTACAGAGTTAAGGCCTATAGATGGAATAATTAAGACTGTGACTAACCTTGTTCTGGAGTAGAGTTTTGGACTCTTTATCTGCTAAGTAAAGAGGATATGGCCAGCGAGTTGTTGTAGTGGTGGAGAGGCATATTGTATATAATTCTTTAAGTTTAAGTTTCCCTCCCGAAGATATTATTAGAGGTTTGGTATTGTCCTTGGTGCAGAGAGCAATTCCTATTCTTTTATTTTTGTAAACAACGTAAGCATATTTTCCTCTAAGGTGATTAAAATCTTTATATTTGCCTACCAATACCTCTTTGGCACATCCTATAGTTGGAGTTGCAGTGATTTTTTCTACAAACACAGCGAGACCAAACCCTGTGGGATGGGCTTTCCCATGTCCATTGACAAAGATCACCTGAGGTTTGGTTTCAAATTTATTTAGGATATTAATTATTAATGGTCCTTCTTTTAAAAACAAAAGGCCTGGAATATATGGAAAGAGTCTCTTTTCTGAAAGAATAACAGTCTTTTTTTCAATTATGCTTCCTTCTGGATATTTACATACAACTCCAACACCAATTGCAGTTTGGCTCCGATAACTGGCATCAATTCCGGCTATTATCATATTATTAGTATACCAGGGTAGTAAATGATATCAACTTGACTATTTATCCCCAGGTGTGTTAAGATAAACAAACTCGAGATGAAGAGATTTTTGTTCCCCCTGTTTTCAATAATGGTAATAGGTAGTACCTATTCTATATGTGAAGAGAATATAGATAGTTTTGTATTTTCAGGTTATGATGGACAGAATAAAAAAAAGTGGGAGGTTTCCGGAGATAGTGCTGAAGTTAACGGAAGTAAGATATTTCTTAAAAGAGTCAGGGCAAAAATATATCAGGATGAAGGAATAATAGATATTAATGCTCGTAAGGGGGTAGTGGAGCGGGATAAGAGCGTGATTCATCTCCGAGATAATGTTGTGATTAGAGATAATGATGGCGGATTTTTGTATACTGATTTTTTAAACTGGGATCAGAAAAATCAAAAGGTATGGACTGAGGACTATGTTAAACTAGTTAAAGATAATAATCAAATCCAGGGGAAGGGGGGAGAATTGGAGACAGATTTAAAACAGGCTGTGATAAAAAAAGATGTTAAACTAAATGCTATTCCTCAGACTATAATTACATCCCGCGGTCCTCTAGAGGTTGATTACAATAAGAATATTGCAGTATTTAAAGATAATGTTCATGTTGTGGATAGAAGGGGTGAAATTTACTGTGATAAGCTTACTATATATTTTGATGACAAAAGAAAAAAAATTATCAGGGCTTGCGCGGAAGGGAATGTCAGATTGCGTCGGGGCAATTCTTGGAGTTTTTCATCTCAGGCAATCTATGATGTTGCCAGGGGGAAGGTGATTCTTTTGGGAAGGCCAAAACTTGAGATTTATCCTGAGGAGAAATAAATGCTTACAGTTAGTGGGCTGGTTAAACAATATCGGGGAAAGAGAGTAGTAGATGGTGTAAGTCTTGAAGTAAATAGTTCTGAAATTGTAGGGCTCCTGGGGCCTAATGGTGCTGGTAAGACCACTTCTTTTTACATGATTGTAGGCTTGGTTGCTCCCGATAAAGGTAAGGTATTTTTTCAAAATAAGGATATAACCAAACTGCCAATGTATAAGAGAGCGAGACTTGGGATTGGATACTTATCTCAGGAACCTGCCCTATTCCGGAATATGACTGTGGAAGAGAATATAATGGCAATTCTTGAGACTCTGGATATTCATCCTCGTGAGAGAAAACTGAGGCTTCAGATGTTATTGGAAGAATTGCGGATTTCTCATCTTGCTAAAAATAAGGCCTATACTCTTTCAGGTGGAGAACGAAGAAGATTAGAAATCACCAGGGCACTGGCTATAAATCCCTCTTTCCTTTTACTTGATGAGCCATTCAGCGGAATTGATCCCATTGCAGTAGCAGAATGTCAGGAGATAATTATGGAACTTAAGGAAAGAGGGATTGGCATTTTACTTACTGACCACAATGTGAGAGAGACGTTAACCATAACTGACCGTGCTTATCTGATATCAGAAGGTAAAATTTTACTTTCAGGTTCAGCCCAGGATTTAATAGAAGATGAGCAGGCAAGAAGGATATATCTGGGTGAAAAATTCAGAATGTAAGAAAGGAGGTAGAGTTGAACCTGACCATTACTGGTAGGCATTTTGATGTTACTTCAGCCTTAAAGAATTATGTTGAAGAGAAGTTAGGTAAACTTCAGAGGTATGCCAGTGATATAATTTCCATTCATGTTATTCTCGAGATGGAAAAACATACTGCAGTTGCAGAGATTAACTTAGCAATGAAAAGATATCACATAAATGTAAAAGAAAGAAGTGAGGATATGTATGCTGCGATTGATAAAGCCTTTGATGTCGTTAAAAACCAGTTATTAAGGCATGAACAGAAAATAAAAAGCCATCGCGTAAAAAAGGAGGAAGAGATTGGAGGTTAAAATTAAAAAATTAAGTCCAGTAGAGAAAGAATTGGAGATTAAATTAACATCACAAGAGACAAAACCTATTCGAGAAAAAGTGTATAAAAAATGGCAGGAGAATGCTGTTATCCCGGGTTATCGTAAAGGAAAGGCTCCCCTCGAATTGGTAATAAAGAAATATAGACAGGATATTGAAAGAGAATTAAAAGAGCACCTGGTTACATTTTTTTATAAATCGGTAATCAAAGAGGCAAACTTAATTCCAGTATCTCCTCCTGTAATTCTTTCTTCTAGTTTTACAATTGATGGTGGATTTGTGTTTAATATGAAAGTGGAGGAAAAACCTGAGGTTAAACTCCCCCGATATAAAGGTCTCAGAGTGGAAAAGAAAATAACAGAGGTTAAGGATGAAGAAGTGAATAAAGTTCTGGAAGATCTTAAACACCAGAGAGCCCAATGGAATGAAGTCTCTCGAGCCTCGCAGGAAGGTGATTATTTAATTATAGATATGGAAGTTTATGTTAATGGTAAATTGGTGGATAAAAAGGAAATGGTAGGAGTGTTATTAGATTCCAAGACCACAGTTCCATCTTTGGTTGAAAATCTTAAAGGGTTGGTTGTTGGTAGTGAGAAGAAATTTGAAATTGATGTACCCAGTGACTATCCGGATAAAAAACTTGCAGGAAGAAAATGTCAGTATAAAGTGAAGGTGCACAATGTCAGAGAAAAAGTAGAGCCTGCATTTGATGATTCCTTTGCTCACCAGTTGGGGGAATATAAAAATATGGATGAATTAAGGCAGGCAATCAGGCAAGAATTACAGAATTACAAACATCACCAATCTGAGATAGAGGTAGAAGAGAAACTGATTGAGCAGTTAATTTCTAAGACTAAACTTCAAATACCAACACAACTTCTGGAATTACAGGCACGGAGAGTGGCTGAAGATATTGTTGTTCGTCTTCTTTATCGTGGAATTCCCAGAGAAGATGTTGAGAAACAGATGGAGGCAATCTGGGAGGAGGCCCGAAAAGAGGCAGATAAGCAATTGCGGTTGTTATTTATATTGGATGAAATAGTTAAAAAAGAAAATATCGAAGTCAGTGAAGATGAACTGGAAGAGTATATCAGGCAACTAGCAGAAAGGAGAAAAACCAGTTATGAGGAGTTAAAAACAGAGTTGGAAAAATCTCAAGAAATAGGTAATATAAGAGAACAGATAAAGAGACGAAAGGCGCTGAATTTGATAAAGGAAAATGCTGAGATTGTTAGGAAACAGGAGGTGTAAAATGAAAGAAAACAATCAAACTCTGGTTCCTATAGTGGTGGAGCAGACCGCAAGAGGAGAGAGGGCTTACGATATTTATTCCCGACTACTCAAGGATAGAATAGTATTTATTGGTACCCCTATAGATGATAATGTTGCTAATTTAATCATTGCTCAGATTCTCTTTCTGCAATCTGAAGATCCCAAAAAGGATATAAATGTATATATAAATACTCCCGGTGGAAGTGTAACTAGTGGGTTGGCAATATATGACACTATGCAATTTGTGAAACCTGATATTGCCACTTACTGTGTGGGGCAGGCAGCAAGTATGGGGGCATTACTTTTAGCAGCAGGGACTAAAGGGAAAAGATTTGCTCTTCCTCATGCCCGCATTATGATTCATCAACCTTGGGGAGGTGTTCAGGGAGCAGCAGAGGATATTCACATCCAGGCTAAGGAAATTTTAAGGTTGCGAGATAAAATAAATGAACTTATTGCTAAACATACCAATCAGCCATTAGAGAAGGTTCGCAAGGATACTGATAGAGATTATTTTATGAGTGCTGAGGAATCTAAAGAATATGGGATTATAGATGAAGTTATTTATCCCAACAAGGAGGAGAAGAAATGATTACTCCCAAGAAGAGATATCTATTAACTCCCGGACCTACTCCTGTTCCTGAGGAGGTGCTTTTATCTCAGGCGAAACCGATGATTCATCATCGCACTTCTGAATTTAGACAGATACTCAAGCAAGTTATGGAAGATTTGAAATATGTTTTTCAGACTCAAAATCAGGTTTTGATTTTTGCATCTTCAGGTACAGGCGCTATGGAGGCAGCAGTGGTAAATCTGACTGCAGATGGTGTTAAATTTTTACCAATTGTGGGAGGAAAATTCGGAGAGCGCTGGAAGGAGATATGTTCTTCTATAGGAGTAGATTTTATCCCTTTAGAGGTAGAATGGGGAAAGGCAGTTAATCCTGAGGATGTGGAAAAAATTTTAAAATCAGATAAAAATATAAAAGTGGTTCTGGCCACATTATGCGAGACTTCCACTGGAGTGGTAAATGATATCCAGAAATTAGCAGAAATTACCAAAAAATACGATGCTATTCTAGTAGTGGATGCCATAAGTGGATTGCTGGCAGATGAGTTTAAGATGGATGAATGGGGAGTGGATGTTACAGTATCTGGTTCTCAAAAAGGATTGATGCTTCCACCAGGTTTGGCATTTATCAGCCTGTCACAGCGGGCATGGGAAATCGTTGAAAAAGTAAATGTCAGGGCTTACTATTTTGATCTTAAGAAAGCCAGAAAGTCAGGGGCAGATTATGATACCCCTTATACTCCAGCAGTAAACCTTGTAATTGCTCTTAGTAAGGCCTTGGAGATGATTAAAGATGAAGGAATTGAGAATATCTGGAAAAGGCACAGTCAATTAGCCACTATTTGTAGAAATGCCATAACATCTCTTGGACTTAAATTATTTGCCCAAAAACCATCCAATGCTGTAACCAGTGTGGCATTACCTTCAGAAATAGATGGAACAAAAATGATTAAATTTATCCGGGAGGAGTTTGGAGTAAGTATTGCTGGAGGTCAGGGAAAACTTAAGGGAAAAATTTTCAGAATTGCCCATTTGGGATACATGAATATATTTGATTTACTGGTGGGAATAGCCAGTATAGAGTTTGCATTACACCATTTAGGATATAAATTTGAACTCGGGAAAGGGCTGTTAAAGGTCGAGGAAGAATTTTTAAAACAATATAAATAGGAGGAGAAAGGTGAAGGTTCTTATCAGTGATAATTTATCACCAGAAGGAATTGAAATATTGAAATCTGCAGGATTTGAGGTTGTGGTTAAAACTGGTTTAAAACCCCAGGAGCTGGTAGAGGAAATCAAGAGTTATGATGGAATAATAATCCGCAGTGGAACCAAACTTACCTCGGAGGTTATTCAGGCTGCAGATAAACTTAAGGTTATTGGAAGGGCAGGAGTAGGACTGGATAATGTTGACCTAGGGACGGCGACCAAAAAGGGAATTATAGTTATGAATGCTCCTTCCGGAAATACAATATCTACTGCTGAACATACTATGGCTTTAATTTTGGCTTTGTCTCGAAATATTACTCAGGCGGATACTTCTCTACGGGAAGGAAAATGGGAGCGGAAGAAATTTAAAGGGGTTGAAATTTATGGTAAAGTTTTAGGAATTGTAGGATTAGGAAGAATTGGTAGAGAAGTGGCTAAACGAGCAATGGGATTTGGGATGAGAGTTATTGCCTATGACCCTTATCTTTCGGAGGAAACTGCCAGAAAACTGGAAATAGAATTGGTAGATTATCCCCAGTTGCTTGCTAGTGCTGATTATATAACATTTCATGTTCCACTTACCGAAGCAACTTATCATATGTTTTCGGAAAAGGAACTGGAGATGGTTAAGCCAGGGGTAAGAATTATAAACTGTTCTCGGGGAGGAGTTGTTGATGAAAATGTGTTATATAAAGGGCTTACTGAAAATAAAATTGCTGGAGTGGCACTGGATGTTTATGAACAGGAACCGCCTGAGGAAAGTCCATTGTTTAAGATGTCCAACACAGTATTTACTCCTCACCTGGGAGCATCGACGGAAGAGGCACAGTTAAATGTAGCAATTGAAATTGCTGAACAGGTAAGGGATGCCTTATTGGGCAAAGCAATTCGAAACGCAGTTAATCTGCCATCACTGGAACCTGAAGTTTATGAAGAAATTAAACCTTATCTGTTATTGGCAGAAAAAATTGGATTGATTCTTGGCCAGTTATTAGATGGTCAGATTAAAACTCTGAAGCTTAAATATTCTGGAGAGATACTTTCTCATGATATTACTCCGATTTCTTCAGCCCTTGTAAAAGGATTTTTGACTCCAATTCTTATGGAGTCAGTGAATTATGTCAATGCTCCTGTAATTGCACATGAACGGGGGATAAATGTGGAAGAGGTTAAAACTACCGCATGCGGTAATTTTACTAACCTGATTCAGGCAACAGTTTTTAGTAGAGAGCAAGAAAATTCAGTTTCAGGGACACTCTTTACCAAGAAGAACCCCAGGATAGTGGAAATAGATGGCTATTATGTGGAGGCAATACCTGAGGGTATCATGATGATCATTTATAACATGGATAAACCAGGAGTAATTGGTTATATTGGAACTACCTTAGGGAAGAGAGGGATTAACATCTCGGGGATGACCTTTGGCCGTCGTAGGCCTGGTGGAGATGCTATTACAGTTTTGAACCTCGACTCAGAAGTAGATTCTGAGACAATTCAGGAATTGCTTAAACTGGAGCATATAAATACTATAAAGGTTATCAAATTATAGGAGGTGAATATGGCAGAAAACACGCCAAAAATTTACATTCTAGATGTTACCAATCGGGATGGTGTTCAGACTGCAAGATTAAGTCTGGCTAAACTGGAAAAGACAATGGTTAACATTTATCTCAATCAGATGGGTATTTATCAAAGTGAGTTTGGATTTCCTGTAACTAGTCACGAAGTCAATTATATTAACGCCAATCTGGAATTAGCCGAGATGGGAGTACTCAGTCCCATAATTTTAAGTGGTTGGGTAAGGGCAATCCCTCAGGATGTAGAAATTGCCTGCAGGCAAACTAAGGTAAAACATCTTAATCTTTCAATTTCCACTTCCAAGCAGATGATTGAAAGTAAATTTAAAGGTAAATATACTAAATCAGATATACTTAAAATAATGTCGGAGGCGGTAAAAACTGCCCGTGATAAAGGAATTGAAACAGTTGGAGTAAATGCTGAAGATGCTTCCCGAACAGATGATGATTATTTATATGAATTTGCCAAAACTGCAAAGGATGCGGGAGCAGACAGATTGCGATACTGTGATACTGTGGGTTATGATGAGCCTTCTACCATATATAAAAGGATATATGAGTTAGCCAAGAGAGTAAACATGCCTATTGAAGTCCACTGCCATAATGATTTAGGACTGGCAGTGGCTAATTCCATCGCCGGTGCCCGGGCTGCAAATGATGCCGGAGTTGATGTTTATATTAATACAACAATAAATGGTGTTGGTGAAAGAGCAGGTAATGCTGATTTAGTCTCGGTTATTCTGGCACTGAAATATTCCAGTGGGACCGCTGGCAAATATATTTTGGATGAGAATGTAAAACTTAATATGGCCTGGAAAATCTGTAAATATGCCTCTTATGCATTTGGGATACCAATCCCAATTAATCAGCCCGGGGTAGGACAGAATATGTATGCTCATGAATCTGGTATTCATGCTGATGGTGCTTTAAAAGACTGGAGAAATTATGAACTTTACCACTATGAAGATGTGGGTAGAGGAGAACCGGAGATTATAGAAACTGGAAGACAGATAGTGGTGGGAGAATACAGTGGAATAAAGGGATTTAGAAATGTATATGATAGACTGGAGATAGAATTTAAAGATGAAAATGAAGCCAGGAAAATTCTGGAACTTGTTCGTTACGCTAATGTTCATAAACAGAAGCCACTTACTGAGGATGAATTAAGGTTTATAGCTCAATATCCTGAAATTGTGCGGAAGATACTTACGATGACTCCATAATGAGAAATGAATCTGGTTTTAATTGGAACTCAGTGGGGAGATGAGGGAAAAGGTAAAATCATTGACTGGCTGGCTAAGGATTGTGATATTATTGTCAGATTCCAGGGAGGAAATAACGCTGGCCATACTGTAGTAATAAGAGACCAGAAGTTTATCTTTCATCTTATTCCTTCCGGAATTCTTCATCAGGGCAAGGTGTGTATAATTGCAAATGGTGTGGTTATTGATCCTGCTGTTTTACTTGCAGAAATAGAGCAATTGCAGTCTCTGGGATATGAAGTTACACCTAAAAATCTTGTTATTAGTGACCGTGCCCATGTCATATTTCCCTATCACAGAGTCTGGGATAAACTCAAGGAAGAGAGACTGGGTAAGTTTCGTTTAGGAACTACTGGTAAGGGAATAGGACCCTGTTATGTGGATAAGTATGATCGCTGTGGGATAAGAATGATAGATTTAATTAATCCTGATGTTTTAAAGGAGAAACTTCAAACAAATCTTGGATACAAAAATCAGATTTTACGCAAGGTATTTAATACTGATGAATTTGAATTTCAGCAGATATATGAAGAGTACAAAGAGTATGGTTTTAAACTTGCTCCTTTTGTTCGTGATACTGCTTTAATCCTAAACAAGGCAATAGAAGAGGGGAAGGATATTCTGTTTGAGGGAGCCCAGGGAACTTTTCTGGATATTGATTTTGGAACCTATCCCTTCGTGACCTCATCCTCAACTTTGGCAGGTGGAGCATGTATGGGATCCGGAATTGGCCCTGTTAAAATTAATCAGGTAATAGGGGTGGCTAAAGCCTATACCACTAGGGTAGGAGAGGGGCCATTTCCCACTCAATTACCTCCCGGTTTAATGGAGAAGATTAGAGAGAAAGGAAACGAGTTTGGAGCCACAACAGGCCGTCCTCGGAGATGTGGGTGGTTTGATGCCTGTTTAGTGCGTTATGCAGTGAAAGTTAATGGAGTAGATTATCTGGCAGTCACCAAACTTGATGTGCTGGATGAAATGGAGAATATAAAAATTTGTGTTCAATATAAATATCGGGGTAAAAAATATGACTGGCCTTTGGCTGATTTTAATTTCTGGAAAGAAGCAGAGCCGGTTTATGAGGAAGTTCCGGGATGGATGACGGATACCAGTAGTGCTCATTCCATGGATGATTTGCCTTCCAATGCCATCAATTACATCCGAAAAATCGAACAGTTGGTAAATGTGCCGGTGAAAATTTTATCTGTAGGGTCTAAAAGAGAGCAGACATTTTATTATCAAAAGAAGGAAGAAAGATGAAAGAATTACTGTGGCTGGCTCCATTTGGTTCTACTCTTGCTATAGTTTTTTCTATTGGTGTAATCATCTGGATGCTTCGGAAATCAGAAGGCACACCGCAAATGATTCAAATTGCTCAGGCTGTAAGGGAAGGGGCAAGTGCTTATCTTAAAAGGCAATACAAAACAGTGGCGATATTTTTTGTGTTTGCATTTCTTATTCTTTTACTATTGGTAAAATACGGCTATCTTCCCATTTTTGTCCCCTTTGCATTTGTAACTGGTGGATTCTTTTCTGGTCTTTCAGGATTTGTAGGAATGAAAGTTGCCACCCAGGCAAGTGCCCGAACCGCTAATGGAGCCAGAAGGAGTTTAAACTCTGCTTTAAGAATAGCCTTTCTATCTGGGGCGGTTATGGGTTTGATCGTGGTAGGACTGGGGCTTCTTGACCTTTCAGTGTGGTATTACATTCTGGATTTCTGGTATCGCAATGTAGATATTACCAGACGGATATTCTATATTACTTCCACGATGTTGACATTTGAACTGGGGGCCAGTTCCATGGCATTGTTTGCTAGGGTTGGTGGAGGAATTTACACCAAAGCAGCAGATGTTGGAGCTGATCTCGTGGGTAAAATTGAAGCCGGAATCCCTGAGGACGATCCCCGTAATCCTGCAGTGATTGCAGATAATGTAGGAGATAATGTAGGAGATGTCGCTGGTATGGGGGCTGACCTTTATGAATCTTATGTTGGTTCTATAGTGGCGACTATGGCTCTGGCTGCTGCTGCTGGACTTGGTGTAAGGGGAGTAACCATTCCCATGATGATGGCTAGTATTGGAATAATCTCTTCTATAATTGGGGTGCTTTTAGTAAGAACCAAGGAGGAAGCCAGCCAGTCAGCATTACTGTGGGCTTTGAGAAGAGGAATATTCTTTACGGCTGGTTTAATTGCAGTATGTGGGTATTTCCTGATCACCAGAATTCTGGGGCCTCAGCATATTGGAGTATATTTTGCAGTGATATCAGGTCTCATTGCCGGGTTGATAATAGGCATTTCCACTGAATTTTTTACTTCTCACAAGTATCCTCCTACTCGGGGCGTTGCCCAGGCAGCACTTACAGGGCCGGCAACAGTTATAATTTCAGGATTATCAGTAGGAATGCTTTCCACAGTAGTACCGCTCATTACTGTAGCCATTGCTACTCTTTTAAGTTTTTATTTTGCAGGAGGATTTGGTAATTTCAATCTTGGCCTTTATGGAGTTGGAATTTCAGCAATTGGAATGCTTAGCACTCTGGGTATAACCTTGGCAACTGATGCGTATGGACCCATTGCTGATAATGCGGGAGGAAATGTTCAGATGGCAGGGCTTCCTCCTGAGGTAAGGGAGAGAACAGATGCTTTGGATGCCCTTGGCAATACCACTGCTGCTACCGGAAAAGGGTTTGCTATTGGCTCCGCTGCTCTTACTGCGTTAGCATTGATAGCCGCCTATAAGGACCATCTGGTAGATTTGGGGGCAAGACTTAATTTATCTATACTTAATCCCAAAATAATTGTAGGAATGTTTATTGGTGGAATGCTCCCTTTTTTATTTTCTTCACTTACTATGAAAGCAGTTGGGAGGGCAGCAGGAAAAATTGTTATGGAGGTGAGAAGACAGTTTAAAGAGATTGCAGGTATTTTAGAGGGTAAAGCCCGACCTGATTATGCCCGCTGTGTAAGTATTGTAACTTTAGCCTCTCAGAAAGAAATGATTCTGCCAGCAGCAGTTGCTTTGCTTTCTCCTATTGTGATTGGGATTATATTTGGAGTGGAAGCAAACATTGGACTTCTTCTGGCTTCATTAGTGACAGGATTTGTACTGGCTATTATGCTTGCCAATTCTGGTGCTTCCTGGGATAACGCCAAAAAGTATATCGAAGAGGGAAACTTAGGTGGTAAGGGCTCTTCCGCCCATAAGGCAAGCGTAGTTGGTGATACTGTGGGTGACCCCTGCAAAGATACTTCCGGTCCTTCTTTGAATATTTTGATAAAATTGATGTCTATGGCTTCTATAGTCTTTGCAGCGTTTATTCTCAAGAATACTTTACTTCCTTGACGAACATCAACTGTGGGGATATTATTTTAGATAGTTATTTAAGGAGGTGAGAGCATGGTTTATAAAAATCTGTTAACATTTTTACTTATAAGTGTGTTAGTTTCGGGATGTGCAGTGACATTTAAAAAGACCATACCTCAGGATAAAGAGAAAGTTAGACTTATGAAGAGAGAACTCCAGCGCCTACGGATGGAGTTGGAAAGGTTAAAGGCAGAAAAAGATCAGGAAATAGCAGAACTGAAACATGCCAAGAAATTACTAGAAAAGAAATTTCAGAAGGAAATTCAAAAGAAGGAACTTAAGCTTTCTATGGAGGAGAAAGGATTAGTTTTGAGATTTGTTGCCGAGGTATTTTTTGATTCCGGGAAGGCTGATTTAAGACCAGAGGCATATCCTATACTGGATAAAGTTGCCGAGTTTTTGAAGGAAGAGGTTCCGGATAGAAATGTTGCTATTGAAGGACATACTGATAATGAGCCTATAAAATATTCGGGATGGAAATCTAACTGGGAGTTATCGACAGCGCGGGCATTGAGTGTTCTTCACTATTTAGTAGATAAAAAGGGGATTGATCCTGAGAGAATTCAGGCAGTTGGTTATGGTGAGTATCATCCTATAGCAGACAATTCTACTCCTGAAGGTCGCCAGAAGAATAGAAGGGTGGAAATTGTAATTTTACCCAAGAAATTGACAAAAATTAGAGAAGGATTTCTGAAAGAACTGGGAAAGGCACTGCAGGAAAGAGAAAGGAGAATTAAAGAATACATAAAGTAAGGAGGGAGAGATGAAAAAGATTCAAATTTTGTTAGTGATTTTACTCTTAGTGACTGTAACTTGGGCGATGTATGAAAGAAGTGAGAGAACAAAACTCTTGGACAGAGTTCAAAAACTGGAAGCAGACTTTCTCAAAAGTAGTAAGGATTGTGAATTTCTGACTGATAAGGCAAAGAGTTTAGAAGAGAAACTTAAAAAATTAGTTTCTGAGAAAGAGGAATTGAGTAAAACTCTTAAAGCAAAAGATGAGTTCATATCTTCTCTTGAGGAGAAATTAAACAAAGCCCAGCAAACCATCTCAGAGTTACAAGGGAAGTTAAAAAATCTCCAATCAATAATTTCTACATTGCAGGGTGAGACTCAAAATTCATCTGGATCTCAGTAAGATAGATGATAGATGGCATCAAATTTACCACAACATATTGCGATAATAATGGATGGCAACGGGAGATGGGCGAGAAGGCGTGGGCTTCCCCGAACATATGGACATCGTCAGGGGGCTAAAACTGTTAAAAGAATAATCAATGCCTGTCTGGAATTAAACATAAGATATCTTACTCTCTATACATTTTCTACTGAGAACTGGTCGCGTCCTCAATCGGAAGTTAATACTCTGATGAGGCTTCTTGATGAATATATTGACAGAGCGGAAGAAGAAATTCCTCGTTATCAGGAAGTGAGAGTAAGAGTCATTGGAAGATACTGGGAACTCCCAGGAAAATTGCCCGAAAAGATTGAAGCACTTATGAATGCTACCAGAAATCATAAAGGCCTTAATCTCACTCTGGCGATAAATTATGGTGGCCGTCGGGAGATTTTGGATGCAGTAGATAAAATAATTGCTGACGGGAAGAAATTATTAGGGAACGAGGAGCAATTTCGGAGATACCTTTATGCTCCTGAAATTCCTGATCCAGATCTGCTTATCCGCACAGCAGGAGAATATCGTATAAGCAACTTCTTGCTATGGCAGATTTCCTATACTGAGATTTACACCACAAAAAAACTGTGGCCAGATTTTAACAAACTGGATTTGATAAGAGCAATAAATGACTATCAGAAGAGGAGGAGAAAGTTTGGGAGATTATAATAAAGGCTCACTGGTTTTGCGAATCATAACCAGTGTGGTGATGCTTATTTTTATTTTTGGTGTTATTTTTTTAGGGCACGTAGCACTATATTCAATAGTAGCTATTTTGTTTTCTTCTCTTGCCCTCTGGGAATTTTATAAGATGCTGGAGATAAAATATAATAGAATATATAAAGGACTGGGATTGGTTTTGTCATTTTTGCTTTTCACTTCCTGTTTTCCAAAATTACAATCATGGTTTATATATCTTTTGAGTTTGTCTCTGGTTTTTCTTTTTTTGTTGCAGTTTACCAGAAAGAGTAATGAACATGCTGCTCTTTCTATAGGATTGACTCTGCTGGGACTTATCTATATAACTATTCCTTTTCTGTTCATAATAAAAATCAGACTGCTTCCAGGAGGAATATTTTTTATTGCCTACTTTATACTGGTGACTAAAGCCACTGATATTGGTGCTTATTTAGTAGGAATGAAATTTGGAAGGCACAGGTTAATACCAAGGATAAGTCCCCATAAGTCTATTGAGGGATTTATCGGTGGGATTGTGTTTGCTTTAATTTTTGCCTATCTGGGAGTTTTTTATTACCCTCATTATCTGGAATTAAAGTATGTGCCTGCAATTGGATTTATTCTGGGATTATTTGCCCAGGTGGGAGACCTTGCAGAGTCAGTTCTGAAAAGGGATTGTGGTTTTAAGGATTCCAGTAAAGTTCTTCCTGGACTGGGAGGGATTCTTGATGTTGTTGATAGTATATTGCTTTCGCTTCCTTTTTATTATTTCTATATAACCACGGTGGTTCTGTAATGAAGAAAATAGCAATTCTGGGTTCTACTGGTCATGTGGGGAGAAAGGTTCTGGAGGTGGTATCTGAACATAAAAATGAATTTAAAATTACAGGCCTTTCTGCCAACGAAAACTACAGATTACTTTTATCCCAGGCTAAAGAGTTTGGAGTAGAAAAACTTGCTCTCAGGAATGAAAATTTAAAAAACCAGATAAGGGAAGAAGGTTTTAAGATTTACTATGGTCCTTTTGCTTGGCGTAATCTTATAGATGAAAGTCTGGATGTGGTGATAATAGCCATAACTGGGATTGATGCTGTTTATCCTTTACTTTACGCCTTACAAAAAGGAATTAATGTTGCTCTTGCTAGCAAAGAGGCATTGATTGCTGGTGGAGAATTAATCAATTGTCAATTTCGAGACTCGAAATCCAAAATAATTCCTCTGGACAGTGAACACAACGCAATCTTTCAGATAATTCAAAATTTAGACAGAAGCGAAATATCTGCAATCTATCTTACCTGTTCGGGAGGTCCATTTTTAGAATATTCTCGTTCACAATTGGAAATGGTTACTCCAGAGATGGCTGTTTCTCATCCTCGCTGGAAGATGGGAAAAAAGATAAGTGTGGATTCTGCAACTTTACTCAATAAGGGGTTTGAAATTATTGAGGCTTATTATTTATTTCAGTTGCACCCGGAAAAAATAAAGGTTTTAATTCATCCTCAAGCAATAGTGCACGGAATGGTAGAGCTTAATGATGGAAATATTTTTGCTCACATGGCAGTTACTGATATGAAGGTTCCCATTGCTTATGCTTTAGGATATCCTTTGCGTTTGGATTCGGGATTAAAGTTAAATTGGCAGAAACCTTTAAATCTGGAATTTTTTATTCCTGATAGTGATAAGTTTCCGGCATTGAGAATTGCCTATTTCTGTCTGGAGAATAGAAAAAGTTATCCCGCCTATCTGGCAAAATTGGATGACATTTTGGTGGATGAGTTTCTGCAAGGAAGAATAAAATTCCCTTCTATACTGGAAATAATAGAGGAGGCTATAAAAACTCATACTCCTCGGGAGGTGAAAACATTGGATGACTTGTATCAGATTTTTGCTGAGGCTGAACATACAGTAAATACTCTCCTTCCGGAGGTAAGTAAATGATTTTAGTAATAATTGCTTTTGGAGTTCTGATTTTTATCCATGAATTTGCTCATTTCATTGCTGCCAAAAAGTTAGGGGTTAAGGTTGATATTTTTTCTTTAGGATTTGGACCAAAGTTGGTTTCACTTAAAGGGAAAGACACCGAATACAGGATTTCTTTAATCCCATTGGGAGGATATGTGAAAATGGCTGGTGAGGATTGGAAGGAGGAAAGAAGAGGGACACCAGATGAATTTCTCTCCCAGCCACCTGCAAACAGGGCAAAAATTGTATTTGCTGGTCCTGTTGGGAATTATATTTTTGGATTTTTACTCTTTTGTCTTTTGTTTACTTTTGGACTGCCCTCTACTGGCACCAAAGTTGGAAAACTTCTGAAAGATTATCCTGCTCAGCAAGCAGGAATACAGCCTGGAGATAGAATTGTTGAAGTAAATGGTAAGAAAATTAAAGACTGGGAGCAACTTACAAAAGCAGTTCATCCTCATCCGGAAGAAGTAATTATGCTTAAAGTTAAACGGAACAATAAAATTATTGAATTTAAAATAAAAACTAAAAGTAGGGAACTTGTTGACCTTTTGGGAAGAAAAAGAAGAGTGGGACTGATTGGAATAGCACCGGATCCTAATGATGTTATAATTTTGAAATATCCTTTACCTACAGCAATTATAAAAGCCATTCAAAAAGTTTATTTCATTACCAAGACCACAATTCTCGCAATTTTTAACCTTTTTACTAGGAAACTATCTCTTAAAGAGTCAATATCAGGACCTATAGGTATATTTTATATTAGTCGGGAAGCACTTTCCTTAGGGTTGTCATACTTTTTAACCTTGCTGGCAGTAATAAATATAAGTCTAGCAATATTTAATCTTTTACCTATACCAGTATTGGATGGTGGTCATCTATTTTTTATAGTTCTGGAAGTTATAAGAGGCAAACCTCTTTCTCCCAAAGTTCAGGAGAATCTCACTCAATTGGGGATGATTTTTCTTCTGGCTTTGGTGTTGATGGTCAGTTTTTATGACTTTCTGAGATTTTTTAAATGAAGTCCAGGATTCTTAAATTTGGAAATTTTAAAATTGGGGGTAACAATCCAATTTTAATTCAAACTATGATAAAAAATCCTCTGTGGGAAGTAAAAAAAATTCTAAATATAATTTCGAGGTTGAAACAAAAGGGATGCGATTTTGTCCGCCTGGCATTTAAAGACTCGCAAGATAGCAAATATCTTCAGGAAATTATTAATAGAAGCAAATTACAGATTGAGGTAGATATTCATTTTCATCCTCATTTTGCTATTCAGGCTTTAAATCTCGGGGCTAAAATGATAAGAATCAATCCTGGAAATATAGATAAATCACAACTTAAGGATATTGCTCGACTTGCTAACCAGAAAAAGGCAATAATTAGAGTGGGTGCAAATATCGGCTCTATTCCTGAAAAATATATAAAGAAAAACAAGGCAGAAGCTATGGTTAAAATAATTCAGGAATATGTTAGTCATCTGGAAAAACTGGGCTTTTATAATATTATGCTTTCTGCCAAATCTGATTCTGTAAGAGAAACCTATAAGGTCAATCTTAAACTTGCGGAATTATTTGATTATCCCATCCATTTAGGAATTACAGCCACAGGGCCTGGTGTGGATTCAATAGTTAAGTCCAGTATGGGAATTGGTTCTCTTCTTCTTCAAGGCATCGGAGATGTTATAAGAGTTTCCTATACTGGTTCTGTATTTCAGGAGGTAGAAATAGCAAAAGCAATACTTCAAGGATTGGATTTGAGAAAATTTGGCCCTGAGGTAATTTCTTGTCCGGGATGTTCCCGTGCCCAGATAGATTTGATAAAAATAGCCACAGCAGTGAAATCAGAAGTAGAAAAGTTAAATATAAATAAAGGAATTAAAATTGCAGTCATGGGTTGTGAAGTAAATGGTCCGGGTGAGGCAAAATCTGCTGATATTGGAATTACAGGGGGGAAAGGTGTGGGGATGATATTCAAAAAGGGAAAAATTATAAGAAAGGTAAAGGAAGAAAATATGGTTACTGAGTTGATGGCAGAAATTAAAACAATGACAGGAGGTTAAAATGCGATTTTCTACTGCATTTATACCTACACTTCGTCAGAAACCAAAAGAGGCAGAGGCAGTAAGCCATAAACTGATGGTCCGTTCCGGAATGGTAAGACGCCTGACTTCTGGTATTTATTGTTATCTTCCACTGGGATGGAAAGTTTTAAAAAAAGTTATTGATATTGTGCGAGAAGAAATGGATAAAACTGGAGCCCAGGAAGTTCTTCTACCTGCAATTCATCCCATAGAACTGTGGGAGAAAACTGGTAGGGTTCATGATCTGGGAGATGATATGATTAAGTTTAAAAACCGCTCTGATAGGATTATGGCTTTAGGACCTACTCATGAAGAAGTAATTACTTGGCTGGTGGCGGGTGAGGTGCATTCTTATAAGCAGTTGCCAGTTATACTTTACCAGATTCAGACCAAATTCAGAGATGAGCCCCGTCCCAGGTTTGGAGTGATAAGAACCTGTGAATTCATAATGAAGGATGCTTACAGTTTCCATACTGATTGGGACTCTCTAGATATAGCCTATAATGAAATGTATTCTGCTTATGCCAAAATTTTTGAACGGTGTGGTCTTGATTTTGTAATTGTGGAGGCCGATCCCGGAGTAATGGGGGGAGATGTTTCTCATGAGTTTATGGCTTTATCTCAATATGGGGAAGATAAGGTCGTTGTATGCAGTAAATGTGATTATAGAACAAGTTTAGAAATTGCGGAGAGAAAACCTCCGGAAATAGAAATCAGAGAAAAAACATTTAAGGAGATTAAAGAAGTTCATACTCCAGGAATAAGCAGTGTAGAAGATGTATCCCGGTTTTTAAATGTATCTCCTCAACAGTTGCTTAAGACCATAATTTATAAAGCCGGGGATAAATTCATAGCGGCTCTGGTGTCGGGAGATAAAGAGATAAATGAGGTCAAGTTAAGGAGGCATCTTGGAGTTAAGGAGTTAAGAATGGCAGAGCCAGATGAGATTAAAAATATTACGGGAGCAGAGGTAGGATTTTCAGGGCCTGTGGGTTTGAAAGTTAAGAAAATTGCCGACTATGATGTAGAGGGAATGTCTAATTTTGTAACTGGAGCCAATAAGACTGACTATCATCTCAAAAATGTCAATATCGGAAGAGATTTTAAAATTGATGAATATGCAGATATAAGATATGTGCAACAAGGAGACAATTGTCCTAAATGTGGAGAAAAACTGGAGATAAAAAATGCCATAGAAATAGGGCATATATTTAAACTGGGCACAAAATACAGTCAGCCCCTCAATGCCATTTTTCTGGATGAAAAAGGTAAGGAGCATCCTATAATAATGGGTTGTTATGGGATTGGTATTAACAGGATAATAGCCTCCTATATTGAACAGAACTATGATGATAAGGGAATTATCTGGAATAGAGAACTTGCTCCTTTTCAATTTGTGATTATTCCCATAAATATGAGCGATGAAAGGATAAAAACCAAGGCAGAAGAAATTTACCAGTTTCTGATGGAGAAGGGCTGTGAAGTTCTGTATGATGATAGAGATTTGCGTGCCGGGATAAAGTTCAACGATGCCGAGTTGATAGGAATTCCAGAGCAGATAATTATCGGAGATAAATACCTTAAAGAAGGTAAAATTGAACTCAAATCCCGCCGCACCCGGGAAAGCAGACTTCTTTCTGGGCCTGAAGATATCCTTACTTCTCTTTCTGCAGGTTAAAATTGAAAATCACGGTGCCGTAATAATTGCATAAAAATAATCTTATTATATATTTAAAAAATATTTATATTAACTCGACAAGATGAGAAATAAGTGATATATTTTCTTTAAAGAGAAAGGAGGGGTTGAAATAGATGAGAGGCGTGGAGAGAGAAAAAAAGGAGGTGAAGTAAAATGAAAGGAAGAATTTTTGTAGGTGTAGTAGTAGTGGTAGGAATATTTGGGAACGTTGCCTTAGGTGCAACAATAGAGGGATTTGCTGGAACCTCGGTGGATGTAGACTGGACATCCCCGGGTATAAGTCTTGAAGACATACAGAGTTTTGAACAAGCAATGGCACCTTTTTTGGAGTCAGAAGAACTTCTTCAGATTCAGCCACCAGAGTGGGTAGGAAAGTGGGAGCAGCAACTCGGAGCATATTTAGAAAGGAAAGCATATATAGAAGAAAGACCGGTAGCATGCTGGCTGTTTTTGATAGAGAGAGCGAATATTGAACCTCAGCAGACGGTCTCCGATGTGTTATCCTCGCAGATATTGCAAATACTCCAGACAGACTCAAACACTCTAGAGATTATAAAGAAGATACTTCCCGATCTGCTTCAGGAGATAGTGAGTGAAAAGAGTCAACTATGAAGATAAAAAGTAGTGCTGGAATTAAAGCCCGCCCAGAGAGGTGGGCTTTTTATTTTTGGCTAAATTTATCACACTTTCTGTCAATCACATAGATGGGTATTTGCTTTCTTCTTGTTAATTTCTTCAATTATTTTTGTTTTGTTTTAAAAAATAAGAGTAGTTCTCCATGATAGCACGTGGTGAGGAGATATTTACTGCTCCGCAGATAATTTTAATGTTACTACTATATCAAGATGTCGAATTTCAATTAGGTTTTTGATGTTCCCTCTGGCTAAGGAAACGGTACAGAAAATGTTATTGTAGCTACACAAAATCGCTCAGTTATAATTGACAAAATTGGAGCTTTATAATAACATTAAGGAACTAATTTAAAAATCAGGAGGTCAAAAAATGATGGATTATCTGTTAACTGAAGAACAGCAGATGCTTAAAGAACTTGCTCATCAGATTGCTGAGGAGAAAATTCGTCCTGTAGCCAAGCATTATGATGAAACCCAAGAATTTCCCTCAGAGATTATGAAGATTTTAGCTCAGAGTGATTTGTTTGGAGTCTACATTGAAGAAAAATATGGAGGAACAGGTGGAGGTGTTCTGGATTTGGTTTTGGTCACTGAAGAACTTTCTCGAGCCTGCGGAGGAATAGCCATTTGCTATGCTGCCTCTGCTCTTGGAACTTATCCTCTAATTCTTTTTGGCAATGAGGAGCAGAAACAGAAATATCTTCCAGATTTAGCTAGTGGTAAAAAATTGGCAGCATTTGCTCTCACTGAACCCAATGCCGGTAGCGATGCTTCCGCAATTGAAACCAAAGCCGAAAAAAAGGGGGATTATTATATTCTTAATGGTAGAAAGCAATGGATTACTAATGGTGGGGAGGCTGATGTTTATGTGGTAATTGCTATGACCGATAAATCTAAAGGTGCGCGGGGAGCGACTGCTTTTATACTGGAGAAAGGAATGGAAGGGTTTGAGTTTGGTAAGAAAGAGGATAAATTAGGCATCAGAGCCTCAACCACCAGAGAACTTCTATTTGATGACTGTAAGGTTCCCAAGGAGAATATATTGGGAAGAGAAGGAATGGGATTTATCATTGCTATGAAGACATTTGATGTTTCCCGTCCAGGTGTTGCTGCTCAAGCAGTGGGGATTGCTCAGGGAGCGTTAGAACTTGCTTTAGAATACGCTCACCAGCGCCATCAATTTGGCAAGCCCATTTCCAGTTTTCAGGGAATTCAGTTTATGCTTGCAGATATGGCTGCTGAATTGGAAGCAGCCAGGGCGCTTTTATATTCGGTCTGCAGAATGATAGATAGTGGAAACACCAATGTCAGTAAGGAATCAGCAATGGCAAAGATGTACGCTTCCGATGTTTGTATGAAAATTACTACCAATTGTGTCCAGATTTTTGGTGGCTATGGTTATATGCGAGAATATCCTATTGAAAAATATTTTCGTGATGCCAAGATCACCCAGATTTATGAAGGGACAAATCAAATAATGCGAGAAATAATTGCTTTAGGACTGATTAAGGAACTTCATAAGAAAAAATGAAGATAATAGTATGTATAAAGCAAGTGCCTGAAACCACTAATGTCAAAATTGATCCTGAAAAAGGAACTCTTATCCGGGAGGGAGTAGATTCCATTATTAATCCATTTGATATGTATGCCATTGAAGAAGGATTGCGGATTAAAGAGAGATTGGGAGAAGGAGAAGTTATTATAATTTCTATGGGACCACCACAGGCAGAGCAGGCATTACGAGAAGCGATATCAATGGGTGCTGATTCTGCAGTTTTGATAACTGATAGAAAACTCGCTGGTTCTGATACCTGGGCTACAAGTTATACGCTTGCGCGAGCAATTGAGAAGATTGGAGATTATAATTTGATTTTATGTGGTAAGCAGGCAATCGATGGAGATACTGCCCAGGTTGGTCCTGGAATTTCCTCTTGGCTGGACATTCCTCAGGTTACTTATGTAAAGAAGATAAGACAGATAACCAAAGATAAAGCAGTTGTAGAAAGGATGACAGAAGAAGGCTTTGATGTAATTGAAACCCCTCTGCCAGCACTTTTTACAGTTGTAAAAGAAATTAATGAACCCCGTTTGCCTTCTTTAAAAGGGAAATTAAGGGCGAAAAAAATGGAGATACCAGTATGGGGAGTGGAGGATTTAGGATTGGAAGATGATAAAATCGGATTGAATGGTTCACCAACGAGGGTAGTTAAAATATTTACTCCTCCTCCTCGGGAAAAAGGGATGATTTTAAAAGGACAGCCCCAGGAAGCAGTGGATAAGTTAGTTGAGAAACTTAAGGATGTGGTAATAAGATGATTAGAGTAATTAAAGAGAAATGTACTGGCTGTGGATTATGTATTAAAGTCTGCCCATTTTCAGCAATATCTAAGACTAGTGACAACAAGGTAGAAATTGATGTTACAAAATGTAATTTGTGTTCCGCATGTATCTCAGCCTGTAAGTTGTCAGCAATTGTAATTGAAAGAGAAGAAGAAAAAAAGGACTTTTCCCAATATAAAAATGTCTGGGTATTTGCAGAACAGAAAAGGGGTGTAATTCAGCCAGTGGTATATGAACTTTTAGGGAAAGGTAGAGAACTGGCTGATAGGCTTAGGTCTCAGTTATGGGCAATTCTATTGGGGTATAGGATAAGAGACCAGGCTCAAGAATTGATTTATCGAGGAGCTGATAAGGTTATAGTAGTAGAAGATTTACTTTTAGAGAATTTTCTGGATGAACCCTATACTCAGGTTCTTGTAGATTTAATTCAAAAATATAAACCCGAAATTCTTTTGGCAGGAGCAACCACAATTGGAAGGGCTCTTGTTTCAAGAGTAGCAGTTAAAGTTCATGCTGGGCTGACGGCAGACTGTACTGGTTTGGAGATAGATTCTGAGGAGAGATTACTTCTTCAAACAAGGCCAGCATTTGGTGGAAATATTATGGCAACAATTATAACTCCCAATCATAGGCCCCAGATGGCTACTGTCAGACATAAGGTTATGAAGGAAGCAAAAGTAGATTCTAAGAGAAAAGGAGAGGTGGAAGTTTTAAATTATGATGGAAAACTCGGTTCCCGAACCAAACTTATAGATATGATAGATGAAGTGGGAAAGACAGTGAATCTTGCTGAAGCGGATATAATTGTTTCCGGAGGAAGAGGTTTAGGTAAGGCAGAGAATTTTAGAATTATTGAAGAACTAGCAGAAGTTCTGGGTGCAGCAGTTGGAGCTTCGCGGGCAGCAGTTGATGCTGGCTGGATTTCATATGCCCATCAAGTGGGACAGACCGGTAGAACAGTTTGTCCTAAACTATATATAGCCTGTGGTATATCAGGTCAAATTCAACATTTGGTAGGAATGCAATCTTCTGATATAATAGTAGCGATAAATAAAGACCCGGAAGCGCCGATCTTTAAAGTTGCGGATTACGGAATAGTGGGAGATTTGTTTGAAATAGTGCCATTGTTGACTAAAAGATTTAAAGAGGTATTGAAAAGATAGGAGATTGAATTTTGGTTGATGATTTTCAAAAACTGGTTAAAGATTGTTTTGTTCTGATTTCTCTTACTCAGGATTTGGTAATTCACAGTAATTACCACCATGGTTTAAGATGTGCCTATCTTGCTGAAAAAATTGGGGAGGAGTTAATTCCTGATGAAAAAGATATATTATTTTTTGCCGGCTTGCTTCATGATATTGGAGCCCAGGGAGGAGCATTTCACCTTATTCATTTTCCAGATTTAAAAACCCAGATGATAAATGATGGTATTCGAGAACATCCTTACAATACTACTCATCTTATAAGAATGTTTCCCTTTTTATTTGAAGGACAGCATAGGATTGCTGATTATATTCTTCACCATCATGAATGGTGGAAAGGCATAGGATATCCTCGACAGTTAAGAGAAGAACAGATTCCTTTGGGTGCCAGAATTCTGCGGGCAGCGGACGCTTTTGATATTTATTCTCGTTCTGGCAAAGATAGAAACGAAATAATCCCTGAAAATGCTCTTCATCTTTTGAAGAGTAACGGAGAAATTGACCCTGTAATATATAAAATCCTTTCCAATCTTTGTAAAAGTGAGAATTTTTTGTATGAATATCGAGTTATAGAGAATATTTTTTATTCTCATTATGAAAAGAAAAAGATTAAGTTTTTAACTTCAGAGTTAGACAGCAATCTGGTTTATGAATATATTGGATATGTAATTGAGTCCAAACTGGGAGCCAGTTCTCCTGGTCATATATATGCTGATGTCCTTTATGCTACTCAGATTGCAACTGCCTTAGGACTTTCTTCCCAGGAAGTAAAGGATATAAAGATTGCCAGTTATCTCCATGATTTAGGTAAATTAGCAATTCCCAGTGAGATAATTGAGAAACCTGCTTTGCTTACTGAAAAAGAATGGGAAATTGTAAGAGCCCATGCCAGTTTAACTATTGAACTTTTAGAAAGTGTGCCTGCATTTAAAAAATTCAGTTTTGCAGGGTATCATCATGAAAGATGGGATGGGAAGGGCTATCCTCAGGGACTTAAAGAAGATGAGATACCTTTGGGTGCAAGAATTATATGTATTGCAGATGCTTTAGATGCTATGACTTCCAGAAGACCATACCGTCCGACACTTACATTTCAGGAAGCCCTTATTGAAATAGAAAAAAATTCCGGAACCCAATTTGATCCCCATATCGTGCCTAAGGTTTTAGAAATATATAGGTGAAAATATATCTTCTCCTGCTGGCTATTGTTCAAGGCATCACTGAATTTTTGCCATTAAGTAGCAGCGGTCATTTGGTATTAATAGAGAAGTTTTCAGGAATTACTTCCTATAAATTAAGTGTAATAGTTTATCTTCATATCGCCACTCTTCTGGCAGTAATAGTATATTTCAGAAGAGAGATAATAAAGACACTTAAAAATAAGAAATATTTAGGTTATATCCTGATAGCATTTGCATTTACTGTAATTGTGACCTATTTCTTAAAGAATTTTATCTTTTATTTTATGGAAAACAGTATTTATCTGGGGATAACTTTTTTGGTTACATCGGGATTTTTATTTATAACTGATAAGATTGATTATAAAAGTTATAAGAAATTAAATTTATCTCTAGCTATGCTCATAGGATTAGCTCAGGGAGTAGCTATTATTCCTGGCATTTCTCGTTCTGGAATTACTGTGGCATTAGGAATATTTCTTGGTCTTAGTCGCGAGGAGGCTTTCAAATTTTCATTTCTGCTGGCGATCCCCACATTGATTTCTGCAGGAATTTATGAATTCAAAGATATGGAAAAAGTTTGGAATCATTATTCATTCCCAATTTCATTTATAAGTTTTATTCTGACATTTTTTACGGCACTTGTAGCCATTTATATTTTTCGCAGAATTTTATTACATAAGAAACTTTCAATTTTTGGCCTGTATTGTTGTATAATAGGTTTGATAATTCTGGTCACAGGAGGTTGGAGATGATAAAAGTAGGAATTGCTGGTGCTCGGGGTTATACCGGAAGGGAGTTAATCCGATACCTTTTGAGACATCCCGAGGTGAAAATTACTAGCTTGTGGGCTCACGAAATTAAACCTCAGGGAGAAATTTTTTCTGATCTCTGTCCGGAATTCAAAGGTCTTTTAGATATAAAAATTAGGCCGTTTTCACCTTCGGAAGTTAAAAATCTGGATGTGGTTTTTCTGGCTTTACCTCATACTGTCTCCATGAAATTTGTTCCCAAAATAATTGAGAAGGTAAATCTTGTAATTGATCTTTCTGGAGATTATAGATTAAAAAGTCCTAATGTTTATAAAAAATGGTATAAAGTAACTCACAGTGATTGCAAAAATCTTAGAACAGCAGTTTATGGACTCCCGGAGATAAATAGAGAAAAAATAAGAAATGCCAGATTAATTGCTAATCCTGGATGTTATCCTTCCGGCATTATTCTCGGGCTTTATCCTCTGGTTAGAGAAAAGTTAATAGCAAATGTTTCCATAATAGTGGATTCCAAATCAGGAGTATCAGGTGCAGGAAGAAAGAAAGATATTGCTCTTTTATTTGCTGAAGTTAATGAAGATGTTCGACCTTACAAGATTAATGATCATCAGCATATCCCGGAAATACTTCAGGTGTTGGGAATAAAATCCCAGAAGAAGTTCTCATTTATTCCTCAGGTTGTGCCTTTGACTCGGGGTATAATCAACATGATTTATATTTTCTTCCCATCACGATTCTCAGAAGATATTTTTTCTATCTATAAAAATTGTTATAAAGATGAGCCACTTATAAGAATTTATGGCAAGCAGGAGATACCTCAACTGAAAAATGTGTTGCATACCAGTTTCTGTGACCTGGGATACTTTAACTGGTTAAATGAGAGAACCTTTCTGATAATATCCTGTGTTGATAATCTTGGGAAGGGAGCAGCGGGTCAGGCTGTCCACAATATGAACATAGCATTGGGTTTGGAGGAGACTTTAGGATTATTATGAAAGTTCCTCAGGGATATGAGTTCAATGGTATAAGTTGTGGAATTAAAAAAAGGAAAAAAGATCTCGGGATTGTGATCTCTCAACAATCTGCAACTGTTGCCGGGGTATTTACAACCAATGAATATAAATCCAATTCTGTATTATTATGCCAGCACTATATTAAAAATTCCAGAGCACGAGTATTAATAGTAAATAGTGGTAACGCTAATTGTGCTAATGCTGAAAATGGCTATCAAGCAGCAGAAAAAATTTGTGCTCAGGTTGCCAGAACCTTAAATATTAAAAATGAGGAAGTTTTGATAGCCTCTACTGGTATAATTGGGGAGCCATTCCCTGAAAATAAAATCATAACAAACCTTAAGAAGTTAATATCTGTTGCCGGGCACAATAAAGTTATGGATTTTGCCCGAGCGATTATGACCACTGATACCTATCCCAAAATTGCAGCCCGCAATTTAAACTGTGGAGGGATGATACTGGGAGTGGCTAAGGGAGCAGGTATGATTGCTCCTGAAATGGCTACCACTTTATGCTTTTTGTTTACAGATGTTGGGATAAACCGGAATGTTTTATCTTCTGTTCTTAGGCAGGCAGTAGATATAACATTTAATAGAATTTCTGTAGATGAAGAGCAGAGCACAAATGATACTTTGTTATGTTTTGCTAATTCTGCCTGTGGAGTAAAAATAGATACTAGCAGGAAAATAACAGAGTTTAAAAAAGCAATTTCCGGAGTACTTCAGGATTTAGCATATATGATAGTGAGTGATGGTGAGGGGGCGACTAAAATTATAAAAATTATGGTGAAGAGAGCAAAAAATTCAAATATTGCTGAAAAAATCGCCAGGAGAATTGCAGGTTCTGTATTATTTAAATCCTCCATATATGGGAATTCGCCCAACTGGGGGAGGATTATATCAGCTATTGGTTCTTTAAGACTCGGTATTGGTGAAGAGTTTGATGTCTATTATGGCAGAGAAAAAGTGGTAACTAATGGAATTAGCCTTTATAAGAAGAGGGGAAAAATAAAGAAATATCTGGAAGATAACTTTGAAATTGATATTACAGTGGATTTGAAAAAAGGCAGGGCAGATTATTTTCTATATACCACAGATTTATCCCCTGAATATGTGAGGTTAAATAGTTGATGGAGGAATACATTAAGAAGGCGGGAATTCTGGTAGAGGCATTTCCCTATATTAAACAGTTTAAGGGAAAAGTTGTGGTCATAAAATACGGGGGAAGGGCGCTTTTAAGTGAGCAGGCAAAAAAAAATATTTTGGAGGATATAGCCTTCCTTTCTATTGTAGGCATAAAACCAGTAATTGTCCATGGTGGAGGATATAGAATTACTGAAAGGATAGCCAGGCAGGGAGGAAAAACTAAATTCATCGCTGGCAAAAGAGTCACTGACAAAAAGACATTAAGAGTAGTTTATGATGTTCTTGTGGAAGTAAATCAGGAACTGGTGACAGAACTTTCTAAGTTGGATGTAAAAGCTGTAGGTATTGATTCCAAGGAGAGAGATGTAATTCGAGCCCAGCAGGAGTTAAAAAAACTGGGCTATGTTGGCAGGATAAAAGAGATAAAAAAACAGGTGTTTTTAAATTATCTCAGGAAAAACTGGATTCCAGTGGTAATGCCAGTGGGGAGAGATGAAAAGGGTAATATTTATAATATAAATGCTGATGATGTTGCCTGTGATTTAGCAATAGAATTAAAAGCAGAGAAGCTGGTTCTATTAACAGATGTTAAGGGGATTCTCAGGGAAAAAGGGAATGAGGAAAGTTTAATTTCTACCCTGCATGCTAAGGATGTGAACGAGTTAATTAAAATTGGGGCTATAAGTGGAGGTATGATTCCTAAAGTTCAGGCTTGTCTTAAAGCCCTAGAGAATGGAGTGAAAAAGACTCACATCCTCGATGGTCGAATCCCTCATGTTATTTTGCTGGAGGTATTTACTACAGAGGGTGTAGGGACTGAAATTGTGAGATAACTTGCAGGCAGTAGTTCTGGCAGCGGGAGAAGGTAAGAGGTTAAGAAAATATTTTCCAAGGTTTATCAAACCGTTAGTTCCAGTTAATGGTCGCCCTCTGGTAACTTACACTCTGAATAAAATTATCACAGCAGGTATAGGAGAAATTTATGTGGTAATAAGACCAGAATATGAACGTCCATTCATACAGATTCTGAAAGATTATCCTGTGAAATATCTATATCAGAGAAAACCAGAAGGCACAGCTAAAGCAGTTCTATCTGGGGAGAGAGTGATAAAAAGAGACTTTCTTTTAAGTTATTGTGACTTAATTACAAATTTCAATTACAGGCGTCTCATTGAATTTCATAATAAGTTTAAACCTCTTGCCACTCTAGTGGTTAAAAAAGATCATAAACGGGATAATGAGGTGATTGTAAAAGGGCACAGAGTAATTAAAATAGTTGAAAAGCCCAAAAAATCATTTTCAGAATATACCGCAATTGGTGTTATGTGTTTATCTCCCAAAATTTTTAAATACCTGAAAAAGGTAAATCTTGGCATAGACAGAGAGTATCATCTTCCTAGTGCTATTAACATGGCCATAAGGGAGAAAGAGGCAGTTTACGCCCTCAGGACTTCTGCCTTCAGGATAAATTTAAATACCAAGAAAGATATAGATAATGTTACTGATAGGATTAATAAATAAACTTTAATGCTTTTTAGTTTCCAAGAAATAGTTTAATCTTGTGTGGTAAAGGCAGATGGTAAACATTTATTTCAAGGTTGTTCATTTCATTTATTGTTAACCATTCTAATACTTTCTTAACTCCTAAATGTTACATAATTGTCGTCGACGGTTTTGTCACATTTATGGGGGATATTTTTGGGGATCTTTTTCTTATCTTTTGAACCTTCCCGCCATACATAACAACTTAGCCATTTTACGGTATAGTTATAATCAAGAAATTTTAACGGGAGGAGGTGTCATTTTTTTAAGTAAACCTGTGTCCTTGAGGAAATCCACATATCTTTTCCATTTGATTTTAAGCGATTCATTTTCAACTTAAGAGTAGTATTTGGCTTTTGGCTTTCTTTACATGGAGGAGATAGTTATTTTTGACTAATGTTTTATTTTTTCAAAAAGTTCTTTACTCAAGTAAGATAATTTAATTTTATTACTCCATAATATACTTGTATCAGGTGTATACCATATATCTTTACTGTTTTGATTTTTTAGAAAAGGGCTTGACAAAGTTAGGAATTCTTAATATAATTAGGCTTACCTAACAAGGAGGCGAGAAATGGTAAAGAATGTTTTAACTATCAGTCCTTCATTGGAAGATTATCTGGAGAGTATTTTTGTGATTAAACAAAAAAAGCAGACAGTGAGGGTTAAAGATTTAGCCAGACACTTAAAGGTTAAGGCTCCTTCAGTGGTTGAGGTTTTAAGAAAACTTAAAGAGAAGAATTTAATAGTGCATGAATACTACGGATATATTGAGTTAACTCAGGAAGGCATTAATAAAGCAAAGGCTCTTTATGAAAGGCATATTATGCTTAAAAAATTTCTTCACCAGATTTTAGGAATAGATGAAGAGATTGCTGAAGAAGATGCCTGCAGGATTGAACATTATTTGAGTAAAGAAACTCTTGAAAGGATCGTTAAGTTTATAGATTTTATTGAGACCTGCCCACAGGGTGTGCCTGAATGGTTAAACAACTTTTACTATTTTGTCAAACATAAGAAAAGACCCCCTGAATGCAGAGCCAAATTTTTGGAGCAGAGTTCTCAAAATAAGACAGTTAAATTAAGTGACTTAAAAGTTGGCACTGAAGCAAAAATAGTAAAAATAACGGATACCGGAGTTTTAAAAAGTAAACTTTTAGGTTTAGGATTTGTAAAAGGTGAGATAGTTAAAATAGAAAAAGTCGCTCCTTTAGGTTCCCCTATAGATGTTTTGATAAAAAATACCCACATAAGTTTAAGGAAGGAAGAAGCAGAAAAAGTGATTGTTGAGATTTTATGATGCCTTTGGCAATGGTGGAAGAGAATAAGTTAGTAAAAATTATAAGGATAGCTGGAGGAAGAGGTTTTGTATCAAGACTTATGAATATGGGGATAAATGAGGGAGAAATTGTAAAGGTGTTAAATAACACAAGAGGGCCTGTTCTAATTTCCTTAGGTAATTCAAGGATAGCTTTAGGCAGAGGTGCTTCTTTTAGAATTTTTGTTGAATATGTAAAGAAGGGAAAAAAATGAGTTATAAAATTGCTTTAGCAGGGAACCCTAATTCAGGAAAAACCACAGTATTTAATTCTCTTTGTGGAGCAAGAGAAAAAATAGGAAACTGGCCGGGAACTACAGTTGAGAAAAAGCAGGGATATTTTACTCATCAGGATGAAAAAATAGAGGTTGTGGATTTACCGGGAACTTATAGTTTAAGTGCTTATTCTATTGATGAAAGAATAGCCCGAGATTTTTTAATTAAAGAGAAACCGGATTTAGTTGTTTGCGTAATTGATGCTTCCAACTTAGAGAGAAATCTTTATCTTGTAATTCAACTTCTGGAAATGGGACAGCCTGTTCTTTTAGACTTAAATATGATGGATATGGTAGAAAAAGCTAATATAAAAATTGATATCCCAAAACTTTCAAAGATTTTAAGAATAGATATTGTAGAGACTGTTGCCTCAAAAGGAAAAGGTATCAGAGATTTAAAAGAAAAAATTATAGAAAATTTGAAAAGAAATGAAAAGGAATCTTTCAAAATAGATTATCAAAACTTAGAAAGTGCAATAGAAGAAATAACCTTACTTATTAAAGATAAAGAAATGTTCTTGGATATACCTTCAAGAGCTGTAGCTATAAGAGTTCTGGAACAGGATTTTGATCTATTGAATGAAATAAAAAACACTATACCGCACATTGAAGAAGTAAAAAATAAAACAGAAAAAGAGATCTCAAAACTCACAGGCGAAGATTTAGAAACATTTATAATAGAAAGAAGATATGCTTTCCTAAAAGGTGTGGTTAAAGAATGTGTTAAAAAAGAAATATCTTTAGAGGCTCGTTTTACTTTCTCGGATAAACTGGATAAAGTATTAACAAATCGCGTTTTGGGAATTCCTCTATTTTTATTTTTTATGTATTTATTATTTCAGATGGTATTTACTCTGGGTTCACCTATTGCTGATTTAATTGATGGATTTTTTGGTAAATTAGCTGAAAGCGCTAAACTATTTTTTGAAAATCAAAATCTTCCTGGCTGGCTTGGTTCTTTAGTATCTGATGGAATAATCAGTGGGGTAGGTTCGGTTCTGGTTTTTCTGCCCAATATTATGCTTTTATTTTTGGGAATATCAATTTTAGAGGATTCCGGGTATTTAGCAAGGGCAGCTTTTGTTATGGATAGATTTATGCATGCTTTAGGACTACATGGGAAATCGTTTATCCCTATGCTTTTAGGATTTGGATGCAATATTCCAGGAATTATGGCAACAAGGACTCTGGAATCAAGAAAAGACAGGATTTTAACGATTCTGGTTAACCCTTTGATGAGTTGTTCAGCACGTCTTCCGGTCTATACCCTTTTTGCCTCTGCTTTTTTCCCTAAGCATCAGGGATTGGTTGTATTCTCTTTATATCTTTTAGGTATAGTTTTAGCAATTTTTGTAGCCAAGGTTTTTAAACATATATTCTTTAAGGGAGAAGTTTCTCCTTTGGTTATGGAACTTCCGCCTTACAGAGTTCCAACAATAAGAAATGTTCTTTTGTCTATGTGGACGAGGTCTTCTTTATTTGTGAAAAAGGCAGGAACAATTATATTCCTGGCAGTTGTGCTTGTTTGGCTTTTATCCAGCCTTCCTTTGGGGGTTGAATACGCAGGAGGGAGTTCTTTGATTGGTAAGTTGGGTAAAATTTTAGCTCCTTTATTTAAACCAGCAGGATTCGGTTTCTGGCAGGCAGCAGTTGCTCTTTTATTTGGAATTTTAGCAAAAGAGGTTGTGGTAGGAACTCTGGGAACTTTATATGGAGCATCTGAAGAAAGTTTAAAAGAAGTTTTATTAGAGCAGTTTAGCCCTTTATCTGCTTATGCATTTTTGATTATGACTTTGATTTACATTCCTTGTATTGCTTCAATTGCTACCATAAAAAGGGAAACAAACTGGAAATGGACTGCTTTGGCTGTATCCTATAGTTTAATCTTAGGATGGGTTTTAAGTGTTCTTTTCTATCAGATAGGGAGATTATTTACAGGCTAAATTTTTTTGAATGAAATGTTAGGCAAGCCTAAAAAAGGAGGTGCAAGATGAAGGTTTGCAAATTTCTGGCAGTAGCAATTTTACTTAGTTTAAGTTTAAATCAGGCAGAATCTCAAGAGAAAGCATTTAATTTAGGCCAGGTTATAGTTACTGCTACAAAGACAGAACATACTCTTGGTGATGTGCCGGTTGAAGCAGTAGTAATTACCAAAGAAGAGATTAAAACTAAAAATATCAAAACAGTTCAGGATGCTTTGAAGTATCTGACAGGTATAAAGATTAACAAAAGTTGTGGTAGTTGGGGAAATAAAGGAAATGTTGAGATGCTGGGATTTGAAGCAAAACATACCCTGATTTTGGTAGATGGACAGAGAATTTTGGGTGGACACGATGCAATTGACTTACAGCAAATTCCTATAGAGGCGGTAGAAAGAATTGAAGTTGTAAAAGGTCCTGCTTCTGCTTTATATGGAAGCGATGCTATAGGAGGAGTAATTAACATCATTACTAAATCTGCACCGGAAAAACCTTTTGTATCTTTATCTACTTCCTTTGGTAGTCGCAAAACTCAAGTGCATGAAGTAAGTGCTGGAGGTAAAAAGGATAAGTTTGGTGCATTTTTTAATTATACCTATAGGGAATCTGATGGTGTGCATCCTGAATATATTGACAGTTATAATAAAAAACAAAGTGATTGGTACGAAGAGAATATTTTTCAGGGAAGTTTTCAGTATGAATTTACTCCCCAATCAAAGTTAACACTAAAGCCTTATTATTCTGAGCATAAAATGAAAAGTGGGATTTCCGCTACGGAAATGCAGAATCGTATTCAAGAAAGATTTAGCCTTAACTCTATCTGGGAATGGACTCCTGATGAATTATCTAAATTAAAATTAAGAGGCTCCTGGTTTAATTACAAACACTGGACTACTGATAAATCCTCAGATTGGGAAGACGATTCATATGAAATAGAGATAAATTATAGCCGGCAAATTTTGGATATTCATACTCTAACCTGTGGCTATCATTATCACAAGGAAGAAGTAGATGATAAAGGTAAAGTCTATAAAGCAGACCAGACTCTTCACAGCTTCTTCATTCAGGATGAGATAGATTTTTCACCTTTTATTTTTGTTTTAGGAACGCGTATAGATGACCATGATAAATGGGGAACAGAAGTCAATCCTAAAGCAAGTCTGCTTTATAAGGTGAGTGAGGATTTTAAATTAAGAGCATCTGTAGGAAGAGCTTTCAGAGGTCCTACTTTAGTTAAACTCTATGCAGATAACTGGAGGATGGGACCCTATCTTGTCCATAAAAATCCTGATTTAAAGCCAGAGAAATCTGTTGGTTATCAGGTAGGTGCTGAATATAAATTCTCCGAAAAACTTTTAGCTAAATTATCTTATTTCAGAAATGAGATTGAGGATTTGATAGATGCTAAATATACACCACGAGTTGGTTGGCCATCCTATGATCTATACTGGGAAAATGTAGATAAAGCAATGACTCAGGGGATAGAGTTAAGCTTAGCTGTTCAAATTAAAGATAATTTAACTGCAAGACTGGGATATACTTTTTTGGATACCGAAGATAAAAACACAAAAAAAGAACTTACCTATAAACCAAAACATAAGTTGACTCTGGAATTTAACTGGATAATTCCTGAAATTGGTCTCAATTTAAATCTTGAAGGTGAATATATTGGAAAAAGATATGCTGATGAAGCAAATACCAACAGATTAGGAGGTTATACTATATTTAATCTCACCTTAACCAAAGATATCGGAAAGAATATTTCTATTTTTGCGCGTGTGGATAATATCTTTGGTAAGAAAGATATCTATGATGAGTATGATATAGACGGCACAGAATTTCTGGGTGGAGTAAAAGTAAAATTCTAAAAAAGGAGGTGCAAGATGAGAAAGAGAGAATTTTTTGTTACAGGTTTGTTTTTAAGTATTTGTTTGTTGTTCTCTGCCAGTGTTTCTGCTCATACTTTATGGATAAATGCTTCTGATTACAATCCTGAAATTTATCCTGAATATGGAGCAAAGACAAATCTTTATTTTGGTTTTGGACATCACTATCCTGTAGATGATTTTTTATCCCCAAAGCAGTTGGAAGAGTTTTATTATGTCTGTCCAAGATGCGGAAAACATCATAATTTAAAGCCCAATTGTGGTGGATTTTTAGCAACACAAGTGATATTTAAAGAGCCTGGTTCTTATATAATTGCTGCCAAATTAAGACCAGGGTTTTACACAATGTATATAGAAAAAGGAAAAATTCATCACAAAATCGGACCAAAGACAGGGATTAAAGGAAAGGCTATTGTAAGCCTTTACTACGAACAATACGCAAAGGCTTTAATAAATGTAGGTAAAGAAGATTTGATTAATTTTGACAAACCTGTTGGTCATAAATTGGAGATAGTTCCTTTAAAGAACCCCCTAAATTTAAAATTGGGGGATTTTTTACCGGTTAAAGTCTTATTTAATGGAAAACCTGCCCGATTCTGTAAAGTATATGCAACTTACGCTGGTTTCTCAACCGGTGATGATTTTGCCTATGCTACCTCAACAAATAGTGAAGGTATAGTCAAGATAAGAATTATCCATTGGGGTCCACATCTTATAAAAGCAAGGATGGAATTACCTGCACCAGATGATTTAAAAGATAAATGTAATACATTGGCTTACACCGCTACTTTAACCTTTGAGATACCTTAAAAAGA
>CBEUCN010000003.1:0-49258 GCA_965541635.1 uncultured bacterium
CAGATATTCAAAGTGGAAATCAGATGGAGGAAGGTGCAGTTTTAAATTCTGTTGAGAATATTAATCCCGATAGCGCTTATATTGTAAATGTTCAAAGAGCCATTGAAATGATTCAGAGTGGAGAGAATATAGAAAGGATATCTCAGGAGACAGGTTTAAGTAAAGAGATGGTCAAAGCACTTCAGGAAGCATGGAAAAATGGCACTATTATGAAGAATTCCAGTGGTGCTTACATAGTAGTCCAGGTTGAGGTTGACGGCGAAAAAAGAATAATAGTGATTCCTGCTGACACTATAATATACGTTACTTCTTCCAAACCCAGTGAAATTGTTAAAGAGATAATAAAGAAAGTTTTCCTTAAAAAGCCCCAGGTCTCTGATGCTACCGTAAATAGGATATTTATCCTGTTGATCCTACTGGCTGTAGCGTGTATGGCTGGAGGAATTACCCTGGCAATAGTGATTACAAGAAGAGAATACAGAAAATGGCTGGAGCAAATCCCATTACCCCAAAAGCCTGCAGGAAAAGAGACCAGACCTGTTTATACCAAATTTGTAACCGACTATCACACTTATTATAGAAAATAACAGATCCCTAATTGTTTAATATTCTTTAAAAATAATTTATATTTGTGTCCGATAATATATCTTATGTTAACTTTAAATTAAGTAACTATTTGATTATCAATAAGTTTTAAAATAGAGTCAAATCCCTATGAATTGAAGGATAACTTTCCTCTTTCTGGGAGTATTGTCAAATTCCAGAAACACTATCTGCTGCCATGTTCCCAAAATGAGTTTACCTTCCGAAAATGGGACTGTTAAAGAAGGGCCTATAAGAGCATGTCTTAAATGGGAAAAAGCATTGCCATCTCCCCAGGTAGCATTGTGGTGGTAATTACTTCTTTTGGGAATAAGTTTCTCCATTAAGATTGGAAGGTCCTTTTTGAGACCCGGTTCATATTCAATGGTGGTAAGACCTGCAGTGGAGCCAGGAACAAAGCAGGTTACTGTCCCTTTTGTAAGATTCAGTTCATTGAGAGTTTTCTGGACTTTATTGGTGAGGTCAATTATATCTCCCTCACCATGAGTTGAAAAGTGCAATTCTCTGGTTTCAATTCTAACTTTTTCCACGTCTGTCTAACCTTCCTTTTCTTTTAGAAATTTTTTTCAACACACTTTTGTCTCTAATAGTAAATTGGTGTTTAAATTTTAATACTGGCATTTTGTTTTGTCTTTTATCCAATTCCCTCATCTTTTCAACAATTAACCATCAGCCATATGCCATTAGCCATTTGCTATATACTCCACTATCCTGGTGGCCAACTAAATTTTCTTCCACCCAGAAGATGAAGATGAATATGAAATACCGACTGTCCTGCTCCAGGATTACAGTTGATTACCAGGCGATACCCATCTTCTATTTCTTTTGCCCTTGCCAGTTTTTTGGCAACTATAAATAATTTCCCTACAAGTTCAGCGTCGTTTTCTTCTAAATCCGTAACTGTTGGAATGTGTTTCCTAGGTATTATAATGATATGTACTGGTGCCTGGGGATTGATATCGTTAAAAGCCACTATCTCTGGATCTTCATATACTATAGAACTTGAGATTTCTTTATCAGCAATCTTACAGAAGATACATTCTTCAGACATTTTGCCCTCCTTTCAAATTTCAATTATATTTACATTCAAGGAATCAAGCTCAACCACTGCTATCGTTGCCTTTCCGGAAAGCCAGCCGCTTGCCTCTCCAGGATTTATTAGCAAACTTTCTCCTAATTTTTTAACCTCTGGTTTATGAGTATGACCAAAGACTATTATATCTGCATATTCATTGTCATAATTTTCAATGTCGTGTATTACTATAAGTTTTTTATTATCAAGAATTAACGAAATCTGTCCCTGTTTTATTCTCCCCTGTGATTTTGTAATCAGTCCTTTTTTCTCTCCATCATTATTCCCCAGAACACCTGTCCAGTCGCAATTCAATTCTTGAAACGGCAAAAGGCTAAAGGGAGCAACAAAATCACCGGCATGAATTACAAATTCTACTCTATTTTTATTAAAGATTTCCACTGCTTTTTTAATTTTAGGAAGATTGTCATGAGTATCAGAAATTAATCCTATCTTCATATTATATAATTTTAACAAAACAAATTAAATTTGCAAATTGTTATTATGTGTGTTTTAATTTAAATTTATGGAGGATAAAGGATTTCAAAAAGTCTGGGAATTAGTTAAAAAATTACGAGGACCTCAAGGCTGCCCCTGGGATAAAGAGCAAAACCATTACACTCTTCTCCCCTATCTTATTGAAGAAGTATATGAAGTTGCCAATGCCGTTGAGAAAGGTGATGTTGAGGATTTGAAAGAAGAGCTGGGAGATTTACTTTTTATGGTTTTTTCCTATATTTCAATTGCAGAAGAAAAAAATTTATTTCGGTTGAAAGAAGTAATAGATGTTGTTATGCGCAAGATGGTTGCCCGCCATCCTCATGTATTTGGAGGAAAAAAATTGAAAACTTCTCAGGATGTTGTAAATCACTGGCATAAAATCAAAGATGAGGAAAGAAAAAAGAAGAAAAAATCTATTATGGATAACATTCCTCGGAATATCTCTGCTCTTATTCGGGCTAAACTGGTTCAAGAAAGAGCCTCTCGAGTGGGGTTCGATTGGAAGAGCGCGCAAGATGCATTTTTAAAAGTTAAGGAAGAAATTAAAGAGATCGAACAACTTCTATATAAGTCACAAAGTCAAGAAAAGTTACAGGAAGAAATTGGTGATCTATTATTTGCTGTAGTAAATGTTATCAGACTTTTAAATATTGATCCTGAGATAACCTTGAGGGAAACAATAGAAAAATTTATTCAGAGGTTTAAATATATTGAAAGCAAAATCACTGAACAGAATAAATCATTACACGAAGTTACACTTGATGAAATGGAATCTTTATGGAAAGAGAGTAAAAGAATTTAGAATTTCCAGTCTTCTCCTTTGAAGAATTCACCGTATTCATCAAAAATTTTATTTAAGGTATCTAACATACTCTGTTTTAATTTCTGTTTAAATTTCTCCATTTCTTCTGGATGATTGTTTCTAATATGTCCTAAAAGATTAAACTGAATATTTCCTAAAAGATCGGCAAGATCATCAGCTTCTACAATTATTTTTTCTCCACAAAAGCACTGGATTGCTATCCTGTATTTTTTTATCTCTTCTCGCATCTTTCCTCCTTCTTATTAGATGGTATTTATTAAACCATTATCACATTAAAAAAGCAATTAAAAATAATGTTAGTCAAATCCCCAAGTTTTCTTTTTCACTCGAAGTTTATCATCTGATGCCAATTCAAACCAGATACAGGCGCATGATATTGAGTATTTTATATTGTAACGCCAGATTTCTGATAACCCATGCTTCTGGGAAATAAAATAAGAGATTTTTATAGGTTCTCCTAACAAATCTTTTACCTCCTGTTTGGTCATTCCTATTTGAACTGATTGATATTGTTGGGCATCTATGCTACGATAGAAAAATCTATAGGAATAGGTAATTATCATAACAATTGTTAGAAGAATTAGATAAATAACCTCTTTATTTTGCTTACGCATGATTAACCTCCTTTGTGAAGATATTTCCGGGGGTCAGTAATTTTACCTTCTAAAGCTGAAGCAGCAACTGTAGCTGGAGATGCTAAATAAATAAAAGCGTTGGGATTACCCATTCTGCCTTTAAAATTTCTATTAGCAGTGGAAATTACTACTTCTCCATCTGCAGGAATCCCTCCATGCGTTCCTACACAGGGACCACATCCTGGAGGTAAAATTAGGGCTCCAGAATCAATAAAAGTTTTTATCAAACCTTCTTCCAATGCCTGCTGTAAAATCTCATGAGAAGCCGGGGTTATAATAAGTCTTGCTTGTGTTTTCTTATTTTTTAATATGTGGGCAGCAATCCTCAAATCCTCCAGTCTTCCATTGGTACATGTGCCTATATAAGCCTGGTGAATTTCAGTGCCTTCTACTTTTTCAACATTTGCTACATTATCTACTCGATGAGGTAAAGCAATCTGAGGACTAAGGTTAGAAATGTCAAATTCTTTCACCCAAAGATAATCAGCATCGTTGTCGGGATAAACCGGTTCCCACTTAGAATCCTTACATTTTTCTTTTAACCAGGAAAATGTTTTCTCATCAGCAACCATCAGTCCTGCTTTTGCTCCCAGTTCTACTGCCATGTTGGTGATTGTAAATCTGGCATCCATACTTAAAGATGAAATTGTTTCGCCATGAAATTCTATTGCTTTATAAGTACAGGATTTTGCTGATAGTTCTCCAATAATGTATAGAATTATATCTTTAGCAGAAACTGCAGGAGGCAGTTCTCCGTTTATTATAATCTTAACACTTTCGGGAACCTTAAACCAATTTTTCCCTGTAGCCAGCACTATTGCGACATCTGTAGAACCCATTCCAGTAGCAAAACTGTTTAAAGCGCCATAGGTACAAGTGTGTGAATCGGCTCCCGTAATTAAACTTCCCGGGTAAGCATGACCTTTTTCCATTATTACCTGATGGCATACTCCTTTGCCCTCAGGATAAATTAAAACGCCAGTTTTATCTGCAAATTCCTTCATTTTTTTATGAACATTGGAAATTCCTAAATTAGGACTAGGGACGCTGTGATCGATTACTAAAGCAAATTTATGAGGAGAAAAGGGTTTTTCTTTACCTAGTAAATAAAATGCATCTATAACCAGTGAACTTGTTCCGTCTTGAGAAAAAGCAAAGTCAACCTCAGCCTTTACTATATCACCACTACAAGCATTTTTTCCTGATTTTTGGCTAAGTATTTTTTCAGCAATTGTTTTACCCATTTATAAATTCTCCAATTCTGGCTATTCCTTCTTTTATTTCTTGTTCAGAAGTAGCATAACTTATTCTGACAAATTCATCATTTCCAAATGGTTTTCCAGGAATAACACCTACAAGTTTATTTTTAAGGAGTTCATTAGCAAATTTAAAGGAATCATATCCTATATTGCTTACTTTAAGAAAAAGATAAAATGTCCCTTCTGGAAATATAAAATTCAATCCTAGCTTTTTCAAACCAGAGACCACCAGGTTCCTACGTTCTCTGAAAATGTGACGCATATTGTCTATTTCTTGCTGTGGTAAATCCAACGCAGCCAATGCTGCTTTTTGACTTATACTACAAGCATTGGAAGTCATCTGCCCCTGAATTTTTGCTATCTGGCTTGCAATTTGAGGAGGAGAACATGACCACCCAATTCTCCACCCAGTCATAGAATATGTTTTAGATACTCCGTTGATTGTAATTGTATGATTCCAGATTTCTTTGCTTAAGGAAGCAATAGAAAAATGAGCATTTTCATAAGTGAGTTGGCTATATATTTCATCACTAATAATGAAAATATCATTTTCCACTGCCAGTTCTGCCAGTTTAATAAGTTCTGATTTTCTCCATACAACTCCAGTAGGATTACAGGGAGAGTTAAGGATAATGCATTTTGTCTTTTTAGTTATTTTTGATCTTATCATGTTAAAATCAGGATGAAAGTTATCTCTTTCTTTAAAATCCACCACCACTGGTTTTGCTGAACACAACTTTACCATTTCCGGGTAACTTACCCAGTATGGGGAAAAAATTAATACTTCGTCTTCAGGTTCCAGTAGAACAAATAAAGTATTGAAAATAGCATGCTTGGCTCCATTGGAAATAACTATTTCATTAGGATTATAATTTAAGGAATACCACTCATTAAGTTTAGAGGATATTTTTTCTTTCAAATCTAGGATACCAGTAACTGGAGTATATTTAGTAAAACCAGCATCTATTGCTTTTTTTGCTGCTTGTTTAATTGCGGCTGGGGTATCAAAATCAGGTTCTCCACCTGCAAAGTTAATTACTTTTTTCCCTTCTTTTTTAAGACGCTTAATTTCAGAAGTTATTTTTAAAGTAGCAGAAGGATTTATTTCTTTTACTCGCGAAGAAACCATTACTTATAATTAAGGATTCTTTTTTCTTTTCATAAAGTCCTTAAGTCCTGAAAGGAAACCTTTTTTGGCTGGTTTTTCTTCCTTTTGTTTTTGTTCTTTTTCAGTTTCTTCCTTCTTTTTGGGTTCTTCTTCTACTTTGGATTCTGCTTTCTTTTTTGTTTTCTTTTTCTCTTCTTTTACCTCTTCTATTTTTACTTCTTCTATCTCGGAAGGAATTTCTTCCTGTAATTGTTTCTTTCTTTTTTCACGGCGTAAAAACCGCCGTTTTTTCTTTTCTTCTATTATTTCTTCTTTCACTTTTGTAAATTCAATAATTGCCATTAAGGCATTATCACCTTTTCTGTTATTTACCTTAATTACTCTAGTATACCCACCATTTATCTCCTTAAATCTGGGAGCAATGTCATCAAATAGTTTTTTAACAAGATCTCTATCTTGAAGCCAGCGGTAAGCCAATCTTCGGGAATGGATATCTCCTCGTTTCCCAAGAGTCACCAGTTTATCTGCCCATCGCGAAACTTCTTTTGCTCTTCGATAGGGAGTTTTTATTTTTTCTTCAGTTATTAAAGCAATTAATAAACTCCGAATTAATGCTCTTCTCTGATCTTGTGGTTTCCCGAGCTTAAATCTCTTTTTGCGATGCCGCATTTTTCTTTGCCTCCTCTATGATCTTCTTGACTTCTTCTGGTAAATCCATTCCGAACGAAAGTCCCATATTATTTAAAATTTCTATGAGTTCATTCAAGGATTTTTTTCCAAAGTTACGATGCTGAAGCAATTCCTGTTCTGTAAGTTGAACAAGTTCACCAATAAGAGTAATATTTGCTTCCTTCAGGCAATTAGCACTCCTTACGGATAATTCTAACTCTGAAATTGGTGTGGTTAGTTTTTTGATGAATTCCTCATCTATTTTCTTTTCTTCCTCTTCTTCCTCTTCTTCTACAACTTCTACAAATTTTGTAAATATATCTAAATGTCTCTGAAGGATATAAGCACCATATACGAGTGCTTCTTTGGGTTCTACACTACCATTGGTCCAGATTTCTATTATTAACCTTTCATAGTCAGTAATTGCACCTACTCTGGTGTTTTCTACCCAGAAGTTTACTTTTTTTACTGGAGAAAATAGAGAATCTATAGGAATAACTCCTATAGGCATTCCTTCTCGTTTATTACGCTCTGCAGGAACCCAGCCTCTTCCTCGTGAAACTTCCATTTCTATTTCCAGTTTGGTATTATCAGTAAGAGTAGCAATATGATGGTCAGGATTTATTATTTCTACAGTTTCATCAGTTTGGATATCTTTTGCCTTTAATTCTCCTTTTTTTTCTCCCTTAAGCATAATGGTTCTGGGGCTTCTGGAATGGCAGCGAATAATCAATCCTTTGATATTCATTATGATTTGAGGTACATCTTCCAATACTCCAGGGATAGCAGCAAACTCATGCTGGACGCCGGCAATTTTTATTGCAGTAACAGCACTGCCTTCTATAGAGGAAAGAAGTACCCTCCGTAGAGAGTTTCCAATGGTTATTCCATAACCACGTTCAAAAGGTTGAGCAATAAATTTGCCATAAGTAGCGGAATAACTTTTCTCATCTACCTCAATATTCACAGGCATTGCAAAATCTCTCATTCTTACGCCCATGTTCTACCCTCCTTATCTAGAATAGAATTCAATTATTAACTGTTCTTGGACAGGAATTACAATATCTTCCCGAGATGGTAAAGTCAGGACTTTCCCTTCCAGTTTTTCTTTATCTAATTCCAGCCATTTCGGCACCGGCCGATCTTCACAAAGTTCCAAATTTTCTTTGATCAGATTTCGAGAAGCTTCTCTATCTTTAACAGTGATACGGTCACCTGGTTTTACAAGATAAGAAGGAATGTTTACTCGACGGCCGTTTACATATATGTGACCGTGGTTAACAATTTGTCTGGCTTGAGCCCTACTTAAAGCAAAATTTAATCTGAATATCACATTATCCAGTCGTCTTTCTAAAAGTTGAAGTAATATTTCTCCCGTGACTCCCTTTTTTCTGCTTGCCTCTTTATAATATTTTTTCATTTGACGTTCACTAACTCCATAAATCCTTTTTACTTTTTGTTTCTCCCGCAATCTTATCCCATAATCAGAATGCCTTACTCTGGTTTTACCATGCTGTCCAGGAGGATATGGCCTTTTTTCAAAAGTACATTTGTCAGTAAGGCACCTTCTTCCTTTCAGAAATAATTTCATTCCTTCCCTTCTGCAGTATCTACACACTGATTCTCTTGCCTTAGCCATCCTTCAATACCTCCTTATACTCTTCTCTTTTTTGGGGGACGACATCCGTTGTGAGGTAATGGAGTTACATCCTTTATTGCTTTAACATTAAGACCTGCAGTCTGTAGTGCCCTTATTGCTGTTTCTCTTCCAGCACCAGGGCCTTTTACATGGACTATAATATTCTTTACTCCATACTCCATTGCTTTTTTAGCAACATCATTTGCGGCCAACTGAGCTGCAAATGGAGTAGATTTTCGAGTTCCTTTAAATCCTACCACTCCTCCACTTGACCAAGCAAGAACATTACCTTCAGGATCAGTAATTGTAATAATAGTGTTGTTAAATGTAGCCTGAATATGGGCTATTGCTAATGGAACCTGTCTGGTTATTTTTTTCCTTCTTCTTGTTCTTAGCCTCTTCTGAGCCATCTAAATTATCCCTCCCGTTTTTTCTTCTTGACACCAATCCCTGGACGAGGTCCTTTTCTGGTTCTGGCATTGGTTCTGGTTCTCTGCCCCCTTACTGGAAGTCCTAATTTATGTCTTATTCCGCGATAACATCCTATTTCCATCAGATGTCTGATATTCTGCTGAATTTCCCTTTTAAGTTCACCTTCTACTTTATAATTCTTCTGAATATATTCAGTAATACGGGAAATTTCTTCTTCACTTAAATCTTTGGTTTTTTTATCACCAGATATGTGAGTATTTTTCAGTATCTCTTTAGCCCGTGAACGTCCAATTCCAAATATATAAGTTAGTGCTATTTCTATTCTCTTTTCCTTGGGTAAATCAACACCTACAACTCTGGCCATTTTTTACCTCCAGTATTAACCCTGTCTTTGTTTATGTTTGGGATTTACACAAATTACTCTTATTACACCTTTCCTCTTTATTATTCGACATTTATCACACAATCTTTTGACAGATGCCTTTACCTTCATAATAATCACCTCACTTACGATAAATAATTCTTCCTCGTGATAAATCATAAGGAGAAAGTTCAACTACTACCTTATCACCCGGTAAAAGTTTTATGTAATGCATTCGCATCTTTCCACATACATGGGCAAGAACTATATGCCCTTCTCCTACTTCTATCCGAAACATGGCATTAGGTAGCGCCTCCAGTACTGTTCCTTCAACTCTAATTGGTTCTTCTTTACCCATAATTAAATTCAGTTAAAATCTCTGGTTGTTCACCCGAAATTAAAATTGTGTGTTCAAAATGTGCTGATAATTTACCATCTTTTGTAATTGCTGTCCAGCCATCTTTAAGGATTTCCACCTCATAACTTCCAGCATTTACCATCGGCTCTATAGCCAGAACCATTCCATTTTTCAATTCTGGTCCCTCTCCTGGAAATCCAAAATTGGGAATTTCCGGTTCCTCATGAAGCTGTTTTCCAATACCATGTCCTACAAATCTTCTCACCACTGAAAATCCATGCTGGTTTACATAATTTTCTATAGCTGATGAAATATCTCCTAGTTTATTTCCTGCCTGTGCCTTAGATATGCCAATATAAAGTGAGTTTCTGGTTGTCTCTATAAGTTTTTTCGCCAAAAGAGATATTTTACCAACTCCAAATGTCGCTGCTACATCTCCATAATATCCTTTAAATCTCACTCCCAGGTCTATACTGATAATATCTCCAGATTTTAAGATTCTATCTCGGCTAGGAATGCCATGAACCACCTCATTATTTATAGAAGCACATATAGTTTTAGGATAACCACGATAACCTTTAAAAGCAGGGTAAGCCTTAAATTTTAAGATCATTTTTTCTGCAAATTCATCAAGACTTTCAGTATCTATTCCAGGAGCAATTTTGTCCTGAATAGCTTCTAAAACTTTTCCCGCTATCTTACAGGCTTTCCGAATTTTTTTAATCTCTTCCCGGTTTTTTATAAGAATAGTCATTGTAAGCATATATTCAATTTACCTGTTCTAGTTCGGTTAATTTTTCTTCCACCTTTTTAAATATATCCTTAGCAGATAAATCACCGGAAATTGTAAACAGAATATTTTTATTCCGATAATAGTCTATAATTTCTCTAGTCTGAGTTTCATAGATTTCTAACCGTTTACGAATAGTCTCTTCCTTATCATCTTCTCTCTGATAGAGTTCTCCACCACAGCGATCACATATTCCTTCTTCCTTGGGGGGAGAATATTTTATGTGATAGTTTGCTCCGCAGTGAAGACATACTCTTCTTCCTGTTAATCTGTCCAATATGGTTTCATAACTGGTTTTCAGATATATTGCCAGATCAAGCTGTTTATTTAAAACTTTAAGGATTTCATCCAGTCCCTCAGCCTGGATTTTTGTTCTGGGAAAGCCGTCAAGGATAAATCCATTTTTAACATCGTTTTCCTGTAATCTGGTTCTAACCATTTCCAAAACAAGATTGTCTGGAACCAGTTCCCCTTTCTGGACATACACCTTTATTTCTTGAGATAACTGTGATTGATTATCTTTTAAAATCTCCCGAAACATATCTCCGGTAGAGATATGAGGTATTTTATATCGCTTGGCCAGTAGATCAGCCTGGGTGCCTTTCCCGGCTCCTGGTGGTCCCATTATTATAAGATTATATCCTGATTTCATCTCCTTCCTCTTATTTTTCCTTTTCGCATAAATCCTTCATATTGTCTCATTAACAATTGCGATTCTAATTGTCTTTCGGTATCCAAAAGAACGCCAACAATAATTAAAAGTCCTGTTCCTCCAAAGAAACTCGCCACCAGATAAGGTATGTGAAGAGAATAAGAGATAATCGATGGAAGTATTGCAATTATGGCTAAAAATATAGAACCGGGAAGAGTGATTCTAGTCATTATATAATCAAGAAAATCAGCAGTATTTTTACCAGGTCTTACTCCGGGAATAAATCCTCCAAATCTTTTCATATTTTCAGCAACATCAGTAGGGTTAAATATTATTGCAGTATAAAAATAGCTGAAGAAAATTATTAATCCACTATACAGAATGTAATAAAGTAAACTTCCTCGCGTAAATAGAGATATTATTCTTTGTAGATTTTGTGATGGAAAAAATCCAGCAATAGTGGCAGGGAAAAGTAAGACAGATTGGGCAAATATGATGGGGATAACTCCAGCTTGATTTATTCTCAGGGGGATGTAGGTACTCTGTCCTCCATATACTTTCCTGCCAATTACTCGCCGAGCATACTGGACTGGAATTCTTCTTTGTCCCTGGGTTAAAAGTACAACCGCAACAACAACTGCCACTAGCATTACAGCCATTATTATCAAGGTGAATGGTTTAATCTGTCCTCCTGCTGGAGAAAATGGTGCAGTTAAAAGAAAAAGTTGATAAAGAGCAGCTGGAATACGAGAGATAATACCAGCAGTAATCAAAATAGAAATTCCATTGCCAATCCCGTATTCTGTAATTTGTTCTCCGAGCCACATTATGAAGATTGTTCCTGTAGTTAAAGTAATCACTGTAGAGAATCTAAATCCCCATCCAGGATTGAAAACAATTTGATATCCTCTGAAATATTCCGAATTTTCTAACCATAAACTGATAAAAAATGCTTGGAAAGCTGTTATTACCACTGTTAAATATCTTGTCCACTGATTTATTTTTTCTCTTCCTCTTTCTTCATGAGCAAGTTTTTCTAGGGCTGGAATTACTGGGGTAAGAACTTGAAGTATTATTGCTGCTGAGATATAGGGCATCACTCCTAAAGCAAAAATGGTCAGCCTCCTCATTGCTCCCCCTGTGAACATGTTTATAATTCCGAATAGATTACCACCAGGGGTATCGGCTAAGGATTTGAAGAATTCGGAAAGGGCCTGACCATTTATACCTGGAGTAGGAATGTAAGCCCCTATCCTATATACAGCAATCAATCCTAATGTGATCAGAAGTTTTTTTCTTAAATCCCTTATTTTGAATACATTAATGATTGCATTAATCATTTTTTAAATTTTTATTGTTTTCCCACCTTTAGATTCAATTTTTTCTTTAGCAGATTTGCTAAAAGCATGAGCGCAAACTTCCAGTTTTTTATCCAATTCTCCCTTGCCCAAAATTTTTACTGGCTTGTTAATGTAACGGATAATTCCTTTTTGTTTTAAGGTTTCAGGAGTTATCTTATCACCATTCTGAAATTTAATATTTAAACTTAAAATATTTACTTCCTGGTATTCTTTAGTAAATCTGGCATTATTAAATCCTCTTTTTGGTATTCTTCTAATCAGTGGCATCTGTCCACCTTCAAAATATGGTCGAATCCCAGGATGGGATCTTTTTTTCTGTCCATCCATTCCCCGGCCACAAGTTTTACCGTATCCAGAACCAGAACCTCTTCCTACTCTTTTTTTCTTCCTGTTTGCTCCTGGTGGTGATTTTATTTCATGCAACTGCATTTTCTCCCACCTCTTCATCTTTTTTGTTGGTTTCTATACCAGAGTTAACAAGTTGAGATTCTCTCGCCAGTCGTAATTGCCTGAGGGCAACCATTGTTGCTTTGGCCAGATTTACTGGGGTGGTAGACCCCAAGGCTTTAGTCAAAATATCTTTTATCCCAGCCATTTCACATATTGCTCTCACTACACCTCCAGCAATCACTCCTGTTCCTTGGGAAGCAGGCTTTAACAATACTTTAGATGCACCAAAACAACCCACTACTTCATGAGGAATAGTAGTTCCTTGAAGAGCAACTTTTGTCATATTTTTCTTTGCTTCTTTTATACCTTTTCGAATAGCATCGGCTACTTCATGGGCTTTTCCCAGTCCAATGCCCACTTTACCCTGGCCATCTCCTACAGTAACCAAGGCATTAAATGAAATACTTTTCCCACCCTTATGAACTTTGGTAACACGATTTATGGTTATAACCTTTTCCGAAATTACAACTTCCTGTTCTTCTACCACTTCTCTACCTCCTTTAAAATTCCAAACCTGCTTCCCGAGCAGCATCTGCTAAGGCTTTTACTCTTCCATGATATTTATATCCACCACGGTCAAAAACCACCTTGGTAATTCCTTTTTCCTTTGCTTTTTCCCCCAGTAGTTTCCCAACTTTTCTGGCTGCTTCTATATTCCCACCCGTTTTCAGTTCTGCTTTCAGTTCGGGAGAAAGAGTTGATACTGTGAGGAGAGTTTTACCTTGCGTATCATCTATTAGATGGGCATATATATGCCTTAAACTCCGAAATACAAAAAGTCGCGGACGTTCTGAAGTTCCAAAAATCTTCTTTCTTATTCTCTTATGCCTTCTTAATCTTGCTTTTCTCTTTTTTTTCATCAAGTTAGAAATGTCCATTTGTTACTTTACTCCTGCTTTTCCTGCTTTTCTCCGGACATATTCTCCTCGATACCTTATTCCTTTTCCTTTATATGGTTCCGGAGGATAATAATCTCTAATTTCAGCAGCCACTTCTCCTACTTTCTGCTTGTCTATCCCTTTAACTATTATAGTAGTAGGGTTAGGAGTCTCTATAGTTATACCTTCTGGTATAGGATATTCTACAGGATGAGAAAATCCTAATTGCATAACTAACTTTTTCCCTTGGACCTGAGCGCGATATCCTACTCCTACTATCTCCAACTCTTTCTGAAATCCCTGTGTTACACCAACTACCATATTATTTATAATTGCTCTGGTAAGTCCGTGAAGAGCACGGATTCTTTTTTCGTCACTTTCTCTTTTAACAATTACCTGGTCATTTTCAATTTCCACTTTTATTCCCTCTGGTATCTGGAAATTTAATTTTCCTTTAGGACCTTCAATTAAAATATCTCTATTCTGGATATAACATTTCACATTATTAGGTAAACGTACTGGTTTTTTTCCTATCCTAGACATGGCGTATTCTCCTTTTTAATATACATAGCAGATGACTTCTCCTCCTACTTTTAATTTTCTTGCTTGGTCATCAGTAACTACTCCTTTTGAAGTAGTCAATATAGCTGTTCCTATCCCTCTTAATACTCTGGGAACTTCCTCTTTATTTACATACACTCTTCTACCTGGTTTAGAAATTCTTTTAATATCAATCAACGCTGGGCTATTTTTATTCAGATATTTGAGATAAACTCTGATTATTCCCTGTTTATTATCTTCTATGAATCTATAATCTTTTATATACCCTTCTCTTTTTAGAATATCTATTATCGCTAATAACAGTTTGGAACCTTTTAAATTCACTACCTCTTTTCTCGCACGATAGGCATTTTTAATTTTTACAAAAGCATCAGCCAAGGGATCGGTTACACTCATCTTTACCTCCTACCAGCTCGCTTTGGTAACTCCAGGAATTTCTCCCCGGGAGGCCATTTCCCGAAAACATATTCTGCACAATCCAAATCTTCTCATATAACCGTGTCTTCGTCCACATATCTGACAGCGGTTATATTTTCGCACTTTAAATTTTGGTTCTTTCTGCGCTCGTAAAATTTGGGATTTTTTTGGCATTTCTATTTCCTCCTGAAAGGCATTCCTAAAAGTTTTAATAGTTCCAATGCTTCCTGCTTAGTTTTAGCAGTGGTCACAAATGTTATATCCATTCCTTGAATATTTTTTACTTTATCAAGGTTAATTTCTGGAAATATTGTCTGTTCTTTTAGTCCTAGAGTATAATTACCACCACCATCAAATCCTTTATTTGTAGGTAAACCCTGAAAGTCTCTTACTCGTGGTAAGGCAACATTAACCAAGCGATCAAAAAATTCGTACATTTTATCCCCTCGCAATGTTACCTTACAGCCTACAGGCATCCCTTTTCTGATTTTAAAGTTAGAGATTGATTTTTTTGCTCGTGTTATCATAGGATGTTGTCCAGTAATTTGTGCTAATTCTTCCACCGCTCTATCTAAAATTTCAATATTGTGAGCACCTTCCCCTACTCCCATGTTAATGATGATCTTGTATAATTTTGGAACCTGATGGATGTTTTTATATCCGAACTTTATCATTAATTCTGGAATTACTTTATCCCGATAATAATTATAAAGTCGAGCCTTCATATCGTTTCACCACACTTTTTACATACCCTTACTTTAGTGCCATCTTCCAGAATTTTAAATCCTACCCGCACGCCTCTACCACATCTATTGCATACCGGCATTACATTAGAGATATGAATTGGTGCCTCCATTTCTATAATTCCACCGGGCATATCCTGTCTTCTTTGTCGCATATGCTTTTTCACTATATTTATTCCCTGAACAAGTACTCTTTGATTTTGAGGATAAACTCTGATTACTTTTCCTCTTCTTCCTTTATCTTTACCAGTAATTACTTCTACAGTATCACCTTTTTTTATTCTTGCCATCGCATCCTCCTACAAAACTTCTGGTGCCAGAGAAATTATCTTCATGAAATTTTTGTCTCTTAATTCCCGAGCAACAGGCCCAAATACTCTGGTGCCACGAGGATTCCCTTGTTTATCAATTAATACCACAGCATTACTATCAAATTTTATCCAAGTGCCATCACTGCGCTTTACTGGAAATTTGGTTCTTACCACCACTGCTCTTACAACTTCTCCTTTTTTTACTGCTCCCTCAGGAGAGGCTTCCTTTACACTGGCAGTAATAACATCACCAATTTCAGCATATTTTTTATTAGAACGACCAATAACTTTTATGCAAGCAACTTTTTTAGCTCCGCTGTTATCAGCCACATCTAATCGGGTTCGCATTTGAATCATTTCAACACCTCAACCAATCGCCATCTTTTCTCCTTAGAAAGAGGACGAGTTTCTACTATTTTGACTTTATCTCCTATCTTGGCTTTATTCTCTTCGTCATGGGCTTTATATTTTTTGAATTTTTTAATTGTTTTTTTGTACAACGGATGCTTTACCAATCTTTCCACTTTGACCACAATAGTTTTTTCCATTTTGTCTGAAACTACAGTTCCAATAAGTTCTTTCCTTTTACCTCTTTTCTTGTTCATTTTAACTTACCTGTCTTTTTCTTTCGTTAAGAATTGTTTTTATTCTGGCTATGTCCCTTTTACAAGCTTTTATTTCATGAGGTTTTTCCAGTCTCCCTATTTTAATGTCAGAACGTAACTGAAATAACTTTTTATATAACTCGTCCATTTTTTGATTTAACTCTTCATTAGTTAGGTTCCGTAAGTCTTTTGCTTTCATAATGCTTCTCTCTTTACAAACTTGCATTCCACGGGAAGTTTGTCAGAAGCTACCTTAAATGCTTCCTTAGCCATCTCTTCAGGAACTCCTTCTAATTCAAATATAATTCGTCCTCTTTTTACAACTGCTACCCAAAATTCTACGTTTCCTTTTCCTTTACCCATTCTGGTCTCCAAAGGTTTTTTAGTAACTGGTTTGTCTGGAAATATTCTAATCCATAATTTACCACCTCGTTTTAACTGCCTAGTAATAGCCACACGTGCCGCCTCAATCTGACGGTTTGTTATCCAGGCATTACTTATAGCCTGCAAACCATACTCTCCAAATACAATGGTTGTCCCTCCTTTGGAGATTCCTTTCCTTCTGCCCCTCTGAGCTTTACGATATTTTACTCTTTTGGGCATCATAACCATTTTTAACTCTCCGTTTCTTTATCCTTTTCTAAAATGGCGTCTCCTTTATAGATCCAGACTTTGACTCCAATAAGTCCTGCTGTGGTTTTAGCCTCGGCAAATCCATAATCTATATCCGCTCTCAAAGTTTGAAGGGGAATTTTGCCTTCTTTATAAGTTTCACTACGCGCAATTTCAGCACCTCCAAGTCTACCTGCACAGTTGATCTTTATTCCTTTTGCTCCTCCTTCTATTGCCATTTGAATTGCTCTTTTCATAGCCCGGCGATGAGAAACTCTTTTTTCAATTTGAAGTGCTACATTTTCGGCAACTAACTGAGCACATACTGCAGGATTATTTACTTCTTTTATATCTATTACCAGTTCTTTGTCTTTAACTATATCCTGAAGATCTTCCTGAATTCTATCAATTTCAGCACCTCTTCTCCCAATAATTACTCCTGGACGAGCACTGTGAATTATTACTCTTACTTTTTCAGGGTATCTTTCAATCTCTACATTGGCAATACCAGCATATTTAAGATTTTCTTTGATATACTTCCTTATTGCAAAATCTTCTTTTATGAATCTTTTTATATCCTGAGGTCGAGCAAACCACCGCGAACTCCAAGTTTTTATATATCCCAATCTATACCCGATTGGATGGACCTTTTGTCCCATTTATTTCTCTCCTCCTTTTGTTTTTAAAACTGGTGGATTCTTTAAATCCAGTTCTACAGTGATATGAGAAGTTCTTCTTCTGACCATTACTGCTCTCCCCATACTTGCTGCACGATATCTTTTAAGCATTGGTCCCTGATCAGCAAAAATCCGGGATATATATAACTCCTGCATTTTAAGTCCATGATTATTCTCAGCGTTGGCTATTGCTGAATTCAAGACCTTTGCTACTATCCGTGCTGATTTCTTATTTAAATTATTTAATACCATTAATGCCTGCACTACATCTTTACCCCTAATCATATCTATTACCTGTCTCACCTTACGGGGAGAAACTCGTATAAATCTTGCTTTAGCCCTGGTTACTGCCATTGTTTTCCACCTTACTTTTTCTGAAGTTTAGCCTTGGCTTTAATGCCACCATGGCCACGAAAAGTCCTTGTGGGAGCAAATTCTCCCAGTTTATGTCCTACCATTTTTTCTGTAACATGTACTGGAATAAATGTCTTGCCATTGTGAACTTCAAAAGTAAATCCCACGAACTCCGGTATTATTGTTGATCGCCGAGACCAGGTTCGGATAGGGCGTTTTTCTCCTGATTGTAACATCTTTTTTACCTTTTTCAGTAATTTTTCATCAACAAAAGGTCCCTTTTTAAGTGATCTCGGCATTGGTTATTACCCTCCCTTTTTCTTCTTTTCGCGCCTTTTAACTATGAATTTATCTGAAGCCTTATTCTTTTTTCTGGTCTTATATCCTTTTGAAGGCCATCCCCAAGGAGAAACAGAGGGTCTTCCTCCCGAGGTATCTCCTCCCATGGGATGGTCGATTGGGTTCATGGCTACTCCTCGCACGTGTGGTCTGATACCCAACCACCTTGACCTCCCTGCCTTACCCAGACTTATATTTATATGGTCAGCATTACCTACCTGACCTATGGTAGCATAACAGTCTAAATGAATAAGTCTTACCTCTCCTGATGGCAGTTTAACATGTGCATATTTTCCCTCTTTAGCTAGTATTTGAGCCCAAGTCCCTGCTGCTCTCACTAATTGAGCTCCTTTTCCTTTGTAAAGTTCAAGATTATGAATAGGAATACCTGTAGGGATATTTCTTAAAGGTAATGCATTACCGACTTTAATTTCTGCATTTTCCCCAGCAGATATCACTTCTCCAACTTTCAATCCTTGGGGCCATAAAATGTATCTTCTTTCTCCATCTTCATATTCTAAGAGAGCAATTCGGGCACTCCGATTGGGGTCATATTCTATACTGAGGACTGTAGCATTTATCCCTCGTTTATCTCTTTTAAAATCTATAATTCGGTAATGTCTTTTATGTCCACCTCCACGTCTGCGGACAGTAATATGTCCTTTACTATTTCTACCCCCAGTTTTTTTCAGAGGCTCAAGGAGAGATTTTTCGGGTTCTTTTTTAGTAATTTCTTCAAAGGTAGAATAACTCTGAAACCTCTGTGCCGGTGTTAATGGTCTTCTTTTCTTTATCCCCATAATTTACCTCACTCTATTTTGTATCCTTCTTTTAAAGTAACAATTGCTTTTTTACTACTCGAAGTTTTACCTGGTTGCCACCATCTCAATCTTCTAGGTTTAGGAGTAATTTTGACAGTAGCAACTGATTTAACTTTAACATTATAAATCTTTTCAATTGCCTGCCGGATTTGTATTTTATTTGCCCTTTTGTCTACTTCAAAAATATATTTCCTATCGGGTTCCATTAGACTTCCCTTTTCGGTGATTACCCTTCTTTTTATGATCTCATAAGGATTCATTTTTTCTTTATTTTCTCCTGAATCTGTTTAAGCCCATCCTGAGTAATTACCAGTTTTTTACAGTTCAAAACATCATAAGCAGTTATCTCAGAGGCACGCTTTAAAAATACATAAGGTATATTTCTACAAGAAAGGCGAGTGGTTTTTGATGGTTCTGCAGTTACAAATAAAGTCTTAGTATTTAATAAGTTTAAATTTTTTAAAATTTGCTGAAACTGTTTAGTTTTAGGGGTATCTACTTGTAAAGAATCTAAAAGAAGTAAAGCCTGATTAATATATTTAGCATTAAGTCCTGATTTTAAAGCCAGTTTTTTCATTTTGGCAGGTAATTTGATATAATAATCACGTGGTTTGGGGCCAAATACTACCCCGCCTCCTCTCCAGATTGGTGACCGGATACTTCCTGCTCTTGCTCTTCCAGTATGCTTTTGAGGCCAGGGTTTTCTTCCACTCCCTCTGACTTCTCCTCGGGTTTTGGTATTGGCTGTGCCTTTTCTTTGATTGGTAAGATAGGCATTTATAACCTGATAGAGTAGTTTCTTATTGACCTTGCCATCAAAAACTTGGGGGTCAAGGTCTATTTCTCCTACTTTTTCTCCTTGAATATTATAAACATCCATTTTAAGATTTAATGTTTCCACTTTCATCTTCCTTAATATTTTGCTGTTTTTCTTGTTCCGATTTTTGTTCCTCCGCTTTTTCTACCTCTCCCATTTCTTTTACTTCCTCACTCTCTTTTATTTTTCCTTCAGACTCAGGAATGACTAATTCTGATTTTTTCTTTGTGGCGCTTCGGATTATAAGAATTGAATTTATAGCACCAGGCACACATCCCTTAACTACCAAAAGATTTTTTTCTACATCAATATCTACTATTTCCAGATTTTGAACAGTAACCTTTTCATTTCCATCATGTCCAGGCATATGAAGACCTTTCCATACCCGGGAAGGATCAGAACTGGCACCAACCGAACCGATTGCTCTATGAGATTTACTACCATGAGAACGAGGACCAATGTGCCAGCCCCAGCGTTTTACCCCACCCTGAAACCCTCTGCCTTTTGAATTTCCGGTAACATCTACGTATTCTCCGACATTAAAAATATTTACTTTTAATTCCTGACCTGGAGAATATTTTTCTAACACCTCAGGATTCTTTATTCTAATTTCTTTTATATACTTCAATGGGTTCATTTTTAATTTGGAAAACATCCCCATAACAGGTTTTTTTACTTTCTTTTCTTTTGTCTCGCCATAGCCAATTTTAATTGCTGAATAACCATGAGTTTGAGGAGTTTTAACTTCAAGGACATAACAGGGGCCAGCTTGAATAACTGTTACTGGAATAGCAGATCCATCTTTAAATATTTGAGTCATTCCAATTTTTTTGCCTATCAATCCTTTAATTACCATTTTTCTTTTTCCAATTTCTATCTAATTAGCCAACTAACAAACCTTCCATTATTTTATTTCCACATATACTCCTGCCGGTAGATTTAACTTTCTAAGAGCATCTATGGTTTTAGCGGTCGGTTCTAAAATTTCAATCAGACGTTTATGGGTACATAATTGAAATTGCTCTCGTGATTCTTTATCAATATGAGGTCCTCGGATTACAGTGAATATTTCTCTTTTGGTTGGCAATGGAATGGGGCCAGAAACCTTTGCCCCCGTCCGTCTGGCAGTATTTACTATTTCCTGTGCAGACTGGTCTATCAGTCTGTGGTCATAAGCTTTCAACTTTATTCTTATTTTTGTTAAGTTTGCTTCTACCATTTTATTTCAACCAATTTATTCTACTATTTCTGAAACCACACCTGCTCCTACTGTTCTACCACCTTCCCTTATAGCAAACCTTAATTCCTTCTCCAATGCTACTGGCTTTATCAACTCTACCTCTAATTCTACATTGTCTCCTGGCATTACCATTTCTACTCCCTGGGGCAGTTTTATCACTCCAGTTACATCTGTAGTCCGGAAATAAAACTGAGGCCGATATCCATTGAAAAATGGTGTATGCCGTCCTCCTTCTTCCTTCGTTAATACATATACTTGAGCCTTGAATTTTGTATGCGGTGTTATACTTCCTGGCTCAGCCACTACCATGCCTCGCTCTACATCCTCTTTCTCTATACCTCGCAATAATAATCCCACATTGTCTCCTGCTATGGCTTCATCTAAAATCTTTCTGAACATCTCTATACTCGTTACCACTGTCTTTCTCGTTTCTCTTAATCCTACTAACTCTACCTCCGCTCCAGGAGTAATCCTCCCACGCTCCACTCTCCCTGTTACTACTGTGCCTCGCCCTGTTATTGAAAATACATCCTCTATTGCCATCAAAAATGGCTTGTCAATGTCTCTTTTGGGAGTGGGTATATACTCATCTACTGCCTTCATCAACTCTATTACTGGCTTGCATTTCTCACAATCATCTTTGCCACACCCACATTCCATAGCCAGAAGCGCACTCCCTTTTACTACCGGTACCTCATCTCCTGGAAAATCATACTTGGATAACAATTCCCTTACTTCAAGTTCTACTAGATCTATCAGTTCCTTATCATCTACTTGGTCAGTTTTGTTCAAAAATACCACTATCGCAGGAACATTTACTTGACGCGCTAATAATATATGTTCTCTGGTCTGAGGCATAGGGCCATCTGCTGCACTCACTACCAGTATCGCTCCATCCATCTGCGCTGCTCCTGTTATCATGTTCTTTACATAATCAGCATGCCCCGGACAATCTATGTGAGCATAATGACGGTTCTCTGTCTGATACTCTACATGCGCTATGTTAATGGTTAACCCTCTCTCCTTTTCCTCCGGTGCATTGTCGATATCTTCATACTTCTTTTCTTCAGCCATTCCTCTCTTTGCCAGTACTTTGGTTATTGCTGATGTTAATGTTGTCTTACCATGGTCAACATGTCCTATCGTTCCTACATTTACATGAGGTTTTGTCCTTTCAAATTTCTCCTTCGCCATCTTTCACCTCCCTTTTATAATAAAAACTTCCCTACTATTTTTTCAGCTATATTTTGCGGCACCTGATCATAATGGGAGGGCTGCATTACAAATGTTGCCCTCCCTTGCGTTAGGGAGCGAATAATTGTAGCATAACCAAACAATTCTGACAAGGGGGCATAAGCCCTTATTAATTTTACATTTGCTCTCTCAGTTATACTTCTAATATTTGCTCTTCTGGAATTTAAATCTCCAAGTACATCTCCTAAATACTGTTCAGGTGTAAATATTTCTAAATCCATTATGGGTTCTAATAATACGGGATAAGCTTTTTTTAGAGCTTCTCGAAAAGCGAGACTTCCAGCCATTTTAAATGCCACATCAGAGGAATCAACTTCATGATAACTTCCACCAACTATTTCTACTTCCACATCTATTACCTGATATCCTCCTAGAACTCCAGCTTCAGCAGAGGACTTAATTCCTTCTTTTATTGCCGGAATAAATTCTTTGGGTATAATTCCTCCTACTATCTTATTTTTTATTTTTATTCCTGAGCCTTTCTCTCCAGGTTTAATATTAATTACTACATGGCCATATTGGCCTCGACCACCAGTTTGTTGAATGAATTTTCCTTCAGCAGTAGCTGGTTGAGTAATTGTCTCTTTGTAAGCAACCTGAGGTTTACCAATATGGGTTTTGACGTTAAATTCACGATGGAGACGGTCAAGTATTATTTCCAGATGAAGTTCACCCATGCCAGAAATTATTGTCTGTCCAGTTTCCTGGTTATATCCTACTTTAAATGTGGGATCTTCTTCTGAAAGTTTTTGAAGAGCAGTTGTAAGTTTATCTTGATCATATTTAGTCTTAGGTTCGATTGCCAGTGATATTACCGGTTCCGGGAATTGCATACTTTCCAGAAGAATTGGGGATTCTTCGTCAGTAATAGTCTCACCAGTTACAGTATTTCTTAACCCCACCACAGCGACAATGTCTCCAGCATAAACTTCATCTCGTGGCTCTTTTTTATCAGCATGCATCTGCAAGAGTCTGTTTACTCTTTCTTTGACTCCTTTATTTACATTGTAGACATAACTTCCACTTTTTATACTTCCAGAATAAATTCTTACATAATTAAGTTTGCCGACATAAGGGTCAGTGGTAACTTTAAAGCAGAGGCCAGAAAAAGGTTCTTCATCCAATGGCTTTCTTTGTTCTTCTTCTCCTGTTTTGGGGTTTATACCTTTTATAGGAGGTATATCTACTGGAGATGGTAAATAATCACAGATAGCATCTATTAAAGGTTGAACGCCCTTATTTTTAAGAGATGACCCACACAGAACCGGTACCAATTTATATTCTATAGTTGCTTTTCTAAGTGCTTGCTTTATACACTGCTTGTTTACCTCTTCCCCTCCAATATAGAAATGTAATATTTGATCATCAAATTCTGCTAATTTTTCTATCATTTTTTCTCGATATTCACGAGCAGTAGATAAAAGGTCATGAGGAATTTCTTGATACTCATATTTAGTTCCTAACTCATCAAGATAGGCAATCATTTTCATTTCTAGAAGATCAACGATTCCCAGAAAGTTTGATTCACTTCCTACTGGAAGTTGAATAACCACAGGGTTGGTTCCCAGCCTTTCATGCATCTCCTTTACACATCCATAAAAATCAGCTCCCACTCTATCCATTTTATTTATATAAGCAATTCGAGGGACACGGTATTTATCTGCCTGACGCCATACAGTTTCAGATTGAGCCTCTATTCCTTCTACTGCACAGAATATTACTACTGCACCATCAAGAACTTTTAAAGACCTTTCCACTTCAGCAGTGAAATCAACGTGTCCTGGGGTGTCAATTATATTTATTCTGATATCTTTCCAAAAACATGTGGTGCAAGCAGCAGTAATTGTTATTCCCCTTTCTTTTTCCTGCTGCATCCAGTCCATTACAGCAGTACCTTCATCTACTTCTCCCATTCGGTATACTCTACCGGTGTAAAACAGGATTCGTTCGGTAGTAGTAGTTTTACCAGCATCTATATGGGCTATTATTCCAATATTCCTAATTTTCTCTATTGCTATCTGCCTCATATTCCTTATGATTAATAAATAATCAGTTTTTCCATTAGCCATTTGCTATTAACCATTTGCTAATTTCACCATCTATAATGTGCGAATGCTCTGTTGGCTTCAGCCATTTTATGAGTGTCAATCTTTTTCTTTACCGCTGCCCCTTCTCCTCGGTAGGCATCCAACAGTTCCTGAGCCAACCTTTCACACATTGGTTTTCCTTTTTTAGTTCGGGCGGAGTCTCTGATCCAGCGTAAAGCAAGAGACAGAGCTCTATCAGGAGGAACTTCTACTGGTACCTGGAAAGTAGCACCACCAACTCTGCGAGGTCTGACTTCCACTGCAGGTTTCACATTGTCTATTGCCTTCTTTACTATTTCCAGAACTTCCTGAGGTGTCTGCTTATTCAATTTTTTCATTATGATCTCAAATGCATCATAGACTATTTTTTCAGCAATTGATTTTTTACCATCCCACATAATCATATTAATCATTTTCTGGACTAAATAACTGTTATATAAAGGATCAGGACTGATTTTTCTTTTTTCTGCTCTTCTTCTTCTCATCTTAATTCAACCTCCAAATATATTATTTCTTGGGTTTCTTAGTACCATATTTAGAACGAGATTTCTTTCTGTTTTCAACGCCAGCAGCATCAAGAGTTCCTCTTACAATGTGGTAGCGCACACCAGGTAAGTCTTTTACTCTTCCTCCTCTTACTAGCACTATAGAGTGTTCCTGAAGATTGTGTCCTTCTCCTGGAATGTAGGCAGTAACCTCAATTCCAGTAGTAAGACGAACCCTGGCGACTTTTCTCAATGCCGAATTAGGCTTTTTGGGAGTCATAGTCCTTACCTGAACACATACTCCTCTTCTTTGGGGGCAACCTTTCAATGCTGGTGATTTACTCTTCTTTTTCTTTCGTTCTCTTCCTAGTCTTATCAACTGCTGAATTGTGGGCATATTATCCCTCCTTCTCCTGTTTTTCTTCCCGAACTATTTCAATTTCACGATGGGCAGAAAAACCTGTTCCTGCAGGTATTAGATGTCCCACGATGACATTTTCCTTAAGTCCTTTCAGTCTATCTATTTTTCCAGCACAGGCAGCCTCGGTTAATACCCGTGTGGTTTCTTGGAAACTTGCTGCTGAAATCCAGCTTTCAGTAGTTAAAGATGCTTTACTTATTCCTTGAAGAATTAACGTACCAATTGCAGGCTTACCACCTTTTTTCATTACACGCTCATTCTCTTCCCGAAAGACAAACTTATCCACTTCTTCACCATATAAGAAATTAGTATCTCCCGGATCCTCGATTCTTACCTTCTTAAGCATCTGACGAATGATAATCTCTATGTGTTTATCATTAATTTTTACACCTTGGAGGCGATAGACTTCTTGAATTTCATTTATGAGATATTCCTGAAGTTTTTTCTCTCCACACACATTTAATATATCTTGTAAAACCAAGGGACCATCAGTTAATGGAGTTCCTGCCTCTACATAATCTCCACGATAAACATTAAGATGTTTTCCATGGGGAATAATATATTCTTTCACCATTCCGGTTTCACTTCTGACAATTATTTTTCTCTGGCCTTTCTTGAAAGGGCCAAATTCTACTATGCCATCTATCTCAGATATAATGGCGGGATTCTTTGGCTTTCTGGCTTCAAACAATTCAGCCACTCGTGGAAGGCCACCAGTAATATCTCTAGTCTTTACAAGTTTACGAGCAGTTTTTGCTATCACATCTCCAGCAGTAACCTTCTGACCATCTTTGACCAAAATAATTGCTCCTGGAGGTAAAGGATAGAAACCGAGAACCTCGGTTTCTTCATCATTAAGAATGAGTATCTGAGGATGATACTCTCCCTTATATTCAATAACCACAAGTCTGGTATGGCCACTCACCTCATCGTATTCTTCCTTTACAGTATGTTCCAGATCTATATCTTCGTATCTTACCTTTCCACTTACTTCAGTTAAAATTGGCGAAGTATAAGGATCCCATTCTGCAAATATTTCACCTTTCTTTATATAATCTCCATCTTTAAATTTAATAAAAGCACCCTGAGGCAAAGCAAATCTTTCTAGTTCTCTTCCTGTTTCATCGTTAATACTTATCTGTCCATTTCTATTTAAAATCACATATCCTTTTTCTTTTTCAGCAGTTCTTAGATTATGATACTTTATGTAGCCATCGTATCTTGCTTGGACATATGACTGTTCAATTATTCGGGTTGCGGTACCACCAATGTGGAATGTTCTCATTGTAAGCTGTGTTCCAGGCTCACCAATTGACTGGGCGGCAATTATACCCACAGCCTCTCCCAGTTCCACCAATTTACCCGTGGCAAGGTTTCTTCCATAGCATTTTCGGCATACTCCATCTTTTGTTTCACAGGTAAGGACACTACGGATTTTTATCTTCTCAATACCCAGTTCTTCTATTTTTCTGGCTTTGTCTTCGTCTATCTCCTCACCTGCTTTTACTATCAATTCATCAGTGACAATATCCACAATATTATCGCAGGCAATACGGCCTATAATTCTTTCTCTTAAAGGTACTACTACTTCGTCTCCTTCAATTATTGCTGATACAAATATGCCGTTAACAGTTCCACAGTCCTCTTCTGTAACCATCACATCCTGAGCAACATCCACTAACCTTCTGGTCAGGTATCCAGCATCAGCAGTCTTTAATGCAGTATCAGCAAGGCCCTTTCTGGCGCCATGAGTAGAGATGAAGTATTCCAGCACTGTAAGTCCTTCACGAAAACTGGATGTGATGGGATGTTCAATAATTTCTCCCGATGGTTTAGCCATAAGTCCTCTTATTCCACATAACTGTCTTATCTGTTGACGAGAGCCTCGAGCTCCAGAGTCAGCCATCATAAATGTAGGATTAAATTTATCCATCTCTTCAAAAGTTTCATCTTCAATAGCATCGGTAGCGTGGGTCCAGATATCTATCACCTTATTATATCTTTCTCCGTCAGTTATAAATCCTTTCTTATATTCATTATCTACTCGTTGAACTTCCTGACGGGCTTTTACAAGTATTTCCTGTTTTTTAGACGGAATTTTTAAGTCTTCCATACCCATAGATATTCCAGAAATGGTTGCATATTCAAATCCCAGATCTTTCATTCTATCCAGGAGTTTTACAGTTTCATCGTGTCCAAATAAACGATAGACTTCCTTTATAACCTCAGAGATTTTACCTTTGTCCATAATTGCATTTACAAACGGAAATCCTTTGGGAAGAATACTGTTAAAAATACATCTCCCCACTGTAGTGTCTATAATTTTATTATCTACTCTTAATTTTATTTTGGCATGAAGGGCTACTTCTTGATCAGCATAAGCATAAAGAACCTCATCAATATCTGCGAATATTTTACCTTCCCCCAGTTGGTCATCTTTCTCTTTGGTAATGTAGTAAATTCCCAGAACTATATCCTGAGTAGGAGATACCAATGGACCACCATGAGCAGGAGAAAAAATATTGTTTGATGATAACATCAGTAGCCGTGCTTCCATCTGGGCTTCTACTGACAGTGGGACATGAACTGCCATCTGGTCACCATCAAAGTCAGCATTAAATGGAGGGCATACTAGGGGATGAATTTGGATTGCTTTACCTTCGATTAACTTGGGTTGAAACGCCTGAATGCTTAAACGATGAAGGGTAGGAGCACGGTTTAACAATACGGGATGGTCTCTGATGACATCTTCCAGAATATCCCAGACTTCTTCTGTTGCTTTCTCTACAAGTTTACGAGCACTTTTTATTGTATGAACATGTCCCCTTTCTCTAAGTTTTCTCAGTATAAATGGTTCAAATAATTCCAGAGCCATTATTTTGGGTAATCCACATTCATAAAGTTTAAGTTCTGATCCTACCACTATTACACTTCTTCCAGAATAATCAACTCTTTTACCTAAAAGATTCTGACGGAATCTACCCTGCTTCCCTTTAAGCATATCTGCTAATGACTTTAAGGGTCTGTTACCATGTCCCAAAACCGGTCGTCCATGTCTTCCATTTTCAAATAAGGCATCGACCGCTTCCTGAAGCATTCTTTTTTCATTTCTAAGAATTATTTCCGGTGCCTTTAGTTCAATGAGCTTCTTTAATCTATTATTTCTGTTTATAACTCTGCGATAAAGATCATTGAGGTCACTGGTAGCAAATCTTCCTCCCTCCAGAGGCACAAGAGGACGAAGGTCGGGTGGTATTACGGGTAACACATCAAGAATCATCCATTCGGGCTTATTCCCAGAACGTCGAAATTCTTCCACGATATTCAACCGCTTGATCATTTTTTTAGGGATTCGTTCTATGGGCATTTCCTTAATATTATTTTTAAGTTCGTTTGCAATCTTGTTTAAATCTAGCTCCTTAAGTAAGTCTCTTATTGCTTCTGCTCCCATTTTAGCTTTAAATTTATTTCCATATTTAGCCCGCATCTCTTGGTATTTTGCCTCTGTAAGTAATTCCTTTTTCTTTAAAGGAGTCTCACCAGGATCAATTACTATAAACTCTTCGTAATATATCACTCTTTCCAATTCTCTAATTGTAAGGTTAAGGAGTGTTCCTATTCTGGAAGGTAAAACTTTCCAGAACCAGACATGAACTACAGGAGCAGCAAGTTCGATATGTCCCATGCGTTCTCTTCTAACCCGGGAATGGGTAACTTCTACCCCACAGCGGTCACAGATAATTCCTTTGTACTTTATTCTTTTATATTTTCCACAGTAACATTCATAGTCTCTACTGGGACCAAATATTCTTTCACAGAATAGACCATCCTTTTCAGGTTTAAATGTGCGGTAGTTTATAGTCTCAGGTTTTTTTACCTCTCCCCGAGACCAGCTTTTTATAACTTCTGGAGAGGCAATCCTAATACTTATCTGATCAAAATTGTCGCTAATACTACTTTTATACATTTTTCACCCTCTCCCTTTTTTCTTTTTTTGCTGGTGGTTTTTCTTTACTCTTTTCTAACCTTACATCTAGAGCCAGGCCTTGCAGTTCTCTTAAAAGTACATTTAATGATTCCGGAGTCCCATGCTGGAAGGTATTTTCGCCTTTAACAATAGATTCATAAATTTTCGTTCTCCCCTGTACATCGTCACTCTTTACAGTAAGCATTTCCTGCAGGGTATAGGCAGCACCATAAGCCTCCAGTGCCCATACCTCCATTTCTCCGAATCTCTGACCTCCAAATTGAGCTTTCCCTCCTAGGGGCTGTTGAGTAACCAGAGAATAAGGCCCAATTGCTCGGGCATGAATTTTATCATCAACCATATGAATTAATTTCATCATATAGAGATAGCCTACAGTCACTTTTTGTTTAAAAGGTTCTCCAGTTCGGCCGTCGTAAAGAGTAATCTTACCATCTTCAGGAAGTCCTGCTTTTCGTAATAGTTCTTTTATTTCTTCTTCTGTTATTCCTGCAAATACTGGAGTGGCAATCTTTATCCCCAATTTTCGGACTGCCCATCCTAAATGGGTTTCCAAAATCTGTCCGATATTCATTCGTGATGGTACTCCTAGGGGATTAAGTACAATATCTACTGGTGTGCCATCAGGAAGATAAGGCATATCTTCCTCGGGTAATATTTTAGAGATTACTCCTTTATTTCCATGTCTACCTGCCATTTTATCTCCAACTACTATCTTCCTTTTACTAGCAACATGAACTATAATCCTTTTTAATACTCCTGGAGGTAAGATATCTCCCTTCTTTATCTTTTCAATTTCAGTTTCCATTTCATATAAAATTTCTTCTATTTGGTCATCATAAAACTTAAGAACCTTGGCGATTTCTTCTTCTTTTTCCTCGTTATCTATAAGTTTAACAACATCGAGATCGCATCTCTCTAAATTTTTGATATGACGTTCGGTTATAATATGATTTTCAGGAATTATTATTCTTCCAGTGTCCATATCTTGAAGAGGGGTGGCTAATTTCTCACCCAGCAGGAATTTACCTATTCTCTGTAATTTCTCTTTCTGGAGTTGCTTTACTTTTGTTTCGTACTCTTTCTTGAGTGCTTTTATTTCTCGTAACTCCCGTGATTTTTCTTCTCGGGATAATGTAGCTCCCTCTTTTCTGGTGAATACTTGAACATCTATTACTACCCCATATACTCCAGGAGGAACTTTTAGTGAAGTATCTCTAACATCTCCAGCCTTTTCACCAAATATTGCTCGTAACAGTTTCTCTTCAGGAGTAAGTTCGGTTTCAGTTTTGGGAGAGATTTTTCCGACTAGAATATCCCCGGGTTTTACTTCAGCACCGATTCTTACAATTCCATTTTCGTCAAGATTCCTGAGAATTTCCTCACTGACATTGGGGATATCTCGAGTAATTTCTTCTGGACCCAGTTTTGTTTCTCTGGCTTCTACTTCAAATTTTTCTATATGAACGGAGGTAAATATATCTTCTTTAACTAGCCTTTCACTGATTAAAATTGCATCTTCAAAGTTGTAACCCCTCCAAGGCATAAATGCTACTAAAACATTTCTACCCAAAGCCAATTCTCCATCTTTGGTAGCAGCACCATCAGCAATTATATCTCCTGCCTGAACTCTGTCACCAGCTCTTACCAGTGGTCTTTGATTTATACAGGTATCAGCATTAGTGCGTCCGAATTTTATAAGGTTATATTCTTTTCCCCCAATAATTATCTTTTGAGAATCGACATATCTAACTACACCATCTTTTTCGGCAATAACTACTGCTCCCGAATCTCGTGCAGCCTTTTCTTCCAGTCCAGTACCTACCAGAGGAGATTCGGTTTCCAATAGAGGCACTGCCTGTCTTTGCATATTTGCTCCCATTAATGCCCGGTTAGCATCATCATGCTCTAAAAATGGAATTAATCCTGCAGATACTCCCACTATTTGTTGAGGAGCAATATCTATAAATTCAATCTGATCAGGATTTGCTTTTATTAAACTATTTCGATATCGACAGAATACTTCCTTATCTATAAATCTGCCATCTTTATCCAAGCGAGCATTAGCCTGTGCAATGACATAATTATCTTCCTGATCAGCTGTTAAATACACAATTTCCTTGGTGACTTTCCCATTTTTCACTTTTCGATAAGGAGTTTCCAAAAAACCAAATTCATTTACCCGAGCGTATATTGCCAGAGAGGTAATAAGTCCAATATTAGGTCCTTCTGGAGTTTCGATAGGACATATTCTTCCATAATGAGAATGGTGGACATCTCTAACTTCAAATCCTGCTCGTTCTCTATCTAAGCCGCCTGGTCCTAGAGCACTTAATCTTCTACGATGAGTAAGCTCTGCCTGAGGATTGGTCTGATCCATGAATTGTGATAAACTTCCGCGTCCAAAAAAGTCTCGAATAAGAGCAGATATCAATTTAGAATTTATAAGATGATGAGGCATAACCGAGTCCATCTCGTAGATAGCCATTCGTTCCCTGGCTACCCTTTCTATCCTTAATAGTCCAATTCGGAATTGTTCCTGTAATAATTCTCCCACTGTTCTTACTCTTCTATTTCCGAGATGGTCAATATCATCAGGTTCCCCTTCTCCTCGACGTAATTTTAAAAGATATCTTACTACCTCTACTACAGTTTCTTTATCTAGCGTTCTTTTATCTAAGGGGGTATCCATTCCTAATTTTCTATTGATAATGAATCTTCCCACCTGGTGAAGATCATACCGCTTGGGCTCAAAGAAGAGTCTATGAAAATATCCCTCCGCATTCTCAATAGTGGCAGGATTTCCAGGTTGCATCTTTCGGAATATGTCTATTAAAGCCTCCTCTTTGCTGTGAGTGGGGTCTTTCTTGAGAGTATTTATAATTTCTGGAATGTCTTCTTTCACTGTCAGGATTTCTTTTATTCCTTGTTTTTCCAATCTCTGAGTTATTTGAGTGGTTAGGATTTCATATTTGGGAACCAGTGTCTGGTTGGTTTCAGGTTCAATAATCTCTACTGCCAGCACTTTCCCCACTACTTTTCTCCAGTCTCCCCGACTTTCGATTTTTATTTTTTCTATTCCTCCAAATTGATTAAGAATATCTTCATCACTGCTAAAACCTAATGCTCGCAATAATGTGGTAACTGGAAATTTTCTTCTGCGATCAATCAACACATTAAGGCATCGCGATTGATCAAATTCAAATTCTAGCCAACTTCCATAGTAGGGGACAATTCTGGCAGTAAATGATACTTTGCCAGTGGGCTCTACAGTTTCTTCAAAACTTACACCTGGAGAACGATGGAGTTGGCTTACTACTACTCGCTCATCTCCATTTATTATGAATGTTCCTTTAGGTGTCATATAAGGAAGATCGCATAGATATACTTCTTGCTCCTTTATTTCTTTAGGAGTTTTTAGCCTCAATTTTACTTTTAAAGGGACGGCATAAGTGATTTCTCGCCGTTTACATTCTTCAATGGAATATTTTGGTTTCTTAACTGTGTAGTAAAGATATTCCAGGCGATAACTTCCATCACTACTCTCAATGGGAAAAGTCTCTCTTAGAACTGCCTCCAATCCCTGATGTTTTCTTTTTGTTTTGGCGATATCTTCCTGGAGGAAATCCCGATAAGAAGAAAGTTGAATATCTATTAAGTGAGGGGCCTCTATGGGAAATTCTACTTTAGCATAACTTATACGTTTAACCATTCAAACCACCTCTCAACAGTTATTTCAATTCTACTTTTGCTCCCACTGCCTCCAATTTCTTCTTTATCTCTTCTGCCTCTTCCTTCTTTATTCCAGTAACCACTGGTTTTGGCGCTGATTCTACAAGTTCTTTCGCTTCCTTAAGTCCGAGATTGGTTACTGCTCTTACCTCCTTAATAACTTGAATCTTATTATTGCCAACTTCAGCCAAAATGACATCGAATGTAGTTTTTTCTTCAGCTTCTGGTGTGGCAGCACCTCCTCCAGCTGGAACTCCTGCTGCTACCCCCATAACTGGCATAGCAGCACTCACTCCAAATTTTTCTTCTAATGCTTTTACGAGATTGGCAAGTTCCAATACAGATAATGATTCAATTTCTTCAATAATCTTTTTTTCTTTTTCCCCTAACTCCACAGAACTAGTTTGCTGTTTTTCCTCTTGTTTTGCTTCTTCCTGTTTAACTTCTTGTTCCTGATTTTGAATATCCTCTACCATTTTCTTTACCTCCTTCCTTTTATTGAGATTCTTTCTTTTCCTTAATCTGCCTGAGAGCATTGACCAAGGAATTTATATTAGCCTTAAGCACATATACCAAATTGGAAATAGGTGATTTAATTATCCCAACCATTTGAGTATAAAGAGTATTACGAGAAGGCAACTCTGCTATTTTTAATATTCTCTTTTCATCAAAAACTTTACCTTCCAGATATCCTGCTCTGAGTTTTAATCCTTCATATTCTTTCCCCAATTCTTTTATCTGTTTAGTAACTACAATTGGGTCTCCTTTTCCATATATCAAGGCTAATTCTGCCTGAATAAAATTAACAATTTGCTCCAGGTGGGAATCTTCTAAGGCTTTTTTTAATAAATTGTTTCTCACCACCATCATTTCTGAAGAAAGTTCTCTAAGTTTTGCTCGAATATCCTTTAAACCATTTGCATTTATCCCTTTGAAATTTGTAAGTATAATGTATTGGGAAGATTGGATTCTCTTTTTATACTCATTAACCATCAGCTGTCTTGTAAGAACCCCAATTTTCATCTTGTAACCTCCTTGAGGTCTATTTTGAGACCTGGTCCCATGGTAGTAGAAATAGCCATCTTTTTAATATATTGACCTTTGGCAGAAACTGGTTTTGCCCGATATAAGGCATCTATAAAGGCATTTATATTTTCTACCAGATGGTCAACGGGAAAAGAAATCTTTCCTATACCTACATTAACCACTCCGGTCCTATCTACTTTAAAATCTAACTTTCCGGACTTTGCCTCCTTTATTGCTTTTTCTATATTATCAGTAACAGTCCCCACTTTAGGGCTGGGCATTAATCCCCGGGGACCTAAAATTTTTCCCAATTTTCCGACTTCTCTCATCATATCAGGAGTGGCAATTGCAACATCAAAATCTAACCATCCTGATTGTATTTTGGCTATTAAGTCTTCATTACCCACATAATCAGCACCGGCTGCTTGTGCCTCTTTTTCTTTCTCTCCTTTAGCAAATACTAAAACCTTTATTTTTTTCCCTAATCCATGAGGAAGAACCACACTTCCTCTAACCATCTGATCACTCTTTTTGGGATCAACGTTGAGTTTACAGGAAACTTCCACTGTTTCATCAAAGTTAGGACGAGGAATATCTTTTAAGATTTCTACCGCCTCTCGTATACTGTAAACCTTATTAGTATCTACTTTCTCTAGAATTTGATTGAATCTTTTGCTCCTTTTTGCCATTTTATCCCTCAATCACTTCTATGCCCATACTGCGGGCAGTTCCCTCTACAATTTTCATAGCCTTTTCTATGTCTTTAGTATTTAAATCAGGAAGTTTCTCCTGAGCAATTTCTCTCAACTTTTCTCTAGTAATTTTTCCTACTTTTTCTTTATTGGGCACTCCCGAACCTTTAGCTAGGCCACAAGCCTGTTTAAGTAAAACGGAAACAGGGGGATTTTTAATTATGAAACTAAAACTTCTATCCTCATAGACCTCAATTTCTACCGGTAATATAAGTCCCATTCTGTCTTTTGTTTTGTCATTGAACGCCTTACAGAATTCCATAATATTTACACCATGTTGACCAAGTGCAGGTCCTACAGGAGGAGAAGGATTTGCCTGTCCTCCGGGACAGTAAAGTTTAATTTTTGCCACTACTTTTTTCTTAGCCATTTTTAAATCCTTTCCACTTGCCAGAATTCCAGTTCTACCGGAGTCTGTCTTCCAAATATGGTAAGTAAAACTTTAACCCTGCCCTTTTCTAAATTTACCTCTTCCACTTTCCCGTTAAAGTTAGTAAATGGACCATCAATTACCCGTACGGTCTCACCTTTTTCAAAAACAACTTTAGGACGAGGTTGCTCAATTCTCTCTTCACTCTGGTGTTTAATTTTTATAACCTCCTCTTCTGGCAGAGGGACTGGTTTATCTCCTGAACTTAAAAATCTGATTACTCCTGGAGTTCTTTTTACCAGGAGCCAGGTATCATCATTCATTTCCATCTGTACTAAAACATATCCAGGATAAAATTTGCGTTCGCTAACTCTCTTTTTCCCTGCCTTAACTTCAGTAACTTTTTCAGTAGGTACAAATACCTCTTTTATCAAATCTTCCAGTCCTTCTTGTTTAATTTTATTATCTAATGCCTGCTTCACTTTATATTCCTGCCCGGTCTGAGTTTGAACTATATACCATTCCATTTTATTTCAATAAAAATGTCATCAATCTGGAAAGCAGAAAATCAATTACTCCAATATACACAGCCAGAAAGGCCACAAAGATAAAAGTCACTATAGTGGCTCCAATCAGTTCATTTCTACTCGGCCAGGAAACCTTTTTAAACTCTAACTTTACCTCTTTCAAGAAGTTAGAAAATTTTTTTATCATTTTCTTCTTTCTCCCAATAAAAAATAGCAGTAATTACTGCCTTTTTGCAGGCCTGGAGGGACTCGAACCCCCAACCCCCGGATTTGGAGTCCGGTGCTCTATCCAGTTAGAGCTACAGGCCTACTGCCCTATCCATAAAGTTTATTTTACCTCTTTATGCAAAGTATGCCTTTTACAGATTTTGCAGTATTTCTTAAGTTGTAATCGCTCACTAGTATTTTTCTTATTTTTAGATGTTATATAATTTCTGGAACCACACTCACTACAGGCTAATGTAACATCTATTCTCATTTTCAGTTTATTCCACTATTTCTGAAACCACACCTGCTCCTACTGTTCTACCACCTTCCCTTATAGCAAACCTTAATTCCTTCTCCAATGCTACTGGCTTTATCAACTCTACCTCTAATTCTACATTGTCTCCTGGCATTACCATTTCTACTCCCTGGGGCAGTTTTATCACTCCAGTTACATCTGTAGTCCGGAAATAAAACTGAGGCCGATATCCATTGAAAAATGGTGTATGCCGTCCTCCTTCTTCCTTCGTTAATACATATACTTGAGCCTTGAATTTTGTATGCGGTGTTATACTTCCTGGCTCAGCCACTACCATGCCTCGCTCTACATCCTCTTTCTCTATACCTCGCAATAATAATCCCACATTGTCTCCTGCTATGGCTTCATCTAAAATCTTTCTGAACATCTCTATACTCGTTACCACTGTCTTTCTCGTTTCTCTTAATCCTACTAACTCTACCTCCGCTCCAGGAGTAATCCTCCCACGCTCCACTCTCCCTGTTACTACTGTGCCTCGCCCTGTTATTGAAAATACATCCTCTATTGCCATCAAAAATGGCTTGTCAATGTCTCTTTTGGGAGTGGGTATATACTCATCTACTGCCTTCATCAACTCTATTACTGGCTTGCATTTCTCACAATCATCTTTGCCACACCCACATTCCATAGCCAGAAGCGCACTCCCTTTTACTACCGGTACCTCATCTCCTGGAAAATCATACTTGGATAACAATTCCCTTACTTCAAGTTCTACTAGATCTATCAGTTCCTTATCATCTACTTGGTCAGTTTTGTTCAAAAATACCACTATCGCAGGAACATTTACTTGACGCGCTAATAATATATGTTCTCTGGTCTGAGGCATAGGGCCATCTGCTGCACTCACTACCAGTATCGCTCCATCCATCTGCGCTGCTCCTGTTATCATGTTCTTTACATAATCAGCATGCCCCGGACAATCTATGTGAGCATAATGACGGTTCTCTGTCTGATACTCTACATGCGCTATGTTAATGGTTAACCCTCTCTCCTTTTCCTCCGGTGCATTGTCGATATCTTCATACTTCTTTTCTTCAGCCATTCCTCTCTTTGCCAGTACTTTGGTTATTGCTGATGTTAATGTTGTCTTACCATGGTCAACATGTCCTATCGTTCCTACATTTACATGAGGTTTTGTCCTTTCAAATTTCTCCTTCGCCATCTTTCACCTCCCTGTTTTTGGTCTCCAGATTATGGAGCCCTCGAGCGGATTCGAACCGCCGACCCCGTCCTTACCAAGGACGTGCTCTACCGACTGAGCTACAAGGGCTTTAAAAAGTAACAAAGATAGGACATAACATCCCACCTTTCTCTTTTTATTTAACTCCAAATTGTTGTCTTTAAATTACTGTAAAAAATTTACATTAAAGTTCAAAACTTGTCAAGTATTTTTTGTAAAGTTATCTTTCACAAATTTTATTTTTTATTAATTTTAGGAATTGACTAACCTCATGTTGTCAGTACCTTTATTTGCCCTATTTTCATTTTCCAGAAATTTTAGGAGAGCATATAAAGTTGAATTATAAGGAACTGGAATACCAACCTCACCAGCCAATTTTACCACTGCTCCATTAAGAAAGTCTATTTCGGTTTTTTTACCACAATGAATATCCTGAAGGGTTGATGATTCATGTTCAGCAGTTGCTGGCAATAATCTGGTATAGAAAACTTCGAGGTATTCCTGAGGAGTAGGCCAGTGGGTTCTGTATCCTAATTTTGACATTACTTGATATACTTCAGCAACAATGTTATCCATTATATCTCGAGTCCACTTCTGTTCTCCCAATTTACCATAAGGAACATTTAAAATAGCACCAAGAGGATTTAAGGCACAATTATAGAGCATTTTTGCCCACAAATCTTCTGCAATATGGGGATAAACCTCGCAGGGAATATCGCCATTATTTATAACAGTAGCCAGCTCCTGCAAACACAAACAGTCAGCGTTAAAAATAGACCCGATATGGATAGGTTCGGCATGGACTGTTATTGTTACTCTATATTTTTGTTTGCGAACAAAACCAGTTATAACCCGAGCATTATAGATTTTATCCCTGGGGAAGAATTCTGCAAATATCTCAGCATTTCCCCATCCATTTTGGAATAAAACAATTTTAGTTTTATTTTTAAACAATTGCTTGTGAGAAGATAAATCACGGGCAGAAGTAAAACTGTCATATGATTTTACACATACCAGAATATAATCAAATTTTTTATTTTTCCTGATTTCATCCAAATTAGTAAAACACTCAAATTGATCGGGAAGGAAATGACATTCTCCAAAAATCCCATTCCTAAGTAATCCCTGACTTTTTAAAGCGGCACAAGTCTCACTGCGAGCAAGGATATTAACCTTCTGCTGGGATTTTAAAAGACAACTTGCTATTCCCAGACCTACTGCTCCTCCTCCATAAATCAGAATCTCCATTATTACTGGGAAATAAGTATATTATAAATATCTACATAATTGTTTATTAACTTTACTTGTAGTATAACTATAATCAACAAAAGAATGGCCAGTAAATAATTAAATCTCCTTCTTTCGCTTACTAATCTCATACTGCTCACCTCCTTTTTGAGATTATTATTTTGAGATTATTATACTAATTTTAGTTTTCTTTTACCGCAATTAAATTATTCTTACATTCAAAAATACTCCCCAGAAACTGTTCCACTACCCAGATATTTGTACGAGTATGGAGAGAAAGCTGAGTGACAGTAATTTCTCCGCCACAGAAAGCCAGCCAGGGTATTAAATTATCACCTGTATGAGAATCACATCCTGCCTGAGAATTTATTTCTCGTAATAGTTTATCTACTGCTTCTTCAGCCACTTTTTCTGCTGGTTTTCCCTTTTCTCCCAGGGCATCTGCTCCCAGAACTGTATTGTAGCATTCTGCCCATACCACAATACCACAACCACAAGATAGAGTATCAAAATATTTTACATCTAAATCAAGTAAGTAATTTTCTTTTAAAATTTCTTTTACTTTATCTTTCATACGTTCTCCTACTTTATTTTTGGAGAGTTCTTTACTGGCATGGATTATTCCAGCAATTTTGTATACAGCTTGACGATGAGTCAAATCTATCTTTCTCCGTTCCTTCCAGGGATAAATTTTTACCTCAACCTCCCCTCCTCCCTCAGGATAATAGCCTTGATTTAAAATTTTTATATCTAACTTTACTCCCATAATAGACAAAATTGGTACCAAAACATTTTTGTAGTAATCTACTGGAATTGCCTTGGGTACATGAGTTCCTCCTCTGATTTTTAATCTAACAACATTCTCACTTTTCATAGCCAATGGAAGAACCAGAGTTTGCAATAAAAGTCCAATAGAGCCGGCTGTGCCGATATCTATATTTAAATTTTTAGCATAAAATCCCTGAGGTATAAATTCCACACAACAGGACCCAATAGAAAGACCTTTGACTTTAGCATTACATAGTTCAGCCATTACCTTAAATCCTGTATAATGCTGGGAGCGAAGTCCAGGTTTGGGTCTTTTTCCTCTTATGTTGTAAATTTTAACTGGCTTGTTTAAAACGGCAGAGAGTGCAAGTGAAGTCCTTAGAATTTGGCCTCCACCTTCAAGATAATCACCACAAATCTCAACCATTAGAATTCTATCCTCTCTAAATTTCTTTTTCCTTGAAAAAGAAAATACAAACCACCACCTGTACTTATAACAATAAAAATAAGCATCCCTAAGGCATTATAGGTATGGAGTTGGGAAAATGTGATCCTTCCTATAAGATAAAGATAAAATGGGAGTCCCAAAATCACAGCCATAAATCCTACATACATAAGAGAAATGATGAGAGCAAGAGTCCCGCCAATTCCAGCAATGATTCGGGAGGGATTATCATTCCTAAAATTTGGGAACCAGCCTCCAAGACCAATTATCATTCCAATTAATGTCAGAGCTGAAACTGCAGAACCTACAGTGCTTACATTTACAAACTCTTGAGAAATTTTTAACATAAAATTAGAAATAGTTATAAGACTGACATTAATAATTACTGCAAATGTAGCAATTCCTATAAATTTCGAAAAAAGCAATCTCCCACGGCTGATGGGAGCTAGATTTAGTATCCACATTCTTTTCCCTTCCAAACTTATAAGGGGAAAGACAAATCTTACTGCCAGTGAAGCCAAAACAAGATTGGTAGCAATAAGATTTAAAAATGCAATGAACATCTTCCATTTAAATGGAAAAGATTGGTAATATTGTCCCTGAAGATTGGTAAAATAAACTGCCAGAATACCAAAGAATATTAGAAGTTGAAAGTATTGCACAGGTTCTCTAACTATAGATTTCAGGTCTTTAACTACAAGTTCTCTTTCCGCTGGTCTCAGAAGCCAAAATATCTTCTTAATCATTTTCCATATCAGATATTTTACTTTTACTCCTTTGCCTCTATGAGTGGAAAGAAGAGTTATAGCAGGATAATATAGGTAAGGAATTAACAGATATATAATCTGGAATAAAAAGGTAGCGTTAATAACTAATAACCACATATAAAATCCTGACTGCAAAAATCTTTTAGAAGATAAATTGAATATTCCTGAACTCAACCATAAGGATGGTAAATACGGCTTCTCGGCGAAATTAAAATATGGCATTAACTGCGAAATAAAGAAAATTATTTCCCCTCTGGTTTCCATTTGTTTCTGAATATATCTCTGCCTGAGGTAAATCACTGATACCAGGCACAAACAGGCAAGAATAAACATAAGATAAGGCCGTAAATCCTTATAAGGAACAATCATAATTAGAAAAAGAGTAATCATGGTTCCAATAACTGCAGCTATTACCAGATAGGGAATCAAATATACAAAACTTACTGGCAATAGAAATAGTGAAAGTCCCCGTACTTTAAAATAGGCAAACAGAAAAGGTCCGATTAGGACCATAAATGCCCATGAGGTTAATATTAAAGATTCTATGAATTTAAATATAAAAATTTCGGTATAACTTAAGGGATGAACAAGTAAAATTCGGAGTTCCTGAGAGCGAAATACGGTGGAATAACTGGAAATGGCATTGCTGAATATCAACAAGAAAAAAATACTCATGAAGAATAAATTTAATAATTTGTCACATAGAAAGGGCCCCGCTCCTTTAATTCCAGCAAGAAGACTAAATATATAATGAGCAAAATCGTAACACAGATAAATAATCCCAACCATAAATCCTATAATAGTTAAAATTCTAAGGGAAGGAATCCGAGGTATCTCTCGTAGGGTATTAACAATTATTTTATATCGGGATGTAAATAAAGGCTTAAGCATTTTGTTCCCGAGTAATTTTTAGAAATACTTCCTCCAATCTGCCTTCAATTCCACTTTTAGTCTTTAATTCTTTCAGATTCCCAACGGCAAGAAGTAAACCTTTATCTATAATTCCTATACGAGTAGCAATTTCTTCAGCAAATGAAAGAGTATGGGTAGAGACACAAACTGTAAGTCCCTGTTGTGATTTTGTTTTTAAAAGTTGTTTCACTTTACGGGCACTGGCAGGGTCTAAGCCTACAAGGGGCTCATCAATAACTATTACCTGAGGATCATGAATAAAGGCTGCACTGAAAACCAGTCGCTGTTTCATTCCATGGGAATACCCCTGAATAAGGTCATCTATATAAGAATTCATTTCAAAATATTCTACAAATTCTTGAATTCTATCTTCTGTTTGTGATTTAGGAATACCATAGAGTGCAGATACAAAATTTAAAAATTCTCGCCCGGTAAGTTTCTCGTAGAGATAAGGTTCATCAGGAATATAAGCCAGAAGTTTTTTGGCATCCACAGGATGAGTTTGAATATTATATCCTGCTATTTCTATTTTTCCAACAGTGGGTTTCAAAAGACCTGTAAGAAGTTTTAAGGTTGTTGTCTTGCCTGCTCCATTAGGGCCTAAAAAAACAAATATCTCAGACTTGTGGATATCAAGATTTAAGTCCTTTATTGCCCATAAATCTCCAAATTTCTTGCTTACATTTTTAATTTTAATCATAACCTCATTCATATTTAATCACCTCAAGTTGTATTTTACCTACAAGTTTTATTATATCCATTTGTTGAGGAAGTTCTCCCTCTATTAGAAAAATGTGAGTGGCATCTGCCGGGAACTGATTCAATGTAGGGTCAACATCTATCCATTGCCGATTAATATAAACTGCTGGCCAGGAGTGATAATAAAATCTATTGTTGGTATACACGAGACCATTTTTAACCTTGGTGGGTATGTTTATACTGCGAGCAAGCGCTGCAAATAAAAATGTATGCTCATTACAATCACCCTGACGGGAATTGAAAGCAGTAAGAGCGGAAGGAATACTCAAAGTCGGTTTTTTTTCTAGATAATTGTATACCCATTTCAGTAATACTTTTACTTTCTTATCATCGTTATTTAAATTCTTAGTGAGGTAGTTTGCTATTGACTTTATTTGAGAATCGTCCGATTGAATAAAATTATCAGAGCTTAGATATTCAGAAATAGGACCTTTTTCGGTGAAACTAGGGGTTTTAGTTATTACTATGTAAATTTTCTTTATTCCGGAAATATTTTCCATTTTCAGGACTTGCTGGCGATTATTATTGAGACTGGCAATATCTATATCTGAAACTGAAAGTTTAACATAAAGTTTATTAATTTTTTCAGGGTCAAGCCGGACATTGGAAGGAATAGAAAAAAATTGTGCAAGATCAATATTTTCTTTTTTAGAAGCAGATATAAACTCCAAGGCTTTATCTTGAGGCTCGCGAATCAAAGTTATTCCTAAGGGAGTTTCCTCTTTTAATAATCTTCCTTTATCATCTATCCATGCTTTGGATTCCAAACCTGAAAATTTAGTGACAACTAAATAACTGGACAATTTTCGAGAATCAATTTTTATTTCCTCCTGAGAAAGAACTGAAAGTTGGACCTCTTGAGATTGAAGAGTTAAGGGATTGAATGTGAGAAACTTTATTTTCATTCCTGGGTGAGGATTATGCAATTCTTTAGGAGGCCCAAAAAAATTATCTAGCACTGTTCCTTCTGGAACAGTTATTTCTGTTTTACTTTCATGCCCGTTCTGTCTTAGAGTAACTGCAAACCTATTTCCATCTTTTCGTATCCCCGAAATCTCAATGTGCTGAACACCACTAAAAAATGAAAGAGAAAAACTTCTTAATCTATATTCCGGGTCTATTTTAGAATTTATTTTCAACCATACACGTTGGGTAGTTCCTAAAATCGGAAACAGTAAAAATGCCTCTGTATCCATTTTATAACCCTGACGGGCATCGACTTCATCGAGTCCAAAAGTAAAATTGGCATATCCAATTTTATTGTTATTAAAGTAAATTCCAAACCATTCATCGCGAAGGACAAGGTCAGGGGGAATAAATTCTTTATACATGAAATTAACTCTGTTGCCAGACTTTACATTTTTAGTATATAACTGAAACATGGAGAATGCCCATAATCCAGTAATAGTAAATACAATCAGAAATTTTTTCATATCAGTTGCTTAAATTTCAATGCTGATTCCCACATATAAACATTATTGAACAGCACATAACAAATATCATAATCAAGTTCATTTATGAGATTAACAAGTTCTATCAGTTCTGACTTCTGATAATTATATTTGTATCCTCCTTTTCCGTGCAGTCGAAAATAAATTATCTTCTGGGAAAATGGCTTAACTTTGAATGGGTCAACTGCAATATAAATATTCGACTCTCTACTTAACTTTTTAATCTCTTCCCAATTCCATTTTCCTCTTGGCTCCCAGATATGAATAAACTTTTTCTGGGTTATTTCTGTAAAAAAGTATTTTAGATTTTTAATATTTTGTTTACTGGAGATAAAACTGGGAGGGGTTTGAAATAAAATTATTTTGGATTTTAGAATTTCAGCCACTTTTACTATTCGAGAATAGGCATAGCGGACAACCTTGCTATTCTGAAAAAATCCTGCTTTAGCCAAATCAAGTTCTTCTTGGATTCTGCGATAGGTGGGAGATGAGGAAGGATGAGTTATTACTTGCCAGGCTTTAATCGTAAACTCAAAATTATCTGGAACCTTCTGGCGCCAGTGAGTAATCGCTCTATCCCGAGGGGGTTGATAGAATGTCTTCTGGACTTCAACGAGATTAAACTCTTTAACATATTTTTGCCAACCTACTGGTACTCCACAGCAACCAACCTTAATCATTATAAATCAGATTGGACTTTAAATCAGAAATTTATGAGAGAAAATTTTTTTTATTTCTTTATGAGTAGAATCAGGATCTGATTTTACCTTTACAATAAATATTCTTTCAGGATATTTTTCAGCCAACTGAAAGTATCCCTCTCTTACTTTAGTATGAAAATCGACTCCCTTTTCCTCTATGCGATCTTTAAATCCACTTTTATTTAACCCTTCCGGGATATCAATATCCAGAAGAAATGTAATATCTGGTTGGAGACCTCCTGTGGCAATATTATTCATTTTTTCAATAATACCAATATCAACTCCACCACCATATCCCTGATAGACAATTGTGGAATCTATATATCTATCCAGTATAACACATCTTCCTTTTTGTAATTGAGGACGAATTTTTTCTTCTACCAATTGGGCACGAGAGGCTAAAAATAAGAAAAGTTCAGTAATAGGGATTATTTCTTTAAATTCTTTAGTTAACAAGATATCTCTAATTCTTTCTCCTATTGCAGTAGAACCTGGTTCTCTAAGTACAACTACTTCTTTACCTTGTCTCTGAAGCCAGTCAGCGAGTAATCTTGCCTGGGTACTTTTACCACTGCCCTCTATTCCTTCCAGGGTAATGAATATTCCAGCCATTATAAAGATTTAACCTTTGATACCGGTAAGTTTAACTCCCTCAATAAAGAATTTCTGAGCAAATAAGAATATTATAACTACTGGAATAATTGCCATTGTAGATGCCGCCATTAACAGTGTCCAGTTTACAAGATAATACTGTGACTGGAAATAGGAAAGGCCTATAGGTAAGGTATACATATCTATAGAGTTGGTAACCAGAAGAGGCCATAAGAAACTCTGCCAGTTACCAATAAATGTAAATACTGTAAGAGTTGCCAATGCCGGCTTGGACAGAGGGAGAATTATTCTCCAGTAGATACCAAAAAAACTACAACCATCAATTTTAGCAGCATCTTCCAGTTCCTGAGGTAGAGTCATAAAGAACTGTCTGAGCATAAAAGTGCCGTAGGCAGTAAACATAGCAGGAATAATGAGTGCCTTATAGGTATCTATCCAGCCGATTAATCTCATTAAAATAAATACCGGAATTATTATTACTGCTCCCGGAATCATCATGGTGGCTATGTAAGCAAAAAACAACTTGTCTCTTCCAGGAAATCGCAGTCGAGAAAAAGCATAACCCGAGAAAGAACTAGTCACAACTACCCCCAAAGTTACGCAGATAGCCACAAATATGGAGTTAATATAAAATTTAAAAAAAGGAATTACTTTAAATACCTCAATGTAATTTTTCCAGATAAAATGTTCTGGAAACCAGTTTTTAAACTGAAGAGGATCTTCAGTAAATACTTCCTGGGGTAGTTTTAAAGATGTGGAAACCATCCAGATAAATGGAAGTACCATCGTGAATCCAAACAATGAGAGGAAAATGTAAGCCAGAAGTTTCTTAATTCGTTCTCGTCTTCTTCTGGTTTCTTTAATCTTCTGTAATGACTCCTTACCGGAATTCATCAGTAATAATGGACTAATTTACCTCCCTTTTTCCAATAAAGCCGGGTAAAGAAAAATATTATTACAAACAACACCCAGGCTATGGCTGCTGCATACCCCGCCTTCTGAAATTCATAGAGATTTGTGAAAATATAATACATTATGGTTGTACTGGCACCAGCAGGTCCACCTCCAGTTAAAATATAAATAATGGCAAATCCTCCCTGAAATCCACCTATAATACTCATAATGGTTATAAAAAATGTAGTGGGAGAAAGCATGGGGAGAGTTATATAACGAAATTTCTGCCATCCGCTGGCACCATCAATTTCGGCAGCTTCATAAAGGTCCTTAGGAATGCCTTGTAAAGCCGCAAGGTAAAGAATCATATTATATCCTCCAATGGTCATCCATAAACTGATAAGCATGATGGCTGGCTTTACCCAGCGGGGATCAGAAAGCCAGTTAGGACCAGTTAAGGATATTCCTAGTAGAGAACCAATTTTTATAATAAAATTATTAATTAACCCAAAATCAGGATTTAACAATACCTTCCACAAAATTACAATAGCAGCAATAGGACATATGGTGGGCAGGAAAAAAATCATGCGATAAAGAACAATACCTCTAAGTCTCTGATTCATAGCCAGAGCCAGCAATAAAGAACCAAATATTCCTACAGGAATCGCAAGCATTAAAAATACAGTATTGAAAAGGTAATACCAGAAATGAGGATCATTGGGGATGATTTTTCCATTTTCGATATGAAAGCCCAAAAGTTTTATAAAATTAGCCAATCCCACAAATTTCAATCCTGAAAATATATTTCCTCCAGGAGTTAAAAGTTCCCAGTGGAAGAAACTCAATACTAAAGAAAATATGACAGGAAGAAAAGTAAATACCAAAAATCCAATAAAGTTAGGAGTTAAAAACAAATATGCAGCCAGTGTTTCCTTATGCTTGGCTTTCATTTAACTTAGAAGCCTTTCTCCAAGTAGTTTTATCTTTACCATCTTCAACAATTATTCCTAAAGACATAAGTTCCTCTCGAATTTTATCTGCAATTGTATACTGTTTTTCTCTTCTTAATAATTCACGGATAGCAACTACCTTATCTAGGAGTTGAGCATATTCTTTACTTTCCGAAACCTCCTCAAATAGACAGAATATTTTACCAAAATTCAGTATTGTTTGTCGAATCTCAGAGATTAAGATATTCTTGTGGACAAACCAGATAGTGGCATCATCCAGAATTTTATTTCCGAGATTTGTTAATTCATATAATGTTCCCAAAGCAACTGCAGTATTAAAATCATCGTCCATTGCTTGAATATACTGCTCTCTGAGTTTATTTAATTTTTGAAACATATTACTAACTTTTGAAGATTTTAATTGAGTTTCATTTCTTTTTATTCCTACACTTCGAGCAAGAAAAGAATCAAGTTTCTCCTTTGCCTCTACTAACTCATCAAGTTTTTCCCATGAGAAATCAATAGGATTACGATAATTGGTGGATAGAAAAAATAATTTTAGTATATCAGGATGGTATCTGCTCAAAACCTGTTCAATAGTAATAAAATTCCCCAAGGATTTTGCCATTTTGTGACCATTGATTGTTAACAATCCATTATGGAGCCAGTAGCGAGCAAACTGTTTTTCTGTGGCTGCTTCCGACTGAGCAATTTCATTTTCATGATGAGGAAATATGAGGTCAATACCTCCACAGTGAATATCAAAAGGAACCCCAAGATAAGACGTGCTCATCACCGAACATTCTATATGCCAGCCAGGACGGCCCTTCCCCCAGGGACTATCCCAGGATGGTTCCTGAGGTTTGGCTTTCTTCCATAAAGCAAAATCTAATGGATCCTCCTTATTTTCTCCTGGTTCTATTCTTGCTCCTGCAATTAATTCATCCCAAGAGCGTTTGGAAAGTTTGCCATATTCTTCAAATTTCTTCACTCGGAAATAGACATCTCCATTACTGACATAGGCATATTCCTTATCAATAAGTATAGAAATCAGTTTTTGCATTTCGGGAATATGTTCTGTAGCCCACGGTTCAATATCAGGAGGAGAAATGCCAAGTTTGCTCATCCATAAGGAGTAGATATTATAATATTTCTCTGCAATTTGCTTACATACCAGTGATATGTCTTCTGGAGTTTTCTGCTCGCGAGCCTTACTGATAATTTTATCATCAACATCAGTAACATTTCTTACAAACCTTACCTTATACCCTTTAAACTGAAAATACCTGCGAATTACTTCAAATACATAAGCAGAACGAGCATGACCAATATGAGGTTCATCATATACTGTAGGACCACAGAGATAAATCCCAACAGTATCTGACTGTAAAGGTTTAAATTCCTCTTTTTTCCCGGTTAAAGTATTGAATACCTTAATCACTATTCTTCAGTTTCTGATCTGTTTTTTTCACCCCATTGTCTGAGGACATCTTCTATTTGATTTATCTCATTCTGAATTCTTTCTATGGATTGAGCAAGAGGATCAGGTAAATTGGTATGGTCAAGAGTAATAGCAGGGATTTTTTTTCCTTCTCTTTTTACTATCCTCCCTGGTATCCCCACAACTGTGGAATTATCAGGGACATCTTTTATTACCACAGCATTGGCTCCAATCTGAACATTGTTGCCAATGGTAATATTACCGAGAACTTTTGCTCCTGCTCCAATAACTACATTATTTCCTATCGTGGGATGGCGTTTACCTCTTTCTTTTCCAGTTCCTCCCAGGGTTACTCCCTGATATAAAGTAACATTTTTACCAATTATTGTAGTTTCTCCTATCACCACTCCCATTCCATGATCTATAAACAGTCCCCTATCGATTCTGGCTCCAGGATGAATTTCTATCCCAGTTAACCACTTGGCAAACTGAGAAATGATACGGGGAATATAGGGAATTTTTAAGCGGTGAAGAAAATGAGCAATACGGTAAAAAATTATGGCATGAAGACCAGAATATGTAAGTATAACCTCAAGTTTGCTAATGGCTGCGGGATCTCGCTCCATCGCAGCCTGAATTTCAGGCTGAAATATAAAATATATGGCAACAATTGCTAACAGAACCAGAATTAAAAAAATTATTATAAACATTGATAATTATTATCCCTGAAGTGTTGGAATTGTCAATTATAGAAATTTTTATTTTCTGGCTATATAAGTATAATAAGCAGGGAAAATTTTTAACAGGGAATACTGAATGTAGAAATTATTCATGAAGTTATCCCAGACAAGATTAGTAAAATAATTTTCAATCATAAGTG
>CBEUCN010000004.1:0-46981 GCA_965541635.1 uncultured bacterium
TTCATCCTATAAACAATGAAACTGTGAATCATCTTATGGCTCGCTCTGATCTTGTTGTCGGGTTTTTTACTTTGCTTTCCTTTTTTTATTTTGTGCGTTATTTACAGTCTGTAACACAAAATTGGCTGTGGATATCGGTTCTGGTTTATATTTTAGCCTTGTTGAGTAAGGAATGTGCTATTTTACTTTTGCCTTTGTTTGTTTCTTATATCCTGCTTTTTGAAAGAAAAAAATTATTGCTAGGCTTACGGGCTATGTTCCCTTTTATTTTTATCTCCTTAATTTGGATTTTTTATATTACCAGAGTAGTCACTCCCAATGTTTTTCATGCTAATGTCCATTTCCCGCAGTTTGAATATTTACTACCAACTCAATTTAAGGTTTTCTTTTTCTACTTGCGACTTTTCTTCTTCCCTTGGGGGTTTTCTTATGACCATGGTTATCTTTGGAGCACCCATCCTTATGACTTTTGGTTCTGGATATGTTGGGTTTTACTATTTTTACTATTTTTCATTTTCTGGAAGGGGAACAAACTCCTTAAACTGGGGATTTTGTGGATGATTATCTTTTATTCTTGGAAGTTTTTTATCCCTTTAGAAGCCATGGCTCGAGAGCATCATTTTTATCTTCCCTGTATGGGACTAATTGTAAGTATGGCCGGATTATTCCCTTCTATTGCTCGCCGCAGTTATCCCTTTTTTGTATGTGTCCTTTTCTTTTTGTTTTTTTTAAATTATAGAAGAAACTTTACTTGGAGAAATGAATTTAGCATTTGTCAGGATGTAATTAGAAAATATCCTGATTCGGAAATAGCTAACTATCAACTGGCTCTGGCCAGTTTCCAGCAGGGAGATCACCTGCAGGCTTTAAAGAAATTTGAGTATCTTTTAAAAATAGCTTATGACCCTCAGATAATTTACAAATCTCTGTTGGGTATGGCTCACATTTATTTTTCACAGAAAAAATATAATGAGGCTTTAAATATTGTTGAGAGAGCGATTTCTCTTTATCCTCAGATAGCTCCAGCCTATGAGTTTTTGCTTCACATAGCTTTGAGAAACCCTCAATTCAATATAGACTCCTATTTAACAAAATTGCCTTTAGGATTAAGGTTTTATTTTCAGGGAAGACTTTTCTATTCTCGTAAAGACTACAACCAGGCATGGGATTATTTGCAGAAGGCTAAGTCTGCAGGTTTGAAATTCTGGGAGTTAGATTTTCTGTTAGGACGATTAAGTGAAATTAAAGGGAAATTTCAGGAGGCAGAACATTTTTATCGCAAAGCCTTTCAACATAATCCTTTTTCTCCTGAAGTTTGCTTTTATTTGGGCACTCTTTTGCTCCAGAGATTTGATCCTTCAGGAGTATACTTCCTAAAACGTAGCCTTCGTCTCGAGCCCAAATTTGCACCGGCATACTACAATTTGGGGATTTATTATTTCAATAAAGGAGACATTAAAAGGGGGAGAAGATTTATACACCAAGCGTTAAAATTAGGATATAAGGTAAACAAAGATTTTCTCTTTTGAAAATATTAATTCTGATATGACCGAAGTATAGTAAAAGGCAGATGAAATGAATAAAGTAAATTTTAGAGGAATGAAGATTACTCATGTTAGAATTCTTTTTGTATTTGGAGTTATTGCCTTGGGCATTTATGGATATTCTTTAGGGAATTCTTTTATATTTGATGATGAGCATGTAATAGTTAGAAATGTTTTTATTAGAAATTTTATTTTTTTCCCCTATTATCTTAAAGGTTATATTACTTCAGTTACTGTTAAAGCCAGAGGAATCAGGCCACTGTTGATGCTTACGTTTAATTTAAATTATATGATTTCAGGATATAATCCCTGGAGTTATAGACTGCTCAATATGATTATTCATATATTAAATGCCTGGTTAATTTATTTGATTTTTTTAAAATTATTTCCTGGGGTTAAAGTATTAATCTCAATATTTACGGGCTTGCTTTTTCTTATTCATCCTATCAATGTAGAAGCAGTTACTTATCTCTCTTCTCGTTCCGACCTTCTTGTTACATTATTTGTATTGTTGAGTTTCTATTATTTTTTATTATTTGAAGAAAAATATAAGGTTAGGAGATATGATTATCATTGTATCTTTACTAAATTTTATATTCTTTCCATAGTTTGGTTCTTGGCGGCTTTATTAACTAAGGGATTTGCTATTTCTTTGCCTCTCTTTCTTGCTTCGTATGTCTTTATCTACCATAAAAGAAAAAATTTAAAAGAAAAGTTAATGATAGTTATACCATTTATTTTGGTATTGTTTCTTTATATAGGGTATGGGAGCTGGCTTTATGGTAGTAAAGTTTTAGGAATTGAAAATGGAAAATATTTCTGGCTTAATATGCTGACGGAGGCTAAGGTAGTTTTTTACTATTTACGACTTTTTATATGGCCAGATAAATTATCTATCGATCATCAGGATATAATAATCCATAATCCATATAAGTTTATTTTTTTACTCTTATTGGCTACAGTTACTGTAATTATTTTTGGCTTAAGGAAAGAAAATAAAATTAAATTATGCTGGGGATGGTATATTTTATTTTTACTCCCAAAGTTTGTGATTAATTTGAAATTCCCGGCTATGGAACATCACTTTTATTTACCCAGTGTGGGGATTTATATGGGAATTGGGCTTTTGTTGGATAAACTTTCATTACTTTTCCCTAGCATGATTTGGGGAGGATTTTTGATCCTGTGTTGTATAATAGGGAAAATCACATTTTTGAGAAGTTGTGTATTTCAGGATGAAGAGAGTGTTTTAGAATCGGCAGTAAAAGTTAATCCTCGAGCAGTATATTCTATTTACAGATTGGGTGTAACTTATGAGAAGAAAAGGGAGTATAAAAAAGCCTTAGATGTCTTAAATAGTATATTTACTGCTGGAGCACCCCGGAAGATAGTTGTTCAGAGTCTTGTTCAGATTGCAGATATCTATAGAGTTTTGAAGAATTATTCCCAAGCAGAAAATCTTACTCTTTGCGCTTTAAAACTTAGTCCTGATTATTCACCAGGTTTTCATCAACTGGGATTAATTTTTCTAGACAAAAGTAAAAGTGCGCAGGCAAAGATTTACTTTGATAAGGAATTGAAAAACGCAGCAGATAAAAAGGGATGCCTGATAAGAATTGCAAAGGCTTTTTATCGTCATGGCAATTATGAACTGGCAATTGCTTACTGCAGACTTCTTAAACAATTGGATCCCAGCGACTATAGAGTTTATCTTCAACTGGCGGAAATCTTGGAAAGCAAGGGCCGAATTCAGGAGGCTTTACATTACTACCAGCGAGCAGTAGATTTACATCCTCTTTCTTATAGTTTGCATTTTAAATTGGGTACTCTCTATGCTTTAAAGCGAGATAAAAGAGCAGAGAAAGAGTTTAAATTTGCCTTGCAGTTAAATCCCAGGGCATCGGAAGTTTACTATAATTTAGGACTTTTTTATCTTTTACAGAGTAAAGATTTGAATCCCGCCAGGAAATATTTAAGAAAGGCTCAAAAAATGGGATATAAACTCCCTGAGGCCATCATTAAATTTTTAAATTATGATTAAACTATTTGAATAATAGGATTACTAATTGAAAAAACTTACATTATTACCATATAATGGAGATAATAATGAAAGCAATGACAGTATTTGAACTTATAATGGTAATAATTATTATGGGGGTTTTACTTTTGGTTGCTATTCCTAACATTAATTCCTATTTTGATGTCAAATTAAGAAGTTGTGCTCAAAAGATTGCTGCTGATATAAGATATACTCAGTATTTGTCTATAGCCGAGCATAAAAGTTATGGGATTGTATTTGATGCTAGTGACAATTCCTATCAGGTTTATGATCCTTCTACCGGTAATACCGCTACTGATCCCTATACCCGAATGAGCATGGAATTGGACCTCGATGACTCTGCTGAGTATAAAGGGGTAGATATTACTTCTGTAAATATTGATTCCAGTAATGAGGTTAGATTTAGCAGTCTTGGTAAGCCCCTAAACTCATCCAATAATGACTTAGTCAATACGGGACGGATTACAATTTCTTGTCGGGGGAAGACCAAGCAAATTTTAATTCGTCCTATAACCGGATGGATAGATATTCAGTGAAGGGTGTAACTTTAATAGAACTGGTCATCTCTATTGTGGTGTTTGCCTTAGTTATTACTCCATTACTCCTTGTATTTACTACTGTCTCTCATGATACTGCAGGTGGAATATATATAAGCAGGGCTCATGCTCTTGCTCAGTGTTATATGGAACTTATACTTTCGCGTTCTTTCGATGAGAATAATAAATCACCTTGGACTCCAAGAGGGAGTTTAGGATTGGATTCTGGCGAAACAGCAGGTGATTTAAGCAGTTATGATGACATTGATGATTTTGACGGTTATACCATAACTGATCCTGATTATCCTGGATTTACTGCTACAATAAGTGTTTATTATGTTGTGGATGGCAATTGGGATACTGCCTATACTGGGACAAACTACACCAATTATAAACGCATAGATCTCGTTGTAACTCTTCCCCAGAATTTTGGAACAGTTAAAATCTCCAATGGTGTTACGGGAGCAGGACATGATATCAAATAGAAGTTTTACCATAATTGAGATAATAATGGCTATCGTTCTTATGGGGATATTTGTCTGGGGAGTTTCTTTATATATAACTCAAGTTGTTGATTCTTGGAAATTTCTCACCCAAAGGTATGAATTGGAACAGAATGGGAAGTTGGCTATAGATTTTATAGTCAGAGACATTCGAGAGATAGATATTGATAGTTTAGGTAATCCTCAAATATCTTCTGCCAGCGACAGTAGTATTACATTTACCACCGCTGATGGTGAAACTATTACTTATTCCCATTCGGGCAATACAATTTATAAAGCGATTTCAGGGAATTCTCAGCCGTTAGTGAAAAATGTTTCTTCATTCAGGATTCGATATTACACCAAAAACTATTCGGAAATAAGTCCTGGTGGGGGTGGATTATCACCAGGGCAGAGAAGGCAGATTTGGTATTTGTATGTAAGGTTTGTATTAACGACTGGAGACCAGAGTGTAACATACAGTTCATACATTTTCCCCAGAAACCTGCTGGCACAATGAAGATGCAAGAAAAGAAGAAAGGACTGGCACTGTTATTCGTAATTTTTATCCTGCTTTTGTTTTCATTATTTGCAGTGATGCTGGCTTCAGTATTTGCCAATCGAACTGAACTAGCCAAGGGTTTTTACCGTTCTGCTCAGGTTTTCTATGTAAATGATATGGGGATGGAAAGAGCAAGACAATTTCTTACCGACAATCCCACCCTCAGTTTGCCCTATACTTTTACTGAGAGTGTAAATATAGATGGACTTACTGTAAATTACAGAGTTGATATTCAGCAGAGTGTTTCCCAACCTGGGGCGGTGGAGGTGATAGTAGAAAGTTATATTCCTTAAAACTGGAGGTGGAAAATGAAGAGATTTGTTTGTGCTTTTTTTCTAGGAATGCTTATTGCTGCGGGATTAACTGGATTGCCAAAACTTAAAGCCGAAACCAAGCTTTATATTTCTGAAGATATCTTAACCCAGATTTTATCGACGCTGGAAGAGATCAAGTCCAATCAGGCAAATATGCAAAACAGGCAGGAGTTAAAGGAGATTAAACAACTGAATATCAAACTGGATCAAATACTTTATACTCAGCAGCAGATTCTTAAGGAACTACATAAAATTAAAGTTCGGATATGAAAATATCCGTGGTTATTCCGATATATAACGAGCGGGAGAATATCCCTGGGTTATACCGGGAGTTATTGAGAGTTTTATCTATCCTCAAGCAGGATTATGAAATTATTTTTGTTGATGATGGTTCTACTGATTCTAGTGTGGATATTTTAAAAGAATTGAAAGCCACCAATCCCAATATAAAAATCCTATCCTTGGATAGAAATTATGGTCTCTCTACTGCTATCAGCGCGGGTATAGAGAAAGCCCAGGGGGATATAATTATAACCATCGATGGAGATTTACAGAACGACCCTGGTGATATCCCTAAACTTCTGGGATATATTCATCAGGGATACGATGTTGTTTCTGGCTGGAGAAAAAATAGGAAAGACCCATTAGTTAAGAAATTTTCTTCTAAAATTGCCAATTTTATTCGTAATAAACTCACCAGTGAAGATATTAAAGATAGTGCTTGTATGTTGAAGGCTTATAAAAAAGAATATATAAAAAAAATTAAATTCTATCGTGGCTGGCATCGATTTTTACCCACCTTACTTAAAATGGAGGGAGCAAAAGTTATAGAAATTGAGGTCAATCATCGCCCTCGGAAATATGGTAAATCAAAATATGGCATAAGGAATAGATTTATAAAGCCCTTGATTGATGCTCTGGTTATTTCTTGGTTAAAAATGAACACTATAAACTACAAAATAAAGGAGGAGATATGAAGACTGCCTTCTGGTATGGGATTGGATTTTTAGGTCAGGGAATGTTTTTTATGAGGTTCCTTTTGCAGTGGATAGTATCAGAAAAAAAGGGTAAAAGTGTGATCCCAGTTCATTTCTGGTATTTCAGTATTGCTGGGAGTCTGTTAGTTTTAATATATGCCATTTATAGAAAAGACCCGGTATTTATTTTAGGGCAGATATTAGGAATGTTTATATATTCCCGTAACCTGTATTTTGTCTTGAGAGAAAAATGGGGAGTAAAAGGAAAAGAATTATCTTTATAATATTTGCCTCTTCTTTTTTGCTTTTTTTTCGTCTGGGGAAACTTGCTCTTATGGATTTAGATGAATCTCGCTATGGTGAGGCAGCACGAGAAATGTTGATTTTACACAACTATATAATTCCTCATCTTAATTTTGAGCCCAGGATTAATAAACCCATTTTGTTCTACTGGATGATAGTATTGTGCTACAGACTTCTGGGAATAAGTGAATTTTCTGCTCGTCTACCCTCGGCAGTGTCGGGCTTTTGTTTGATTGTATTTTTGTATCTTTTTACTTCTCAACAACTGGAAGAAAAACTGGCATTTATTTCTAGTTTGGTTTTGCTTTCTTCTCCTATGTTTGTAATAATTTCTCGACTGGCAATAATTGATGCTCTTTATTGCAGTTTAGTTTTTATCTCGCTCTGTCTTTTCTGGTATTATTTTCAAAATGAGAAATTCAAGATTTTAGCATTCTTTTTCTTAGGGCTTTCTATAGCAACAAAAGGGCCGGCAGGATTGTGTATAATATTTCTTACAATTTTAGGTTTTTCAATTGTGGAAAGAAAAATTTATTATTTAAAAAAATTTTTTAATCCTTGGGGGATATTGATATTTTTGATAGTTGGGTTTTGGTGGTATATCATCTTGGGATTTAAGATTGGATGGGCGCAATTTAAACAGTTAGCAATTACCGAAACTGTTGGCAGGTTTAAATCTGGTTTTGTGCATGCCGAACCATTTTATTATTTCCTGCCAGTAATATTTGCAGGTTTTTTGCCCTGGATAGTATATTTATTTAAATTGAGATTAAAAATTATTAAGGAGAATCCATTTTTAAGATATATATTTTGTTATCTTATCCTGGGATTTATATTTTTTTCAGTTTCCAAGACAAAACTGCCTACCTATATTTTTCCCTTATTACCGGGACTTGCAATTCTGGTTTCTTATCCCATTAGAGAGTTATGGGAGAGAGAAAATAGGTTGATTATGATCATAGGAGTAATCATTCTGATATCAGGAATAATTATATTTAAATGGTATCCTCAACTTGGGCGGGTCATATCTGTTCAGGATATTAAAGAAATAGCACTGGTATTTGTAATATCTGGTTTAATATTTTTAATAGCAACGAGATTAAAATTTAAAAATCAGTTCATTTTGCTATTTATATTACTACCATCTTTATATTTTTATTTTTTACTGCGGTTTGGAGACGATTATTCTAAATATCGTTCTACCCGTGATTTGTTTATAGAAGAACATATCCCTCCCAGTGAAAATATTTATACGTTGGGATTTTTCAAACCCAGTATACCATTTTATTCTGGTTGCAGAGTTATAGTTGTAGATAATATCCACAAGGCAGGTAAATTTGTGGTTATGAGGAATGAAGACTGTGGGAAATATCGGAAAAAGATTCCTTTCGTCATCCACAGTAGGACCAAAAAATATACTCTGGTGGAGTTACAAAAGTTACAATATTAACTTGATTTTGTAACCAGAGATAGCATAAAATTATGTCAATGTTGAAACTGACTCCCAATCCTTTTACTCCTCAATCAGGTTTAGAGCCCAAGGTGCTTGGAGGGCGAGAAGAATTCATTTCAGAGTTTGTTCATCTTCTTGAACATAAAGATAAAAAAGAGGAATTTCATCTTCTGGTTCTGGGAGAATGGGGGATGGGTAAGACCACATTATTGAAATTTTATAAAAAAATAGTTCAGAGTAAGGGACAGCAGGCGGTATATTTGTCATTACCTAAACTCTCCACACGAGAGAGAGTAAATAATGTAATCCAGTCTGTGATTGAAGAGATTTGTTTTGGGTTTGGTATTAAGCCTCAGGAAGTAGTTAATACTTCCAGAAAGAATGCAGCAATATTTATGGTGGAGTTTTTGTTAACATTATATAAAAAGATAAACTGTAATTATATAGTAGTTCTCGTGGATGATGTTCACAATGTTTCTATTTTACCAGGAGTAATTGATATTCTGCGGCTGGCTCTTTCTCATGAACAGATTATAAGAAAAAGTAACTATTTTTTTATTCTCGCCTCCACGCCTGAGGGCTGGGAAGGATTTGTAAAACGTCACGATCCTATTGGGAGGTTTTTCAGAAAAAAACAGATATTGGAGAAATTAACATATTCTCAGGTAGAAACAACTATTAAAGAAACCATCAAAAATAGTGGAGTGGTGTTTAAAGAAGAGATAATTGCCAAGGTCTGGGAGTATACGGAAGGGCATCCCTATGAGCTGCAGTTATTGTGTAGTCATCTTTACGATAATCATATGAAAAGAGTAGTGGGAGAAAAGTCTTGGGAAGCTGCTTTGGTGGCAACTCTTAAGGATTTGGGGATTGAACATTTTTCTCAATTGTATAATCGTGCCAGTGAAAGAGAAAAAGAAATATTAAATGTTTTTGCCGAAAATAAAAAATTTCTGACTATCTCTGAAGTCAGGGATATTTTAATTTATGATAAAAAACTCAAAAAATTCCCTGTAGCCAATGTTAAAAATTTTGTTTATAGATTGGCAGATAAGGGACTTGTTATTCGGGACGAGAATAAGCGGTATCGAATTTTAGATAACATGTTTGCTGAATATATATTAAGGTTTAGGTGATATGAAGTGTAGAATGTGTGGGAATCCTGGCGAGATTAAACTCATAAGACATAATATTATATTATGTCGTGATGATTTTTTTATATTTATTAAGCGTCAAGTGCGGAAAGGTATTTATGAAACCAAGATGGTTTCTCGCAATGATAAAATTATGGTTGCAGTTTCCGGTGGGAAGGATAGTTTAGTGTGCTGGTTATTACTGGAGGAGTTGGGATATACCACATTTGGTTTGCATATAGATCTGGGAATCGGTGAGTTTTCTAAAATAAGCAGAGAAAAAGTTGTAAAGTTTGCTGAGGAAAGAAGGTTAAATTATGAAATTTTAAATATAAAAGATATTCTGGGATTTGGTATTGAGGAATTGAGTAAAGGTCAAAGGACCTGTTCTATATGCGGACTTATTAAAAGGTACTGGTTAAACCGATATGCAGTGGAACACGGATTTACTGCAATTGCTACTGGACATAACTTGAATGATGAAAGTGCTGCTCTCTTAGGTAATATTTTGCACTGGCAAATAGGCTATATTTCCAGACAGTATCCAGTCCTTCCTGCAATTCATCCTAAATTGGTTAAGAGGGTAAAGCCGCTTTACAGGCTGGAAGAAAATGAAATTAGACTTTATGCTGACCTTCATAATATAGAGTATATAAATTTTTCCTGTCCTATGAGAAAAGGAGCAACCAGTCCGGTTTATAAATCCGCACTTAATTTTATAGAGAAAAATTCCCCAGGTACTAACCACAATTTCCTGTTTCAATTTCTGGAGAAATATCGTTATTATTTTAAGAAAGAAGAAAAATTGAAATTAAAAGAATGTAGTAATTGCGGAATGCCCACAACTGAGGAAGTGTGCTCTTACTGTAAATTTTTATTTAAGGAGCAAAAATATGCAGTTTGAATATGGACAATTGATAATAATTAAAGACTGCAAAGGTAAAAGTTATCTTCAAAAATTAATGAAAAATGGAAGATTTCAGACCCATCTCGGTTTGATAACACACGATCAGATCGTAGGTAAAAAAGAAGGAGAAACCCTGGTTACTTCTACTGGAGAAGAAGTTACTGTATTTTATCCCACATTAAATGAATTCATTCAGAAGATGGGAAGAAGAACAGCAATAATTCAGCCCAAGGATATCGCATTTATAATTATGGGTGTGGATTTAAAACCTGGAGATAAGGTTCTGGAGGCAGGAACAGGTTCGGGGGCCCTGTTACTGGCTCTTTCTCGCTATGTGGGGAAGGAGGGGCGAGTTTACTCTTATGATAATCGCCCTGAACTTCAGGAGATAGCGATTAAGAATCTAACAAAATTTTATGAGAAGATTCCTGATAATGTAATATTGAAACAGAAGGATATTACTACAGGAATAGAAGAAAAAAATCTTGATGCTGTAATTTTAGATTTTTCGGAACCATGGTCGGCTATCCCTGAAATTATAAATGCATTGCGTCCCGGAGGTAAATTAGCTTCTTATCTGCCGACTATAATTCAGGTAGAAAGGTTAGTTAAAGAACTTCAGAGGACAGATAATTTTATAGATATTCACTCTTGCGAACTTTTGTTACGCCCCTGGCAGATTAAGGGATTCAGTGTCCGGCCATTACATAAGATAATAGGCCATACTGGTTTTCTGGTTTTTGCTCGTTTAAAAGGAGGGAAAAACAATGTATGATGGTAAGCCTTATTATTTTAACACCTCTGTCCTTAAGGTCTGGAGTTATAAAATTCTCCGTTATGGGTTAATTTTGGGACTTACCTATCTGTATTATATTTGCTGGCAGTGGAATAAGGTAGTGGGGATTCTGCTGGCGATATTGTTTGCATATTGTGTAGGAGGGGTTATAAGTCTGGTTGTTCATTATTTAATTTATGCCTTTACTTCTCCCAAGATTGTTGCTGGCAATCCTCAGGTTTTAGAAAATAAAATTCCTGAGGATGTTATGGTTGTTTTCTTCCGACCAATATTTGCCAAATCCAATCCAGAAATGGATACTTTGCTTACCAGTATGGAATTGGATATAAATAATAATCGTAGCGCAGGAGGAGATCAGAAATATCTGGTGATAGATAATACTAGAGATTTAAATGTCAGGGAATATACCAGGAAAAGAATACACCAACTTCAAGAAAAATATGGTCAGGATAAAGTCTTTTATCTTCACAGGAATCACAAATGTGATTTTTTTAAGAAAGTGGGGATTCTCCATGATGCCATAATGCTTATCTATGAAGGATGGACAAGGCCGAAAACATATACTTCAGAAAAATGGGCACAAGCAACTGCTGGCACCCGTAACCCTGATGAGCCCATATGGGATGAAATTATTGGTGATGTGAAAGCACTTGGCATTGAGGATAGTGTGGAAGATATTCTTAAAGGCAAGGATGTAAAGGTAACCAAAAGCAGTAATTTTAAAATTGCCGTGGTATGTGATGCTGACAATTTCTGGCAGGAGCAAGAGTTTTTAAAGATAGCAAGTAAGGTGCTTAATCCTGATAATGAAGGCTTTGTTATTTATCAACCCAGTATTGAAATTGTAAATCCTCGCGAGAATAGATTCATATATCTTACATACCTTGCCCGCAGGATGTACGAATTTGAACCTATTGCCAGATGGAGACTTTTTGGTTTTTCTCCATTCTATGGTAAGGGAGTATTTAATCTCCCTCAATATGTTGACCAGGTTATAAAAACTGAATGGCTTAATCCTTTGAAAGCAGCATCTCATGATTTTCAAGAGGCTTTACGTGCCTGGTGTGTTTTATGTGAGGATGCCTTTATTTATGAAAGAACATTTTCCAATAAACTCTCAGAGTTGAAAAGGGCTGCTCAATGGGGATGGGGAGATCTGGAGACTGTACGGCAGTTTCTATTTAAAAAATTTCAACCTGGAAGAAAAGCCCATCTGTTTGTATTGTTAAGAGGACTTATTACCTGTCTTGTTTATGATGTATGGTTGGTGCTTTCAGTAATTTTATGGCAGACCCATCTTATGGTCCCCAGACATCCTGTTTTGTTGTGGGTTACGCTGGCAACTGTAGTAATTTTGAGTATAATTGTTCCTAAATTTCTTGCTCCTTGGGTGGATAGGAAAAAGAAAAGGCTATTCAGCCATAATCTTCAGGAGTTTGATAAACCCTGTGCTGTGATTTTAAAACAGGGAGTTTATGAACTTGTAATTTCTAATCTCATTCACAAATTAGATTTAATCTATAAGCCATGGGCGTTTGTTCAAAATCTTATCAAGCAGATTCAGAATAAACCATTTGTGTGGAAGACAGGTGCCATGGGGGAACTGGAAACCCAAAATATGAGCCCTCTTCAGGTTTACAGGGCTTTATGGCCGGCACCAGTTATAGGTATTTTTATACTGGGCTTGATTTTTAATGGCTGGCTTTCTAATTTTATAGCCTTTATTCTTTTACCCTATTATTCCTCGTTCCTCTTGGGCCCTTACTTTATTTGGTATACTGCCCGAGGATTTGAAAATAAGTGAGAAAAGTTTTGATAATCTCCAAGGAATGGAAATTACGGAGTTATCTTAAAGCCGAACTTCTGGAAAGACAGGTGCAGTCAGTATGTTTGGAAAATATAGATGATGTTGATAATGAGGAAGATTTTGTTTTGGGATTTATAGATTGTAAGGATCAGGACTTATCTCAAATTAAAAAATTCATAAATTCAACAAAGATGAAATTGATTGTGCTTGATTATCCTTCCCACACAAATCAGATGATAAGTCTTAGGCGACCAGTTACCATTGGAGATTGTGTGCAGAAAATAGAAGAGGTTATTAAATGAGAAGAACAAAAATTATTGCCACTATTGGTCCTGCTTCCAGTAACGATGAAGTTATTGGAAAGTTTCTCCAGCTTAAGGTTGATGTTTTACGGTTAAATTTTTCTCATGGCAATAGAAAGCAGCATTTACAGACGGTTAAACGCATAAGGAAAATTGCTCACGAAGTTGGGTTTGAACCTGCGATATTACTTGACTTGCCAGGACCTAAAATCAGGGTAGGGCAGATACCAGGTGGCTTTATTAATCTTAGAGAAGGAGAGCAGGTATCTTTATGCTCGCGGCAAGAGAAATGCCTTCCTGGTGACATTCCGGTTGAGATTAAAAATTTTGAAGGTATAGTAAAGCCTGGAGATAGAATATTACTGGTTGATGGCCGAATAGAGTTAAGAGTTAAAAAAATAAAAGATGAAAAGGTAATTGCAGAGGTAAAAACAGGGGGGATTTTGCAGAGCAGACAGGGGATAAATCTCCCTGATTCTCAGTTGCCTTTTCCACCTCTTACTGAACGAGATAAAGATGGAATTGAATTAGCTTTTGCGGAAGACATTGACTGGCTGGCACTTTCTTTTGTCAGAATGGAGGAGGATTTGATTGAACTGCGAGACTTGGTAGTTACTCGGGGGGAACATATGGGAGTGATAGCAAAAATTGAACGACCAGAGGCAATCAGAAATATCCAGCGCATTGTGCAATCAGCGGATGCAGTTATGGTTGCTCGGGGGGATTTGGGAGTGGAAATGGGGGTAGAGGAGGTGCCAGTTCTTCAGAAAAAGATCATTGCTGTAAGTAATTTAAATGCCAAGCCTTCCATAGTTGCTACCCAAATGTTGGAAAGCATGGTGGAGAATCCTTTCCCCACCCGGGCTGAGGTTTCCGATATTGCTAATGCTATATACGATGGGGCTGATTGTGTAATGCTTTCTGACGAAACTGCAGTTGGAAAATATCCGGTTCAGGTGGTAGAGGTAATGCAGGAAGTAATTGCCAAAACAGAAGCCAGCATAGATTATAAAAACTTAGCCATTTCTCGTAAGCCTGTAAGTAAAGAAGTTTATGATGCCCTTGGTCATGCAGTATGTATGCTGGCTTGCGATTTAAATGTCAAAGCGATAATAGTTGCTACTTTTAGTGGATTTACTGCTGAGATGATTGCTAAATATCGCCCCCCTTATCCTATATATGCATTTACTCCCAATAGATTGATTAAGAATAAAATGAATCTTATCTGGGGAGTAATTCCGTTTCTTATTCCCTATACGGAGTCGATTGAGGAACTTTTAAATTCAGCAATTGTAGAACTCAAAAGGTATAACTTAATAAGTTGTAAGGATCTTGTTATTTTTGTGGCGGGATTACCGCTGAAAGAAATTTCTGAGAGCAATTTTATAAAAATTCATGAAGTGGAATGAAAATTTTAATAATTGGTGTCAGCAATATTGGCGATTGTATTTTGACCACTGGCGTAGTAGAGGCAATTTATCAAAAATTTCCATCTGCTGAAATAGATGTTGTGGTAGGCCAAAGGGCAAAGGAGGTATTTGCTTGTGATGATAGAATAAATCAAATTATTGTTTACGATAAAAAAGCCAGATTTTCTGAAAAAATAAAAATATTTAAAGATTTAAGAGGGAAAAATTATGATTTAATATTTGATCTTAGAAATACATTTATATCTTGGTTTTTAAGTAAAAAGGTTTATCGTCCTCAAAATATAAAAGGGCATAGTTGGCTAAAACATAATTCCGTCCTCAGAAAATTCTATAGTTATGATGAACTCAAAAATTTCAAACCTCGTATAGTATTCTCCCAGAATGATTTTGGCATTTTAAAAACTGTAAGTTTTAGTGATTATATAGTTCTATCTCCTACCGCCAGAAGTTGGACGAAAACCTGGCCACCAGAGTATTTTTTGAAATTAATCTACTTAATCCGTAAGGAGTATTCTGATTGGGGGATAATTATTGTCGGTGAAGAATCAGAATATCATTATTGCAGTCAGTTTGTGATAGATGAATATGTTAAAAATTTAAGTGGCAGAACTACTATAGCCCAGTTGGCAATTATTGTAAAAAATTCTCGGGCAGTGATTACCAATGATAGTGCTGTACTTCATATTGCATCTGCCTGCAACAGGCCTACTCTGGCGATATTTGGCCCCAGTGATGAGGCAAAGTATGGACCGTTATCGGACAATTCTATAGCATTGCGGCGTCATTTCCCCTGTGCTCCCTGTGAAAAGGCACAATGTAGATTTGGAGATAAAAGGTGCCTTAAGGCTGTTCTGCCGGAATTTGTATTTTATTATCTTAAGAAGATTTTAAATGGAGAACAGCTTCCTGAATCTAGGTTTAAAAGAGTGTTGTTAACCAGATGTGATAAAATTGGAGATTTACTCCTTACCACTCCTGCAATTTCGGCAGTAAGATATTCCTGGCCAAATAGCTATATAAGTTTTATGTGCACTAAATATACTCAAGATATACTCACTGGCAATCCAGATATAGATGAAATTATCCCTTTAGATAAAGGTGGCCAACATAAAGGATTAATAGGTTTTTTAAAATTAGTGTGGGGAATTAGGCAGAAGAGATTTAATATAATGATAAACTTTCATCCCACCAATAGAATCCATCTTTTAGGATTTTTTGCAGGTATTCCCGTAAGAATAGGTTATGACTGGAAGATGGGATTTTTGAATAATGTTGTGGTGAAACATAAAAAACAGATGGGTGAGAAATCAGAGGTAGAATACAATTTTGATCTTTTAAAACTGGTTGGGATTAGTGGGGGCAGGTTCTTTCAAAAAATCGTGGTATTGCCTGATGATGATTTGTGGATAGAAAATGAAATAAGGCAGAAAGGACTGAATAAGTTTGTAATCATTCATCCTGGAGCCAGTTGTCTTTCCAAAATGTGGCCTCTGGAGAATTTTATACAACTGGCAGAAAAAATAATATCCAATTTTGACATCAAAGTAGTGTTTGTGCTGGGCCCTGGTGAGGAATATATGGAGAGAAAAATTAATCAAATTTTGGATGGAAATGTTATTATTTATAGAAATCTAAAATTGAAAAAACTTATTGCTTTAATTTCCAGATGCAGTTTTTTTATTTCCAACGATTCTGGCCCCATGCATATTGCCGATGCGGTTGGTAAGCCTCTAATAGTAATATTTGGAAGGAATCAACCTGGCCTTTCTTTTCGCAGATGGGGACCAGTTAATAAATCTGCTACCGTTTTGTGGAAGGATGTTGGCTGTAAAGTTTGTTTTGCCCATAATTGTAATAAAGGATTTTTATGCTTGCAGGCTATCACTGTAGATGAAGTATTTGACGCTTTTTGTAAGAAGTTAGAGGAGATTAAAGTATGAGGTGGATATTAATTGTATTTTTATTGTTATGTTTATCTTGTGCTCCCCGCATAACAGTAACCAAACCCACACTTTATAAATCTTCGTGGCAGGAAAAGAAGATCGTCATCTCTGAAAGTCGTCTTCAGAATTTTGCAGGTGAAAAATTTATGGGATATGTGAAATGGTTGGGTATGACTGTGGGAGAGATTGAGTTTATAAATTTAGGATTAGAAAAATATCAGGGCAGAGAGGTATATCACATTATAGGAAGGGCAAAGACCAATAAGATTTTAAGATATCTGTTCCGGGTAGATGATGAGTTTCATTCTTATATTGATGCTAATACTGGTAAGCCAGTATTATTTAAGGCTAATAGAAAAGAAGGAAGATATCGGGCAAAATTTGAGGTTTATTTTGATTATGATAATTACAGATTAACCATGATTAATCTATTAAATGGAGAAAAGAAAGAAGCAAAATTGAACAGTGATGACTATGATTATGTTAGTGCTTTTTATAAATTCCGGACCTTAAAGTTAGAAAAGAATAAATATAGATTTAATATAGTAGACAGAACCAAACGTTGGGAAGCGGTTATTAAAGTTATTAAACAGGGTAAACTGGAAATGAGAAGACATGGAATTTTTGATGCTGTGCTGGTGGAAGTAACTGCCCATAGCGGAAGGGAAAAGGCAAAAGGAACTGCCTGGGTATGGTTTACAGCCGACAATAGAAAAATGCCTCTGATTATTCAGATAAATGTAAAGCTTCCAATTGTAGGTACTGTAATAGTGGCATTAAAGTAGTCAGGTCTACTTTCTTGAATAAACTCCACTTAGATGCTATTATTTTATTCATGGTAATTTCAGGGAAGATTCCTGACTGGATATTGAACAATAAATCTAAAATTAAAAAAATAATATCTCAGTTCCGCCACCGAAAGATTCTTGTAGTAGGAGATTTAATGCTTGATCAGTTTATCTGGGGAAAAGTTTCCCGGATTTCTCCGGAGGCACCAGTACCTGTAGTCTGGGTGGAAAGAGAATCTTACATGCCAGGGGGAGCATGTAATGTTGCTCACAATATCCAGGATTTGGGTAGCCAGACAATAGTGGTAGGAATTATCGGAGAAGACAGTTCCGGTGCTATCCTTTTGGAAGAGTTAAGGAAAAAGAACTTGGACATTTCAGGAATTATAAGGGTTAAACACCGCCCCACCACCCACAAAACAAGGGTTATAGCCCATTCTCAGCAGGTGGTGAGGATAGACCGTGAAGTGGTAGAGCCTGTTTCTCGTAAAATAGTTAATAAATTACTGGATTTAATCTCAAAAAGAATATCAGAAGTGGATGCTGTAATTGTTGAGGATTACGGTAAAGGTGTTGTTGTTTCTTCTCTGGTGAGAAATATAGTAGAACTTGGTAAGAAATATCGTAAGATTGTAAGTGTTGACCCCAAAAAAGAACATTTCCGATATTATAAAAATATCACCACTATTACTCCTAATAAAGTGGAAACAGAATCAGCAGTTGGTATAGAGATTAAAGATGACCGTTCACTAGTAAAGGCGGGAGAGAAACTATTACGAAAATTGTCTGCAAAGTCTGTTCTTATTACTCTGGGAGAAAACGGGATGTGTTTATTTCAAGAAAGGAAAACGCCTCTGCATATTCCCACTATGGCTAAGGAAGTTTATGATGTTTCTGGGGCTGGAGATACAGTAATTGCCAGCTTCACCTTGGCTTTGGCTTCAGGAGCAAGTTTTCCGGAGGCTGCTTATATTGCCAATCAGGCTGCTGGAATAGTGGTGGGAAAAATCGGTACCGCCACTGTTACCAAGGAAGAACTTGTCAGGGAGATAAATAGATGGAGATAGTTGCGATAATTCCTGCTCGGTTGGCCTCAACCCGTTTCCCTAACAAAGTGTTAGCAAAAATAGGAGAAAAAACTTTATTACAGATGGTGTATGAACGGGTCAAATCAGTGCCGGTAATAGATAAAATATACATCGCCACTGCAGATGATGAGATTAAATCTTGTGCTCATTCATTTGGAGCAGAAGTGATTATGACTTCTCCTGGTCACAGTTCAGGGACATCCCGAATTGCTGAGGCAGTCCGAAATATTTCAGGGAAAATAATCCTGAATGTTCAGGCAGACGAGCCTTTAATTTCTTCTGAATTGCTTGCCCATCTTGTAAATATAATGAAGACTGATTCTGAAATTCAGATATTGACCCCGATAAAAAAAATAGAGAATACCCAGGAATATACTGACCCCAATGTGGTGAAGGTAGTGTTTGATAAGGATAATTATGCTTTATACTTTTCCCGCCAGCCAATCCCCACTGAAGGAGATAAATATAAGCATATAGGGGTATATTGCTACAGGAGAGAAGTTCTGTTATACTATCCCCAACTTGAACCCTCACCACTGGAAAAGCAGGAGAAACTGGAACAGTTAAGATTTTTGTGGCATGGATATAAAATAAAAGTTGAGATTACCAACTACGATAGTATTGGTGTTGATACACCGGAAGATTTAGAAAAAGTTAAGAAGGTTTTATTATTATGAAAAAGATAGGCTTTAATAATGAAAAATATCTTCAGGCTCAGAGTAAGGCAATTATGGAGAGGATTAAGTCATTTAATAATAAGTTATATCTGGAATTTGGAGGGAAGATACTTTATGATTATCACGCCAGTAGAGTGCTTCCGGGTTATGATCCCAATGTTAAAATTAAACTTCTTCAAAATTTAAAAGACCAGGTGGAAATAATTTTGTGTATATATGCAGGACATATCGAAAAAAGAAAAATGCGAGCAGATTTTGGAATTACCTATGATGCTGATGCTTTGAGGATTATAGAAGAACTTAAAAGTTATGGTCTGGAAGTTTCAGCAGTTGTGATTACAAGATTTGAAGGTCAGGCACCTGCTGAAATATTTAAAAGAAAACTGGAGAGAAGAAATATCAGAGTATATACTCATTCTTATACCAAGGGATATCCTACGGATATAGACCTTGTAGTCAGTGAGCAGGGATATGGAGCAAATAATTTCATCCCTACTGAGAAACCCTTGGTGGTAGTTATAGGCCCTGGGCCTGGAAGTGGGAAGTTGGCTACCTGTCTTTCTCAGCTTTATCATGAGTATAAAAGAGGTAATATAGCCGGCTATGCCAAATTTGAAACGTTTCCTATTTGGGATTTGCCTTTAAAACATCCTGTAAATATCGCTTATGAGGCAGCAACTGCAGACCTTGGTGATTATAATTTAATAGATCCTTATCATCTTCAGGCTTATGGAGTCACAGCAGTTAATTATAATAGGGATGTGGAGACTTTTCCTATTTTGAAAAGAATTTTAGAAAAAATAACTGGTAAGGATTCTGTTTATTGTTCCCCAACAGATATGGGAGTTAACAGATGCAGTGTGGGAATAATCAATGATGAGGTTGTTCAGGAAGCAGCAAAACAGGAGATAATTCGGCGATATTTTCGGTATAAATGTGAATACATGTTAGGGCTTGTGGACAAGAAAACTATTGAGAGAGTAGAACTGCTTATGGAAGAACTTAATCTTAAACCCGAGGATAGGACTGTAGTTATACCAGCAAGAAAGGCAAGCGAAGAAGCAAGGAATAAAGGTAAAGGGAATAAAGGAATATATTGTGGGGCGGCTATAGAGCTTCCTGATGGCAGGATTGTTACTGGAAAGAACTCACCTCTTATGCATGCAGCATCCAGTTTGATTTTAAATGCTATAAAAATATTGGCAGAGATACCAGATCAGATTCATCTCCTTTCACCCTCAGTAATAGAGTCAATTGCTCGCTTTAAACAGGAGATAACAAATTCTAAATCTGTAAGTTTAAATCTGGAAGAAACTTTAATTGCATTGGGTATCAGTGCAGCCACAAACCCTTCTGCTCAATATGCAATGGAAAAACTTAAGGCGCTGAAGAATTGCGAGGTCCATCTTACCCATATTCCTACTCCGGGGGATGAAGCAGGATTGAGAAAAATAGGTGTAAACCTTACTTCTGATGCTATATTTTCACAAGAGTTTAGTTTTTAGATATGAAGAAAAGAAAAGTTCATATAAGGGATATATCAGTGGGAGAAAATTGTGAATTGTTATTTATACTTGGCCCCTGCGTTATTGAAGATTATAACTCTTTATATCAGGAAGCAAAATTTTTGAAAAAATTAAGTGAGAAAGAGAATATTAATTTTATTTTTAAAGCCAGTTATGACAAGGCAAATCGCACTTCCTTAGATTCCTATCGTGGCCCCGGACTCAAACAGGGTATAAGAATGCTGGCGGATATAAAGAAAGAGTTAAATATCATGATTACCTCCGATGTTCATACTCCCAATGAGGTAGAATATGTATGGGAGGTTCTGGATTTAATTCAGATACCTGCCTTTTTATGTCGGCAGACCGATTTAGTAGTGGAGGCAGCCAGAACAGGAAAACCTGTGAATATTAAAAAGGGACAGTTTATGGCTCCCTGGGATATGATTAAAATTGTAGAGAAAGCATATGCTCAGGGGAATTACAATATAATGGTTACCGAGAGGGGAACATGTTTTGGATATAACTATCTTGTAAATGATTTCCGGGCAATCCCCAGAATGCAGAAGGATGGACTGGTGGTTATATATGATGCCACCCACAGTGTGCAGTTGCCATCTCGAGGGAAGGAAAGTGGGGGAGAGAGAGAATATGTTCCTTATTTGGTAAGAGCGGCAGTGGCAGTGGGAGTGGATGGATTATTTCTGGAAGTGCATGAAAACCCTCAGCATGCCCTTTCTGATGCTTCCACCATGGTATCTCTGGATGCCCTTCCTGAAATTATAAATTCCGCCAAAAAAATAAGAGAGGCAATAACATGCAAGATGGCAAATCCATCCTTAAAAGAATAAAACAGGTTCTGGATATTGAAAGCCAGGCAATACGGGATTTAAAGGTGGATGAATCATATATTAAAGCCATAGAGCTTCTTTCCAATACCAGAGGCAGGGTAGTACTTACTGGAATGGGTAAAGCAGGGATAATTGCTCAAAAGATTTCTGCTACCATGGCTTCTACCGGCACTCCCAGTTTATGGCTTCATCCTGCAGAAGCCGTCCATGGAGATTTGGGAAGAGTAACCAGAGATGATGTAGTGATTGCTCTTTCTAACAGTGGAGAAACAGAGGAGATTAAAAATCTTCTTCCGGTTATCAAAAGGATTGGAGCCCAACTTATAGCGATCACTGGGAATCCTAAATCCACACTTGCTAAGTATAGTGATGTGGTTATAAATGCCCGGGTGGAGAAAGAAGCCTGTCCCTTCAACCTCGCTCCCACGGCAAGCACAACTGCCATGCTGGCTGTTGGAGATGCTCTGGCAATTGCCCTTTTAGAACTAAAGGGATTTAAGGAAGATGACTATGCACTTTTTCATCCTGCAGGCACTCTGGGGAAAAGGTTGTTATTGCGGGTGGAAGATATAATGAGAAAAGGCGAAGCCCATCCTGTGGTGGATGAGGATGCTAAGGTGAAAGATGTTCTGGTTAAGATAACACAGGCTCGGGCAGGTTCCGCAACAGTAGTTAACAAAGAAGGCAAACTGACAGGCGTATTTACGGATGGTGACCTCAGAAGGTGGTTGGAGAAAGAAGAAGATATACTGGATAAAAAAATTAAGGAAGTTATGACAACCAATCCCAAGGTTATTTATGAGGGAAAGCTGGCAGTGGAGGCAGGCAAGATAATGCAGGAATATAAAATAGATGAACTTATAGTAGTGGATAAAAACAATTATCCTTTAGGCCTTGTGGATATTCAGGATTTATTAAAGGTGGGTTTGATATGATGTTTACGCCTGATGTTCAGGAAAAAGCAAAGAAGATTAAATTATTACTTCTGGATGCAGATGGTATTCTTACTGATGGCAGAATTTATTATGGAGATTATGGTGATGAGATAAAAAGTTTTGATGTCCGTGATGGCCTAGGATTATCTCTGTGGGCAGAAGCAGGAAGAAAATCGTGCATCCTTACTGCCAAAAAATCTTCTATTCTTAAAAGGAGAGCAAAGGAGATTAGAGTTAGCAAGGTCTATCATAATTCTTACCGCAAGATTAGAAGTTATGAGATTATAAAGAAGAAATTCCATCTCAAAGATGAGGAAGTCTGCTATATGGGTGATGACCTCATAGATATTGGGGTGTTAAAAAAAGTGGGCTTGGCAGTTACTGTTCCTGAGGCCCCTCAGGAGGTAAAAGTGTGCGTGGATTATATAACTCAACATAATGGTGGTAGAGGAGCGGTGAGAGAAGTTGTGGAGTTGATATTAAAAACTCAAGGACTCTGGGAAGACCTTATTTCCAGGTTCTATGAATGACCGTGAGGATTGGCATATTCATACTATCTATTCCCGGGATTCTATAAGTTCGCCTTATCGGGTTGTAGATAATGCGGTTAAGAAAGGCCTGCGTAAAATCTGTGTCACAGATCACGATACAATCAAAGGGGGTAAAATCGCTGCCGAGTATGCTTTCAGAAAGGGATTAAATATCGAAGTTGTATCGGGTGCTGAGATAAAAACAGATAGGGGAGAGATTGTAGGATTGGGTTTGAAAGAGGAAATAAAATCTCGAAAATTGGAGGAGGTAATTAAAGAGATAAAGAATCAGGGTGGTAAGATTTTGATTCCTCATCCCTATGGAAGCATTCGCAAAACAAGGAGAAAGTATAGATTGGAAGAGGTGGCTCCCCATGCTGATTATATAGAGCTTTATAATGGCAGAAGTTTTTTTAATTTTAAGAGAAAAAAAATAAAAGAGATTGCTTACAAATACAATCTTAAAATGGTAGCAGGAAGTGATGCTCATTTTGTATTTGAGATAGGAAATGTAAAATATAGCCAGATGTATAAAGGAATAATTGGATTTTTTATTACCGGGTTTTTGAATTTCATTTATCCTAAAAGATGGAGGAGAATATGAAGATTTTGATAACTTATTATTCATTTACTGGCAATACTAAAAAAGTAGCACAGGCATTGGAAAAGTTTCTGAAAGACAGAGGAAATGATGTTGATATTCAACGTTTACTTCCAGAGAATGAAAGCAGGAATTTTTTTATTCAGGCGAAACAGGCATTTTTAAAGGCAGATGTAAATTTGAAACCACCAGTAATATTTGATCTCTCAGGATATGATTTAATATTTGTGGGGTCTGGTGTATGGGCATTTTCTCCAGTGCCGGCAATAAGAAAATATTTGAAACTGATTGAGAATTGTAAGGATAAGAAATTTTTTCTATTTGTTACTTACGGAAGTGGAGTGGGAAGATTCCGTTGCTTTAAACAAATGGAACAGTTAATAAAAAATGAACAGGGCAAGGTGATAGGTAGAATTGATGTTTCAGATAAAAAAGTTAATGATAGTGATTTCCTTACTAAAACATTTGAGGAGGTTATAAAATTATGAAAGCAGTTGTTCTGGTTGGGGGAAGCGGAACACGATTGTGGCCATTATCTCGGGAAGATTTCCCTAAACAATTTATAAAATTAAATTCTCTTCACTCCTTCTTTCAGGAAACAGTTTTAAGACTGCTTACATTTTTTAATACCAGTGACATTATTATTTCCACCAATTCCAGATATAAATTCCCGGTTATTTCTGATTTGACAAAAATTCTTCCTCAAAATACACCTTTGCCTCAAATGATATTTGAACCGGAAAATAAAAACACATTCCCAGCCCTGCTTGCGGTTCTGAATAGTCTTTTGAATTCCAATTTGGAAGATGAAATTATATATGTTTTTCCATCTGACCATGTAATCAAGCCAGTTGAAAAGTTAAATTCCTATTTAGAACTTGCTAAAGAATGGGCTCAGAGGGGAAAAATTGTTCTTTTTGGAATATTACCTCAGGGCATCAAGACAGGGTATGGGCATATAAAGACAGGAAAAGTGTTGAGTGAAAAAGTTTTTGAGGTTGAGCAGTTCATAGAGAAGCCTTCTCCAGATACAATTCAGGATCTTATGTCCGAGAAATTTTTCTGGAATTCTGGAATGTTCTGCTTCCACCTGAGCACCATAAGAGAAGAGATTTCAAAACTTTATCCTCAACTGGAGAAATTGATGACCTGTGAGGTTCAGGAATTTTGGGAAAATTTTTACAGGTTACCTTCTATCCCAATAGATAAAGCCGTAATTGAAAAGACATCTCGGGCAATAGTAGTTCCTTTACAGGGAGTATATTGGAACGACATAGGTTCTTTTTCGGCATTTTATAATATCCTGGAGAAGAATAACGAAGGGAATGTGACAATTGGCAACGTTCATATCAAAAAGTGTAGAAACTGTTTTATGTATAGTGAGGACAGATTAGTTGCTGGTTTTGGACTGGAGAATATGCTCGTTATGGAAACAGGGGATGTTCTTTTAATAGTTCCCCTCAACCACAGTGAAGAGGTGAAACACCTTGTGGAGGAATTGAGAAAAGAAGGCAGGAAAGAAGTTAAGGAGCATCAAATTCAATATCGGCCTTGGGGAAGTTTTAAAATTCTGGAGGAGGGCCCACGGTATAAGATAAAGCATGTCCTGGTAAAGCCTGGAGAGAAATTAAGTTTACAACTTCACCATCATCGCAGTGAACACTGGGTAGTTATAAAAGGGATGGCTAAGATAAAAATTGGTGAAATGGAGAAATTCCTTCACGAGAATGAGAGTGCTTATGTTCCTAAATCCACCATCCATCGTCTGGAAAATGCAGGTAAAATAGAACTGGAACTTATAGAGGTTCAGAACGGGGAATATCTGGGAGAAGATGACATAGAAAGGTTTGATGACAAGTATCAGGATATTAGGTCGTAAGTAATTTCCAGGAAGAAACAGACTACCCTAAAATGTAATTGATAAGTTTTGTGGCCAGATATCTTCTGAATTCTTCGTATTTATCAGGCTTGATTTCGGTAATTAATATTCCCTGATGATACTCCTTACTGCCTTTTTTTATCTTCCATACTACTTTACCTTTAATGGGAATAACCATAACTCCCCGTTCAGTATCCAGAGATATGTTTAATCGCAAAATCGTATTTTCTTTAATTCCCTGTGATGTTATCAGACAAATACCTTTTATGGAGACATCTTTTGTTCTGGCTTTCTTTATCTTTCTGGGATAGGTAACTTCAACAGGGAATTCCAGAGGAAGGCGGCGGTATTTTCTTCTTTCATTTTTTATTTTCATCATTACAATTATAGCATAAAATATTAACTTCGCAAGAAAAAGGAGGTAGGAAATGAAGGTATTATATGTGATACTTGATGGGGTGGGAGATAGGCCGATCGAGGAATTTGGAGGGAAAACTCCCCTGGAGGCAGCTTCTACTCCTAATATGGATTCTTTAGCCCGTGATGGTAAAACCGGACTTAATATTCCGGTAGGAGAGGGAATTGCTCCTGAATCTGATGTTGCAGTAATATCAATTTTGGGCTATGAGGCGGAAAAATATTATACCGGAAGAGGTCCCTTAGAGTGTTTCGCTGAGGGATTGGAAGTAAAAGATGGAGATTTAGCCTACAGGGTAAATTTTGCTACTATCGGAGAGAATGACGAACTTGTGGATAGAAGGGTGGGCAGAAATTTGAGTTCTGAGGAAGCCAGAAAGTTGGGGGAGGAGATAAATCACAAGGTAAAGCTTACCTCCCATAAGGCAGACTTCTGGTTCCGTCCCACAATTGGCCATCGGGGAGTACTTTTAATTAGATGTTACGAAGGCCCATTAACTCATGCAGTCAGCAATACTGACCCTGCTTATGGTAAACATGGTGTTTTCGGAGTTGCCAAAGAGGAATTTGAGAATAAACTTCAAAAGTGTATTCCTGAACCTGGATTTGAAAATGACCCCCGAGCAATTAGAGCATGTGATTTAACAAATGAATTCATTCAGAAATCAAGGCAGGTTTTGGAAGAATCGGAGATTAATAGAGAAAGAGTTAAACAGGGGAAACTGCCTGCCAATGTGATTTTAACCAGAGATGCAGGAGACTCTTTACCTAAATTTCCCAAACTACCAGAACTTTATAATCTCAAATTTGGTTCTTTGGTAGAGATGCCAGTGGAGAAGGGAATAGCACTTTTAACCGGAATGGAGATAATAGAAGTTCCACCTCCAACTAAGAATTACAAAGAAGACTACCAGTTACGGGCAAAGATTGTCTTGGAAAATATCCCCAAATATGACCTTCTCTATATTCATCTTAAGGGACCGGATGAACCTGCACATGACGGAAATGCAGAATTAAAGAAGGAAATAATTGCATTAATAGATAAGTATTTCTTCGGCAATTTATTGCCGGCAATAGACCTCAGCCAGACAGTGATTGCAGTAACAGGTGACCATTCTACTCCCTGCCAGTTAAAAGCCCACTCTGCAGATCCAGTGCCATTATTGATTTATGGAAAAGGAAAAGATGAAACCTCCTGCTTTGGGGAATCAGAATGCAAGGGAGGAAACATAGGTAAAATTCTGGGCAATAAGATATTGGAATTATTGTTGTAAAAATAGTAGCCTCCCTTAAAGGGGGCTTCCTTTAGGTAATGGTGGCAAAAGCTAATATCAGTTCTGTGGTATCTTTTGTAGATTTTTGGGTATATTTAGTTCTTTTATTATATTTTGTAATCTGTTTTCAATGCGAGGTATTATAAAAGCCTTTACAATTGCCTTTTCTAAGTCAGAGCCACTGATGGTTCCATCGTTTACAGCAATTGTTCCGTTATCTATACCTTTTTTAATCTCTGCAGCTAATTTACCAGCCTGAGATTTCAGGAAAAGTTCCCAGCTCATTTTCCCGGTGTCGGGATGAGCAAATATATGAGAAAGCAGGCCCAGAACTTTACCTAAATCTTGTGCCTCGTCAAAAGACACATAGGTGTCTACCTTCACAGCGTCCAGAGCCTCGTCTATTACCCCTAAAGCAGTTTTCAGTCCCACCTCGTCATATCTGGTCTCCATAATTCCCATGGCTGTAATCAAAGAAGCAGACATTGGTATATCTCCTTCTATACTTTCAAATTTAAGATGTTCTTGACTACCAACTAGTACCTGGAGGCGGAAGACCTCTGGTAGATCCTTATAGTCAAAGTGGGGCGAGATTATTTCACTCTCTGTTTGAGTTTGGTCTGAACTTACCGGAGGCATAGAAACATCCTCATCTGTTCCATTGATTATCATAGCCTGTGCAGTTAATACTATCATTGCTATTGCTAGGGTTACTCCTACTATCTTCATTTTTTCACCTCCTTCTCATTCTTGTCATTAGTTACCGAAATCTCCCTCCTCCTATTCCCTTATAAATTTCTTTTTTTACCTCTTTACCTCATAGGCATCACCTCCTTCTTTTTCTTTTCCCCTTCCTCCTGTCGTGGAATTATTTTTGTAACAAAATTATAACATAACTTCTCCTATTTGGCAAATATTTTAAAAATTTTTAATATGTTAAAATTAATTGAGGGGATTACTGAAACTATTGTTCTCAGTCAGAAATATTCTTAGGCAGATAAATTATCTCCGGCCAGATAGTTTGTCTTGAATAGCCCAAAGAGGGTAGTGCAAATTTTACTTTTTTCTTTTTGTAATAATCTTCTATATTTATGACTCGTGGTAAAAAGTATCCTCTGCTTACCCCTATTGCAGAGAAAAATTTCTTTTTAATTTTTTCTTGAAGTTCATTAACCAATATTTGGGCTACAACGGGCTTAGGGTTTGTTCTGAGTATATCTATTATTGCCCACACGTGAGCATAAGGTTTGCGTCCCAGTAAAAGAGGTAAGTAACAGCTACTTTCTATGTAAATATTGCCCGGAAATGTAGCCAGAGTTTTCAAATACTGCAGTTCTTTTTGAAGGCGTTTTTGGGTGGGAATGAAGGGGAGGGGATCAACATATAGCAAAAGGTTTTGGAGAAAGACAGTAAATAGAATTATCGCAGCTGCTTTTTTTTCAAATCTATGGATCAATTTATAAAGCTCTGCTGCTCCTAAAGTAAAACCTATGGTTAATATTGCGTAGGCAGGAATTAAAACGTTTATTGATCCCCCTCTGTGGACTCTGGAAATCCAGGATGTAAAAATCATTCCCGCTATTGTCAGAAGATAAAAATAAAATTTGTTTCTTTTTGAGAATGTTAAGGTTAAAAATATTATGCTCAATAAAAAGGCAAAGGCATAAAAATGTAAAATATCGATTGTCCAGAAAAGAATAACCATTTTTTTAATCTTTTCATGATGTAAGGGGAGATACCAGGTATAGAAGAAATACCATCCCTGGCTAATCTTATTCAGTAGAATACTCAAAATAATGATTAATCCTAAGGAACTTGTTACAAAGGGGATAAAAAATTTTCTTTTTTCAACAAATACATATATAAGCAGAGCCAAAAGTACAGGAAGTGCCTGCTGTTTCGTAAAATAAGATAGACAGAAAAGTAAACCCGCTACTGTGGCATCTTTCTTATTTTGCATCCATCGCGTCTGATAAAGAGCAGTAAGGAGTAAGAAAATGAACAGACTGTCCACTCTGGCTAAAGAATAAAAACCTCCAGTAAGAGGAGAACTTGCTGCCCATATTCCTGTTGCAATAAAAGCCCAGAAGTTTTTGCCAGTTTCTTTTTTTATCCAATAGTAAATTAATACTAAGGAAAACAAAAAAGAAATAAATGAAATAAGTCTCGGTCCCAGAAGGTTAATCCCAGTAAAAGGAAGCAGAAAGGCAGAAAGATAATAATAGAGAGGATTGTAAAGAAAAGGAACGAATTCCATGTGTGGTGCAGTATAGATTGGTTCATTCCAGAGGACTCTTTTAGCGTGCTGTAAAACCGCTCCTTCCAACCAATCTATTTCCAACGGATATAGGACATATTTTAAACCGAGGTATAAATACACGCTGAGAAAATAAAAACTAAAAAATAAAATCAGGATTTTAAGTAAAATTTCCAGGTCTTTTTTCATAAAAACAAAATTATATCATAAAATTACCTAATTATCTTATAAAACATAGCCTCCTTATCTGAGAGTTTGCCTTCCTGTATTAATTTTTTTATTTTTTCTATTTCTGAAGTGGATAAGTTCTGTTTCTGTTCAGAAACTTTCTGTGATTGAGGACTGATGTTAGAAATAATTGAGGTTATAACAATAATTGCGGTTATTGAAAATGCTAATTTTAAAAAATTATCTTTCATTTCTCCAGCAAAAATTACACTGCAAACATTCTGGATCACGGATATTTTTGACTTTATGATTACAGGAGATAATTTTTTGGCGTCGTGACAATTTCAGAATAGCAATTTTGTTAAACAAAGATAATAATGCTCCCACCGGGCAGAAATATTTGCACCAGAAGCGAGGAGAAATCACAGCAAAAACAATAACTGCAACAAGCAGAATTTTATCAATTCCTATTTCCCCAAAATAGGTCTGATAAAGTGGTTCCTGAATAAAAATATTTTGATTTCGGGTTGTAAAATAAAAAACAATTATTACCGACAAGAGTAAAAATTTGAAAAATCTTAATTTTCTATCTAAAGATTGTGATACCAGAAAAGGTTTATTTTTAGATAAAATTTCCTGGAGGGCTCCAAAAGGACAGAACCAGCCACAGTATATTCTTCCATAAAAGACTCCTAATATAATAGGCAATGCTAACAGTAATACAAGACTAAAATTGTTCCAACTGGGAAAATTGAAATCCAGAATCGCCAGTAAATTTTGAGTATTCAACTGAAGTTTAAAAATTACTCCCAGGATTATAATCACCAACATAAGGTAGATTATGCGTGTTTTAAAACTTAATCTTCTTCGGTGATAAAGAATTAAACCCCCAATTATAAAAATAACAAGAATAAGAGAAGATAAAGCTTGGCTTTTATCTATATTTATTCTTATTTTATTTGTCTTTACTGAAAACAATATATTTACTTTCTGGGCAGTTTTATTTATCCCTGAGATTACTCCATTGGCGGTTATTGTTGCTCCCGTCACACCATCAATGTTCTTGCCTAACTGGAAGGGGGAATAAATATATTTTCCCTTAAAATGCTTAAGCCAGGATTTTATCTGTTTCATTTGCTGAAAACTTTCCCGTGATTTTTCCACAGTAATATTAAAAATTTTTCCCTGGTTATCTGTGACTATTATCAAATCTATATCCCCTCCGAATCCCTTGCCACTGGTATTTAAATCTCTTGTTCTGAAAATATAATAGTTTTTATTTCCCTTATAGCCGAGATAATAAGTAAATGGAATTTCTCTCTTCTCAATTTTACCAAATCCTGGGATTGAAATTTCAGGCTGAATGAGCAATTTTTCCTTTATTTCCAGATAGTTGGCGCTAAAGATTATCCAGGCACAGAGACCGAACAGAAGATAACTTGAAACTGGATAGGGATAATTCAGTTTTTCAGGATTTAATTTTCTGATTTTTTGGGGAAGGTTTAGAATATCCAGAGAGAGGAGACTTATTAAAAATAGAGTCAGCAATGAAAGAAAAAGGAGACTTCTATAAATCCCCAGTAAGGGAATGAGAATAATTCCAGCTAGCATTGACCCCAAAACTGCTCCCCAGTGGTCAAGTGCTTCTAAATTCCCTGATATATTTAATATCTCCAATCGATTTGCCTCCAGAATTTTTCCAGCCAAGGGATAGGATATGCCAGTTATAATTCCTGAAAACAGAAATAAGAAGGAATATATAGCCCAGGCAAAAGCATTGGGAATACGGGGTGAAAATTCTATAAGGAGAGGATAACTACAAATGTATAATATAAATTGAATTATAAGTATTGTTAAAATTGTATTTTGAACTTTTAATTTATTGGTAATATTTTTTCCAAGATAACTTCCTGTAAAAAGTCCCAGCATGAAGATAGAATTTACAAGGCCAATATAATGAAAAATTGTCCCAAATCTATTTTGGAAAAGATAGATGAGGATTAACTGATAGATAAATCCCGAGCATCCGGAAAAGAGTTGGTAACATTTACCAGAAAATACCATGCGAGAAGATGGTAAATTATGCATAAAATTTAAATAATGAATCCTCAAGATAAATAGCAACAATATTGGGAATATGTAAAATAACCATCCCGATACCAGAGTTGATTTCAAAATTAAAGGTAGGCGGGAATTGGCATATCTAAATTGGACAATTAAGTTCAAAAAGTAAGATAGAGGTTTTTTATCGCTGTTTATAAGTTTGAATTTTTCAAATAACAGATTATGAGCATAACTTTCCCTTATAAATTTTACCCTTTCCGGAAGAAGCAGAGTTTTAAATCCTTCAGGATAGAATGTGGAATCCAGGGGCATGAATTTCTGATAGCGGTTACCTAAAATTTCAGGATCAGAACTGAGAACAGAGTCTTTGCCACCAGCAAAGAACCAGTTTATTCTTCCTGGAGTTATGACAATTTTGGGGAAGCATTTTTTTAATGTATAGTAAATTGAGGAACCATAATTTTTTAGTTCAGTTCCTATGTAATTCTCTGCCGAGATAATTTTAAGAGCAATTGCACCTTTATTATTAAGATGAGTATTTACCAGTTTGTAGAATTCCAGAGTATAGTATTTATTCCAAAAAGAATTACTGGGGTCGGGAATATTTAAAATTATGAGGTCAAACTTCTCATTCCTGTGGGAAATAAATATCCGGGGATCGGAATAGAAAATTTCTATTTTTGAGAAGATGTCTTTCATTTCCGGGGGCAAATATCTGGCCACAAACTGAATATAATTTCTATCTGGAACTACATAATAGATTTTATTTATCGGATATTTGAGAAAAGAATATATTAAATTTTCACAGCCATAGCCAATTATTAAAATTTTTTGGGGCAAATCAGTCATGGCAGAAAAAAGTGCTGCCAGTTGGTCTCCAGAAATTCTATCTCCCAAAGCAGTGACTACCTTAGCATTGGAAAGCAAAACTTTCTGATTTTTAACTTCAGCAATTGCCAGATGTTGATAAGGAGTATATAAAGAGGCAATAATTTTGCCTTTGGGGAAGGCAGTTGTCCACCTTGCCTGATAAGCAAATTTCTCTAAATAGGGATATTTGTAAATCATAAAAAGGTAAATAATAGCAGTTAGCAGAGTTAACCAGCCAGATATTCTTTTTTTAAAACTGAAGCAAACAAAAGTTGATAAACTTAAAAATATAAAAGATAAGATTAATAATATGTATAAAGGAGAAAACAATTTGGTAATTAAATAGGTAATCATTACGCCTGCCAGGAAGCTTCCGGATGATTCCCAAATGTAAGCCTGAGAAACTATTTTGCTATTTTTCTCATTTTCGGTTTTCAGAAATCTGCAACCAGAAGAAAAAATAACTCCTGTAAGGAAAGAAAATGGCATGTTGGCAACAATTGTTACTGGAATAATTCTGGTTATTATAAAAAGTTGCCAGGGCGGAATTCCGGCTATTTTTCTTAAAATCTGGAAAAGATAAAATTCCAGAATTGCAAATACAGGATAAAGGGTAAGGAATGTAAAAAAATAGCGAGATAAACCCTGTTTTAATATTATTAAAGTTGCTCCTGTTGCCACCCATAAAAACCAGGTGGCATAAAATATCCCAATTGCCAGTTCATTTCCTTCTAAGGAGATTAGATATTCCCGAATTAAGAGGGTTTGAAGACAAAGAGAAAAACAACCTACAAGAAAAAATATAAAAAGGAGAGGGAGTTTTTTCATTATTTTATTTTTCGGAAAATACCTCAGCCTGGAATGTGTAAAACCTTGCTCCTTCTTTCCAGGCAAAGGGATCAAGTCCAGCCTTTAAAGAAAGATGCATAAGTGTTGTTTCCAGATCCCAGCCCTGTTCAGGGGCAACTTGAGGTAGAAACACTGCTCGATGAAGTCCTTTAATCATATAAATTCCATCTCTGCCAATTACTATATCCTTATAACTAGGAACTTCCTGAGGAGGTGTCAGGGCTGATATTTCTATTTTTATATGTTCCAGTTCTTCTGGTCTTACCGGTGAGAACCGGGGGTCATTTACTGCGGCATCAATTGTGTGGTCTATCACTACTTTATATAATGGTCTTGTTGGAAATATTTCTCCAATACATCCCCGCAGGTGGTGATTTTTATGAAGGGTAACAAATCCACCTCTTTTTTGGACAAGAGCAGGTGTGAGTTCAATGCCCAATTCTTGAGGCGAAGGAATTTTCCCTTCTCTAATATAACTTTCCAAAACAGCCCGGGAAAGTTTTAAGAGACTTTCTTTCTCTTCAGGAGTAAGTTTTTGGATTTCATTTTGAGGAGGGGGATCAGAGTTTTTATTTTCTTGTTGGAAAAAAGCAATTGCCATATAACTTACAGAATTAGAAAAATCATTTAACAATTTGCCGGAAGTTTCATAGTTTAAAATTTCAACTTTGCTATCTTTAGGCATAATATTTAATAAAATAGCAATTGGAATTCTTCCACAGATGGTTGCTCCTGTTTTTTCAATATAGGTTAAAAAGCCATCACTGTTCAGTTTGTTAATATATTCACAGGCACCAAAATCAAGTTTTTTCAAATTTTCCTGGATATTATCCCGAAATGGTAGATATCCATAATTGTAGCCATAATGAGTAAAGTCTGAACTGGCAATAAAAATTGTATGGTCATCAACGTAATTTTTTAAAATATTTGCCAGTTCTTTTATCTCCTGAAGAGATAAATCCCCTACTACAATAGGAATAATCTTAAAATTTTTCAGCACAACCTGAAGAAATGGTATCTGGATTTGAATGCTATGTTCATAAAATTGGGTGCGATTATCAACTTCAAATACATTGGATTTTTGAATTAGTTCTTTTATTACTTCAGTATCAATGGGAACTTTACCCAGAGGTGTTTCCATGTAATCGTAATCAGTTAAAATTGCTTTATTACAATAAGTGCCGTGAGAAGGACCAAGTATAAACACTCGGTTAATATCTTTACCCATAAGTAACTTATATCCATAACTCGCTGTCTGTCCTGAATATATATACCCGGCGTGAGGAACAATTAACCCCAAGGGTTTATAGTCCTGTTTTAATTGCACATTGCCCAAGAATTCATAAATCATTTTTTTCAATTCCGAGGCTGTACCTGGATACCAACTACCTGCCAGAGTCGATTTTAATACTTTTGTTTGGGATGGCATTGCTATCACCTCCAGAAATAAAGTAATAATAAAAATTAATCTTTTCATCCTGCCAGTTCTTTTGCCATATTCAAATTATGGGGATTAAATTCTACAATCCACATTCGGGGTCGGGATTTTCTTTTAGTTACTAATTGTAAAGGTAATGAAGTTAATATTAAGATGGTAATTATAATTTTGCCCATTATTATTAAGAACTGCCTTCTATCCATTTTCGTCATCAGTAAATTTTCTAATTCTGTAATCAATCTTTCCATCTTCCCGGGATTTTTTCTCCGCAAAATTTACATTTCCCTTGTTTAATATTATACTCCAAAATTTGATATCCGACTCTCTTTATAATAATTTTTTTACAACTGGGACAATAGGTAGACTCTTCTTTTGCCCCCACTACATTTCCAATATAGGCGAATTTAATTCCAGAATTTAAAGCAATATCACAGGCTTTTTTCAAAGTAGAATAGGCAGTAGGAGGGAGATTGGTTAGAAGATAATGAGGATAAAATCGAGAAAAATGCAGAGGGACATCCTCTCCTAAATTTTTCACAATCCATTTACACATCTCCTCTATCTTTTTGAAGTCGTCATTCAAAGTCGGGATGACCAGATGAGTTATTTCCAGCCAGACATCCATCTCCCGGGCTAAAATGAGAGCATCCAGAACGGGTTTTAGCCTGCCAGTTGTTATTTTGTAATACATATTGTCATCAAAAAACTTTAAATCAATATTTGCTGCTTGTGTATAACGGTAGAGTTTTTTCAGAGGTTTTTGATTTAAATATCCCGCAGTTACCAGGACGTTTTTTAAACCATAAGATTCTGCAAATATTGAGGTGTCTAAAGTATATTCATAATAGGCTAAAGGTTCAGAATAGGTATAGGCAATCATGTTGAGGTTATATTTTAAAGCCAGCTGAACCACATCCTGAGGAGGAAGATGATAACTCGGTATATCTTCGGGATAAGCCTGGGAAATCTGCCAGTTCTGGCAATTTTTACAGTGAAGATTGCAACCAGCAGTCGCTATAGAAAGAATTTTCTCCCCAGGATAAAAATGAAATAATGGTTTTTTCTCTATAGGATCAATGTGTACTGCACAGGGATGTCCATAGGTGAGAGTAATCAGTTTGCCATTAAGATTGAATCTGATTTTACACTCTCCACGTTCTCCAGGATTTATTATACATTTTTTGGGACACAGCTGACATTGAATCTCAAGCATATTTTTTTATTATAGCAGATATCTTTACTCCATTTAGAAAAAAATATCTTAGATCCATTTTTGGAGGTGAGACCTCCGAACATATTGAGAATTAGAGAGTTAGAGTAACTGTCTCGCTTTTACAATAAGAGAATGTGAATATGCCAAAATGTATTGATACAAAAATGCTAAAAGATTAACTTGGAACTCTCTCCTGTTAGTTTTAAAATATTAAGTATGAAAATGAGAAATTTTCTTTTTATATTTCTGATTCCCTTCCTTGTTTCCGGCTGTGTGACTACAGGTCCTTATGTTTCTCCGGGAGAGGTTTACCAGGTAACTGAGGAACTTAAGGTTAAAGCATTAAAATTTAAACTTCAGAAAGAGCAAAAGGTTGCAGAGGTTGGCTATCGTCTCCTAAAATCAATAGATGAGAAGTTAGGAAGTTTCCCTTATTTGGGAGCAAGATTTATTAGAGTTGATGATTATGTGCGCAGACTTTTTAATATTTCCTCTACTTATCCTTATGCCATTGCTTATTGTATAAAAGATAGCCCAGCAGAGAAGGCTGGTCTTAAAGCGGGAGATGTGGTTAAGGAAATAAATGGAATTAGAATATATTCTTCCAGTGCCTTGAGGTCGGTTCTGAGAAATATTCAGCCTCAAGATAAGGTAGAACTGGTAGTTATAAGAGGAACTGATGAGTTAAAGTTTCATGTTGTTTGTGAAGAAGTACCAGCAAATGTAAGATTCAGAATGGTGGATGAGGAGATGATAAATGCTGGTGCTACTCCCAATGAGGTTGTAGTTACTTATGGCCTGATGAGATTTATAAATTCCGATGATGAACTGGCAATAATTTTGGGGCATGAACTTGCTCATATCATCCGGGGACATATCGCTAAGAGAATAGGGACTGATTTATTAGCAGTTCTGTTGGGAATTGCTGCTGGTTATGGTGCCGAAAGTATCTCTCCCGGAAGCGGGGATGTGGTGATGCAGGGAGTGGGTTCTGCTTTCAGTAGTTATTATTCCCGGGAATTCGAAAGAGAAGCAGATTATTATGGTATTCTCTATGCTTATCGGGCAGGTTATGATATTCATGCCGGGATTGATGTCTGGGAAAGATTTGCAGTGGAAGTTCCTCAATCTCTGACCAGAGATTTCTTCAGTACTCATCCCACATCTGCTGAACGGCTTCTAAGGATAAAGAAGATTGTGCAGGAACTGGAAGCAGAAGGGAAAATTCCTTCCAGATAACCATGGCGGTTAGATGCCCTAAATGCGGGAAAGAATATGATATTGCTCTTTTTCAATTCGGTTCCAGAATAAGATGTGATTGTGGAGAGGTATTTAGTCTTAAAGAGGCAAATCGGGAAAGTCAAGATGAGTTTGGTTTTCTAAAGGACCTTCTTCGGGAAATAGAGGTAAAAAAAGAAGATGAAAAAGTTCTCAAAGTTCAAAGAGAAGCAGATAAAATCTGTCAGATGATTCTTAATCCTAGTTTTGATAGAGTAGATATAGAAATTGCCAAGCAGCAGTTTTTAAATTTGTTACAGGAGTTGTTCCCTGATAAAATACATCTGTATGATTTAATCTTTGAACCTCGTTTCCAGCGGCTGTGGGAGCAGTTCAGGAGGTAATATGAATCTCTGGATTGCGGTTATTTATTTAGTACTGATATTGTTTTCATGGTTATTCATTTTCTTTGGTGGCTTTGGCACTTTCTTGATCCTGTTATTTTCCCTCATCTATGCTTTAATTACTGGATTTGAATTTATTAATGGCAAGACATTAATTGCTCTGGGTTTGTTATACCTTGCAGGAGAATTGTTTGATTACATTTTTATATATCTGGGAGCAAAAATTGGAGGAGCCAGTAAAAAGGCTGCAATGGGGGCAATTGTGGGAGGATTGATTGCAGCAGCAGTTTCCCTGGCTTTTTATGGAGTGGGATTATTTTTGTTTACAATTGTGGGTATTTTTCTGGGAGCATTTATTGTGGAGTTGAATGAGAAGAAAGATGTGCTTAAAGCCCTGAAAGCAGGATTGGGAAGTCTGGTGGGAAGATTCTCAGCAGTGATATTTAAGGCTCTGTTAGGATTAGTAATGATGATTATTATTTTCTACCATATCATAACCGGTTGGAAGTAAAAATGTATTATTACACATAACAAAATAGGAGCCAAAGGATGTTTTTCAGGGCCGTGAAATTTCCCCAGCGAGGAAATTTCACTCGGCTTTATTGCTCGCAATAAAAACGCCCTTCAAAACATCCTTTGGCTCTTTTATCTCTAGAATGAGAAGTGTTACCTATGTTTTCAAAAGTTGGAAGTAAAAATTAGTTGCAATTTTCTTTAGATTTTGTATTATTAACTGGTATTATTCCGGCTTATGAAACATAAAAACTTTAATATTTTTATTGCCATATTATTATTTCTGTTTACCTCTTGTGCTCACGAGGAAATTCCTCCTGGTCAACCTTCGGGTTATATTCAGATTAAAGGTTCTGATACCATGGTCAATCTTATGCAGGCACTGGCTGAAGAGTTTATGAAAAAATATCCCTATGTGTTTGTGGCTGTTACTGGGGGAGGTTCAGGTATTGGAATTGCTTCTCTTATAAATGGGACCTGTGATATTGCTTCTGCATCTCGGAAGATGAAACCTAAGGAAATCAAGTTAGCCCATGAGCGGGGAATAGACCCTCAGGAGTTTGTTGTGGGCTATGATGGTATTGCAGTTGTTGTTAACCCTGATAATCCAGTGGATAAGTTAAGTATTCCGGAACTGAGAGATATATTCTGCGGTAAAATTCGTAACTGGAAATATTTTGGGGGTAGAGACGAGGAGATAGTGATTCTTTCTCGTGAGGTCAGTTCTGGGACTCACATTTATTTCAAAGAACATGTACTCCGGATGGGCAGAAAAAATGATAAAACTGAATTCAGTCCCCAGGCACTTCTTTTATCCTCTTCCCAGGCAATAGTAGAAGAGGTTGCTCAGAATCCTTCTGCTATAGGATATTTCGGGATGGGGTATTTAAATCCCCGGGTTAAGGCTCTGGCAATTGCCAGAGAAAAGGGGAAGGATTATTATTTGCCTTCCGAGGAGAATGTCCTTACTGGAAAGTATCCCATATCGCGTCCATTATTTTTATATACCAATGGTAAACCTCAGGGAATCATCAAACTGTTTTTAGACTTTGTATATTCTCCTGAAGGTGGTGAACAATTCCGAAAAATAGGATTTATTCCTCGCAGAGTAGAATGAAGAAAATTAAGGAATTTCTGGTAGAAAATTCTATAAGATTGAGTGGGGTTATAATAATTCTGATAGTAATTCTTATTTTTATATTTTTATTCAAAAATGCTATTGCTCTATTCCAGAATTACAGTTTAAAGGAATTTCTTACCGGTAAACAATGGTATCCAATCTCAGAGCCTCCCAAATTTGGAATTGTCCCTTTACTTCTGGGTTCTCTTCTGGTAACTGTGGGAGCGAGTATTATTTCCATTCCTCTAGGTATTTCCTGTGCAGTATTCATATCGGAAATTGCTCCTCAGTTTCTGAAGGATACTCTTAAGGCTTTGATTGAATTACTGGCAGCAATTCCATCAGTGGTTCTGGGCTTTGTGGGAATGGTAACACTGGTTCCATTTATCCGTAGTGTTTTTAATTTACCTACCGGGCTTACTGCTCTTTCCGGTTCCATAATGCTGGCACTTATGGCTATGCCCACGATTGTTTCTATTGCTGAGGATGCTTTAAATGCTGTCCCCAAAGCATATAAAGAAGGAGCGTATGCTTTGGGAGCAACGAAATGGCAGGTGATACATAGAGTAATTTTACCTGCTGCTTTCTCTGGACTTGTTGCTGCTATCATGCTTGGTATTGGCAGAGTAATTGGTGAGACCATGGCAGTGATGATGATTACTGGTAATGCTGCCAGAATCCCCCATTCTTTTCTGGAACCAGTAAGGACCATGACTGCTACAATTGCTGCTGAGATGGGTGAGACTGTAAGAGGAGATTTGCATTATTTTGCTCTGTTTGCTATAGGGTTGGTTTTATTTTTAATTACATTTGTTATTAATCTTATAGCCGATATAGCCCTTAATCGCAGCAGAAGATGAAAAGGTTAAGTCCCAAACTGACTCAAACTCTGGCTTATATTTTTATAATAACTTCTACCCTCATAGTTATTTTACCCATTTTAGGGGTATTATTTTTAATAATAAAAAGAGGCCTGCCAGCAATTAACTGGGAATTTCTTACTCAGATGCCTAAAATGGGTATGAAGGCAGGGGGAATATTCCCGGCAATAGTGGGGACATTTTATCTTATTATTGGTACTTTAATATTTTCTCTTCCCCTGGGGGTTTTGGCAGCAATATACCTTGTGGAGTATGCCCGCGAGAATATTTTTACCCGGATAATAAAACTCTCAATAGTAAATCTGGCTGGAATTCCATCCATAGTTTATGGTCTTTTTGGACTTGGTCTATTTGTAATTTTTCTTCACTTTGGAACCTCAATTCTTGCCGGCTCTTTGACTCTGGCAATCATGAGTATTCCGGTTGTGGTTACTGCTACTAAAGAGGCATTGGAATCTGTGCCCAACTCCTTCCGAGAAGTAAGTTTATCCTTGGGAGCAACAAAATGGCAGACAATTCGCCATGCAGTTTTACCTTATGCTCTGCCCGGGATAATTACGGGCACTATCCTCAGTTTATCTCGGGCTGCTGGTGAAACTGCTCCTATTTTATTTACTGTTGCAGCTTTTTATCTTCCCAGATTGCCACGGTCAATCTTTGACCAGGTAATGGCGCTCCCTTATCATTTGTATGTAATCTCCACCCAGGTTCCCAACATGCCTTTAAAACTCAGTTATGGCACTGCGCTCGTGCTTCTGGGCTTGGTGTTATTTCTCAATTTGTGGGCAGTTATTATTCGTACTCATTTCCGAAAGAAGAAAAAATGGTAGCAGATAGTGTGAAAATCAAAACCGAAGATTTAAATATTTATTTTGGCAATGTTCAGGCAGTTAAAAATCTGAATCTGGAAATTTTTAGAAATGAAATCCTAGCAATAATTGGTCCTGCCAATAGTGGTAAGACATCGTTCCTCCGAATGTTAAATCGTTTAAATGACTTGACTCCAGGATTTTCCTATACCGGTAAGATATATTTGGAAGGACAGGAAATTACTGCCATTCCTGTTGAGGAGTTGAGAAAAAGAATAGGTATGGTATTTGCTCTTCCGGTTCCACTCCCGGTATCGGTTTATGATAACATTGCTTATGGCCCCAGGATGCGAGGAATAAGAAAAAAATCTCAACTGGATACAATTGTGGAATCAGCGTTAAAGGAGGCTTATCTCTGGGATGAGGTGAAAGATAGACTTAAAGACAATGCCTTTTTACTTTCGGGAGGACAACAGCAGAGATTGTGCATTGCCAGAACTTTAGCCAATCAGCCAGAAGTGATTCTTTTTGATGAACCCTGTTCAGGACTTGACCCTGTATCCACTGCCAAGGTGGAGGAAACTATGCTGGAGTTAAAAAATAAATATACAGTTGTCCTCGTTACCAATAATACCAAACAAGCAGCGCGGGTATCTGATCGCACTGCTTTTTTCCTGATGGGAGAACTGATAGAAATTAGTTCTACATCGGAAATATTCACAAATCCCAGGGATAAACGAACCGAAGATTATATATCAGGGAAATTTGGATAATATGGAAAGACTGCGAACAGAAAGTCTTAATCTATACTACAATAAATTCCAGGCGTTAAAGAATATAAATATTGCAATTGAGGAGAAAAAAATTACTGCGATAATTGGTCCCTCGGGATGTGGCAAATCTACACTTTTAAGATGTTTCAATCGCATGAATGATTTCATTGAAGGTGTAAGGATAGAGGGGAAGGTATATGTAGATGGTATTGATATTTATAATTCTTCTCTTGATCTTACCCGATTGCGAAGAAAAGTGGGAATGGTTTTTCAACGTCCCAATCCTTTCCCCCTTTCTGTATATGAAAATATAGCGTTTGGACTTAAAATTCATCGTCTGGCTTCTGGTCGCAAAATAGATGAAATAGTTGAACACAGTCTTAAATCAGTTGGCCTCTGGGAGGATCTTAAAGATAAACTTTATAAATCAGCACTTAATTTATCATTGGAGCAACAACAGAGATTATGTATTGCCCGCGTAATAGCCTTGAAGTCAGATATTATTCTTTTGGATGAGCCTTGTTCTGCTCTTGATCCTATTTCCACTCAGAGAATTGAAGAACTTCTAAAGAAACTTTCTCAGGCATATACTATTGTAATAGTTACTCATAATATGCAGCAGGCGGCCAGAGTTTCTGATTTCACAGGATTTATGCTTTTGGGTGAACTTATAGAATTTGACCTTACGGAAAAGATATTTACTTCTCCTAATGATAAACGAACCGAAGCTTATATAACCGGACATTTTGGATAAAATGGAGGTGATTTTATGGAGAGGCATTTTGATTCTGAATTGCAAAATTTAAAGACCAGGTTGGTAGAAATGGCTGATAGAGTTGAGGAGATGATAAAATATGCAGTGGAAGGGCTTAAGGAGAGGAATGAGGAATTTTTACAGCGAGTATTTGAAACAGAAAAGAAGGTAAACCTTTTTCAGGTTGAAAATGATGATATTGCGCTTAAACTCATTGCCCTTCATCAACCTACTGCTTCTGACCTCAGATTGTTAGTAACTGCTGTTAAGATAAGCAGTGATCTGGAAAGAATAGGAGATCAGGCAGTTAATATTTCTGAACGAGCAATGGGTTTACTTCAGGAACCACCTCTCAAGCCATTAATTGATATTCCCAGAATGGCAGAAATTGTTCAGGGGATGGTTAAGGATGCTATTACTGCTTTTGTTCAGGGGGATTCCACACTTGCTCGTGAGGTATGTAAAAGAGATGATATGGTTGATGATTTAAATAACCAGATTTTCAGGGAGCTTCTCACTTATATGATGGAGGATACCAAAAACGTTCCCCGGGCATTAAAACTTCTTTTAGTTGGTAGACATTTAGAGAGAATAGCAGACCATGCGACAAATATTGGGGAAGAAGTCTATTACATAGTAGAGGGGAAAGATATTAGACATCATATTCAGAATGAGCAATGCGCTACGTAGTATTTGATCTGGAAACTACTGGTTTAAGCCCATTCTCGGGAGACAGAATCTGTGAGATCGGAGCAGTAAAAATTGTTGATGAAAAGATAGTAGATAGATTCTGGACTCTGGTTAATCCTGAAAGAGAACTATCTTTTGAGGCTTACAGAGTTAATCGCATAACTCCTGATATGCTGGAATCGGCACCCAAAATATCTGAGGTATTGCCAGAGTTTCTAAATTTCATTAAAGATACAAAAATCGCTGCCTATAATGCGGGGTTTGATTTATCATTTCTAAATATGGAACTTACCAGATTGAATATGCCAGTGATCAGTGACGATCAGGTAATAGATATATATATTCTTGCTAAAAAACTGTTGCCTGAAATTGGATTTTATCCTTTGTGGAATGTGGCTAAAAGCTTAAAAATAGCAATTACTGGTTCGCATCGTGCATTAGCAGATGCGATGGTAGCCGCCCAGGTTTTTATAAAACTTCTTTCTCAGGGTGGCACAGTGATTTTGGAACGAGCCCATATGGATTATCGTAGAAATCGCAAACTCTTACAACAGGCATTGCGTGAGGGAAGAAAAATTAAAATTAAATTTATTACTGATGAAGGTGAAATTGAAGAAGAAACTGTTATTCCCATAGGAATAATTGATGAGTTGGAGCAAGAACTACTTTGCTGTAAGGTTGGTGGTAAAGAACTAACTTTGCCGTTGGCGGTCATCCAGGAGGTAAGGTGATGCTTTTAGCTGGAGTGGTTATGTTTGTTATTGCAGTAGTATTTTCAGTTATTATCTGGTTGGTATATAGAAAATTTGCAGTGGAAAGCGATCCCAGGCTGGGAAAAATAGTGGCGCTACTGCCGGGTCTTAATTGTGGTGCCTGTGGGTTTGCTGGTTGTGAAAATTTAGCCCGGGCACTTTTAGAAGGGAAAGAAGTTTCTTGTCCGGTGGCAGAAAAAGAGAAAATGGTTGAGATTTATAAAATATTAGGGAGGCATTTTGAATCTCAGGAAATTAAAAAGGCAATCGTGTTCTGCTCTGCCACCAATGACGAAAAGAAATTTCTGGCTGAGTATCGGGGAGTTAAAACCTGCAAAATTGCCAATCTTTATTCTTCCTATCAAAGCTGTATCTATGGCTGTCTGGGTTTTGGAGACTGTGCTGATGTTTGTCCGGTATCAGCAATAACTGTAGAGAATGGACTGGCTAAGGTGGATATAAATAAATGTACAGGCTGTGGATTATGTGTTCAGGCCTGTCCTCGGGGGATAATAAAACTTGTCCCTGTTAGGAGAGAATTTTTAATTGCAGTTGCCTGCAGTAATGAAGAAAAAGCCAGTAGAGTGAAACAGGAGTGCTTACGGGGATGTATTGGGTGTGGATTGTGTGTGAAACTGGGACCACCAGATGGATTTCAGTTGGAGAGAAATTTAGCCAGGGTTAATTTTGATAAATTACAGGAGTATCCAGAAGAAAAATGGCTGCCAGCAATTGAAAAATGTCCCAGTAAGGTTATAATTAAGGAAAAATTGGAAAAGATAACAGTATGAAAAAATTTGCAGTGTTTGTATCTGGAAGTGGCACTAATTTACAGGCAATCATTGATGCTGTGAATAGGAAAGAAATACCTGGTCAAATAGCCCTGGTGGTTAGTGATAATCCTTCCGCCTATGCTGTGGTGAGAGCAAAAAATGCTGGAATTGAGACCTTTGTGTTTAATCCTAAAGATTATAATAGTCGTCAGGATTACGAAAAAATTATTGTTGGAGAACTGGAAAAAAGGAGTGTGGATTTTATTGTGCTGGCAGGATTTATGAGAGTGCTTACTCCATTTTTTATAAGAAAATATAAAAATAAGATTTTAAACATTCATCCTGCACTTTTGCCTTCGTTCCCTGGTGCTCATGGAGTGAGAGATGCTCTTAATTATGGAGTAAAAGTAACGGGAGTTACTGTTCATTTTGTAGATGAGGGAGTGGATACTGGCCCCATAATATTTCAGGAGCCGGAAAGAGTAAGAGATGACGACACTGAGGAAAGTTTGCATCAGCGATTGCATAAAATAGAGTATCGTATTTATCCTCTGGCAATTAAACTGTTTATTGAGGATAGACTGGTGATTGAGGGAAGAAAAGTAAAAGTGAAAGGAGGAGAAGATGAAAATTAAAAAAATCATTGGTCGCGAAATTCTGGATTCTCGTGGTAATCCTACAGTGGAGGCTGATGTTATTCTGGAAAATGGCATATCAGGTAGAGCTTGTGTCCCTTCAGGGGCATCTACGGGAGAACATGAAGCATTGGAATTAAGAGATGGAGATAAATCGCGTTATTTAGGTAAAGGAGTTTTGAAGGCAGTAAGAAATATTAATGAGATTATTGCTCCTAAACTTGCAGGTATAGATGTCAGAGAGCAGAGGAAGATAGATCAGATAATGTTAGAACTTGATGGAACCGAGGAAAAAAAGAAACTGGGAGCAAATGCAATTTTAGCAGTATCTCTTGCAGTTGCCCGCTGTGCCAGTAATGCTCTGGGGATTTCTTTATATAGATATATTGGAGGTTGCAATGCTTATCTTTTGCCAGTTCCACTTATGAATATAATCAATGGAGGAAAACATGCAGATAACAATCTTGACATTCAGGAGTTCATGATTGCCCCTGTAAACTTTCCATCATTTAAAGAAGCATTACGGGCAGGAGCAGAGGTATTTCATAATCTCAAAAAGATTTTAAAATCTCAGGGGCTTTCTACAGCAGTGGGAGATGAAGGAGGAGTAGCGCCTGATCTGGAATCCGATGAGAAAGCAATTGAGATAATAATAGAAGCAATTCAGGCAGCGGGCTACAAACCAGGAAGTGAAATATTTATTGCTCTGGATTCTGCAGCCAGTTCATTTTATCAGAATGGCTACTATAACTTTAAAGGTTCTAAATTCACCTCATCAGCAATGATAGAGTTTTACAAACAGATCGTAGATAAATATCCCATAATTTCCATAGAAGATGGCCTTGCTGAAGATGACTGGGAAGGCTGGGAACAGATGACCAGGGAACTTGGTGACCATATTCAGATAGTTGGGGATGATATATTTGTTACCAATCCCAAAAGGCTTCAGATGGGAATAGACAGAAAAGTGGCTAATGCTATATTGGTTAAGGTTAATCAAATTGGAACGTTGACTGAAACACTGGATACCATGAGACTTGCTGAAAATTCAAGTTATAATAGGATTATCTCCCACCGTTCTGGAGAAACTGAAGATACATTTATTGCTCATCTGGCTGTGGCCACAAATGCCGGTCAGATAAAAACTGGTTCTGCTTCTCGTTCCGAGCGAATTGCCAAGTATAATGAACTGTTAAGAATTGAAGAAGAATTGCAGGGGAATGCCCAATTCGCAGGTAAAATATGGCTTCAAGAATTAGAAAAAAAATCATTAAAGGTTTAATCCTGGTAGTAATACTGGGGATAATATATTATCCCGGTTATCGTAGGATTCAGGAGATGAGGTATGAAAATGAAAAACTTGCTAATCAGTTAGAAGAATTACGTAACAAAAATGCTAAACTGGAAGAAAAGTTAAAAAGACTGCAGACTGATATTACCTATATAGAAAAGCGAGCCCGTGAAGAACTGGGTCTCGCTAATAAAGGTGAAATAATTTACGAATTTGTTCCACAAGAAGAAAAGAAGCAATAATATTAATTATTGTATTATTATCATACATGGGTAACAAAATAGGAGCCAAAGGATGTTTTTCAGGGACGCTAAATTTCCCCAGCGAGGAAATTTAGCTCGACTTTATTGCTCGCTCCCCTCCCGATATTTATCGGGAGGGACCGTGCCCGCTCGCAATAAAAACGCCCTTCAAAA
>CBEUCN010000005.1:0-35317 GCA_965541635.1 uncultured bacterium
TACAACTTGCAGGTATTTTAAGTGGGGCTAAATGCCTAATCTCTAATGATAGTGGGCCTGTGCATCTGGCTTCTGCTGTGGGGACAAGATGCATTGTGCTTTTCGATAACTCAGTTCCATCTCGCTCTCCCAGCCGCTGGAGACCTTGGGGTGAAGGCCACATCGTAATTCAAAAACCAGATATTAGACAAATCACTGTAGAAGAAGTCCACACAGCCCTCAAATCATTTTTGGAATAATTTGTTGCCCTTTTGAAGTGCTGGAGTTGATTATATTTGTATTGAAGTGAAAAATGCGTGCTATGTTGATAAAAGAGTAATGTAATTTATTATAACTGCTTGAATTTCAATATGTTCGGAGGTCTCACCTCCGAAATATTTGAGTATTAGATGGTTAGAGAAATAAAAAGAGAGGTGCGATATGAAAAATGCATTGTGTTATTTTTATCATGTATATAATCGGGGCGTGGATGGGAGAAAGATATTTCAGGAGCCAGAAGATTATTTGAGATTTATTCATGACCTTTATGAATTTAATGATGAAAATCCTGCTCTACCTTATAAATGGGTAAAGAAGAAAAGAGAAGAGTTTGGGCTACAGTCCGAAAGAAGACCCATTGTTAATATTTTATGCTTCTGTCTGATGCCCAATCACTATCATTTGTTAATTCAACCTTGCCAGGAGGATGGAGTGACCAGATTCATGAGAAAGTTGGGAACTGGATATACAATGTATTTCAATACCAAATATCAAAGAAGTGGAGCGCTATTTCAGGGAAAGTTTAAACATATCTTGATTAAAAGTGAGCGTTATTTTCTTCACCTTACACGGTATATTCATCTCAATCCTTTAGACCTGTTTCAGCCTGATTGGAGAGAAAAGGGGATCAGGGATTTAAACAAAGCCAGGGTTTTCTTGGAAAAATATCGCTGGTCAAGTTTTCTGGATTATGCTGGCAAGAAAAATTTTCCCTCGGTTATCTGTCAGGATTTAATAAGTTCTTTATATCCAGAAGAAGATAAATATAAGCAGTTTGTGCTGTCTTATGTAAAGACGGATTTGGAAAAGATAAGGGATTCAATTTTAGAGGATTTGTAACTGTAACTCTTTCATTACCAATATGTTCGGAGGTGAGACCTCCAAAAATGAAGGGGAGAGTTGATTTTTTCTACGATAAGAGTAAAAATATACCACAATGGGTAAAAAAGTTTTAAAGATTGCAATAGTAGTAACTTTATTCACAGGCTTTTTTATTCAGTATCAGAGGCGTTCTCCTAAAAGACACTATTCTGATTTCCATATGCTCTATTTCACTGGCAAAAGATTCTTAGAAAGTGAACTTATCTATACTTTTGAAGGTAATATCTCTTATTACAAATATACCCCTTTTTATGCCTTTTTTATTTCACCCCTGGCTCTTTTTTCAGAAAGGACCGCAGCCAGTATCTGGTTTGTGATAAATGTGATTTTCTTCCTTGCGCTCCTATATTGTCTTAAAGAACTGATTGTCAAAGATAAGAAACGTTTCCATCATTATACTTTATTTTACAGCCTGACTGTAATCTCTTGTCTCAGATTCATAATTGGGAACTTTCATCAGGGACAGTCCAATATCTTTATGATAAGTTTATTATTTATAGGGCTATACTTGATGTCCAGAGGAAGAGAAAACGCTTCTGCGTTTTTTATCGCATTTTCTATTTTAACGAAATACATGCCAGTTCTGTTTCTTCCCTGGTTGTTAGGAAGAAAAAAATTCAGGTTAGTCACTAAGATTGTAATCTTTATAATAGTGCTAACTATTTTACCTGCTTTTAAGATTGGGATAACGGGTGTTTTAACACTTCATAAGCAATGGATTTCTTTTTTATTCAAAAGTTCATTAGATAATTACTCAACAACCTGTTTCCCTAATCAATCTCTCCTTGCTTGTCTGAATAGATTTTTTTCTGAGCATAGCATTTATTCAGTTAATATTTTCCATCTCTCTAAGTCCTTGGTTTATATTATATTTTTTATATTGGCTTTGGTTCTTTATATTTTGGCTATAATCCCCACCAAGAATAGAGCATATATAATGTATGATCTATCTTTAATTTCTATCTGTGCGGGTTTGTTTAATCCCAATGCCTGGAAGAATTTCTTTATCTGGTTGCTCCCTGCTTACGCTACTGTAATTTATTATCTCATCTATAAAAAATACAAAGATAAATCAGTTGTGATTTTAACTGCTATTTCTTTTGCACTCTCCACGCTTACAGCAGAAGATCTGGTAAAAAGTTTCGCTGGCGATTATTTCGAAATTTATTCCTCAATAACTATTGGGGCTTTAATTTTATTCTTTGCCTTGCTGAAGTTGAAATTCAAGAGTGTAAAAAATGAACCAGAGACTACCAATTAGTGTAGTAATTCTAACGAAAAATGAAGAGAGAAATATAGAAGAGTGTATTCAATCTGTGGCTGGCTGGGCAGATGAGATAATAGTTGTTGATGACGAAAGCACAGATAGAACTGTGGAAATTGTAAAATCTTTAGGGGCAAAAGTTTTTACCAGAAAAATGGACATAGAGGGAAGACACCGTAACTGGGCATATCAACAGGCAAAAAATGACTGGATATTGAGTTTAGACGCTGATGAAAGGGTAACACAGGAATTAAAAGATGAAATAGAGAAAGTCCTTTCATCTGGTACAGAATTTTCTGCGTTTGCTATTCCCAGAAGAAATTATATTGGAGATTACTGGATCAGATGGGGAGGCCTTTATCCTTCTCCTCAAATTAAACTATTTCGCAAGGATAAATTTAAATGGGAGGAAGTAGAAGTCCATCCCCGGGCGTTTCTGGATGGAAAATGCGGACATCTTAAAAGTGACATTATTCATTATACATATCAAAATTGGGAGGATTTCTTGAATAAATTAAATAAGCAAACCACTCTGGAAGCAATCAAATGGTATAAACTCTCTTTTACTGATTCCAAGAAAGCCCGCCGGAAAATGAATTTTATCCATATGCTCTGGAGAATGGGAGACAGGTTCTTGCGGACTTATATAAGAAAAAAAGGATACCGTGACGGATATGTGGGATTTATGGTCGCCTTTTTTGCCTCCCTTTATCAGATAATCAGCTGGGCAAAATACGTGGAATTTAAGAGGCGCAACCAACCGGAATAAATGAGGATTTTAATAATTAATCCCTTTGGAATTGGGGATGTATTGTTTACAACTCCTGTTATCCGGGCAATAAAAAATGCCTATCCTCAGGCATTTATTGGATACTGGTGTAATGAGCGAGTGGTGCCTGTTTTAAAAAATAGTCCTAATATAAATAAAATATTTGCTTTATCGCGGGGAGACTGGAAGAAAATATGGAAAAGAAATAAAATTGAAGCGATAAGGAGGGGCTGGGATTTAAGGAAGGAAATTTTAAATGAAAAATTTGAAATTAGTATAGATTTCTCATTAGACCATCGCTACGGGCTCATGGCAAGAAGTTTTGGTATCAAAAGGCGAATTGGAATCAATTATAAAAACAGAGGGAAATTCCTGACTGAGAAAATAGATATAGATTGGTATAAAGATAAACATGTGGTGGAATATTATTTAGATACATTGAATTTTTTAGATATCCCCAGACCACAAAATCCCCGGCTGGAAGTATTTTTGTCACCAGAAGAAAGACAATGGGCTGATGGATTTCTAAAAGAAAACAGATTTGAGGAGAAAGATGTCATTATTGGTGTTTCTCCCGGAGGAGGGGAAAGCTGGGGAGAAAATGCAGTATATAAACATTGGCCTTCAGAGAAGTTTAAAAATCTTATTGAACTTGTTATTAAAAATTTCAATTCCAAAGTGATAATTTTTGGTTCTGAAAATGAGAAAAATATATGCAATCAAATTGTTGCTGCTTTTGCTTCTGAGAGAGTAATCAATACTGCAGGCAAAATAACACTTTCTCAATTTATGGCTTTAGTTGAGAGATGTAAATTACTGGTCTGTAACGATGGCGGACCTATCCATGTGGCAACAGCACTGGGAGTAAAAACAGTCTCTCTGTTTGGCCCTGTAGATGAAAAAGTTTACGGACCTTATCCTCCAGAGGGAAACTATATCGTAATAAAAAAAGACCTCCCTTGCAGACCATGTTACAGAAACTTCCGTTTTCCCGGCTGCGACAATAACCATAGATGCCTCCGGGATATAACTGTAAAAGAAGTTTATTCTACTGTTAAAAAATTCCTCATTACTCTTTAAATATTTGCTTGATTTATATTCCTTGTGTTAATATAATCTAATGCAATTTAAACTGGAAACTTTAGAAAGGAGGGATTTTAATTGGCAGCAATAGGTATTATTAAAGAATTGCTGGAAGCAGGTGTGCATTTTGGACATCCCAAAAAGCGCTGGAATCCCAAAATGGCACCTTATATTTATACTCTCAGAAATGGCATCTATATCATAGACCTAGAAAAAACTGCTGAACTTCTCCTTAAAGCCTGTGAATTCGTGAGGGATGTTGCCGCCCGGGGAGAATATATTCTGTTTGTGGGAACAAAACGGCAGGTCCAGGATATGATTGCCGAGGAAGCCGGAAGATGTGGAATGTTTTTTGTTAATAATCGCTGGCTGGGGGGGACCTTGACTAATTTTGAGACCATAAGAAGAAGTGTCGCCCGGCTTAAGGAAATTCAGGGAATGAAAGAAACTGGTAAAATTGACCTTCTAACTAAAAAAGAAAGAGCACGGTTAGAGAAGGAGCTTTTTAAGTTGAATACAAATCTAGGTGGAATTGTGGAAATGGATAGATTGCCTTCCGCTCTATATATAATTGATCCTAAAAGAGAAGAGATTGCTGTTAGGGAGGCAAATAAGTTGAATATTCCTGTAGTGGCAATTGTAGATACCAATTGTGACCCTGATCCCATTGATTATCCTATCCCGGGTAATGACGATGCCATCAAGTCTACCAGACTCATCACTTCTTATATAGCCAATGCCATAATCGAGGGAAGACGGTTCTATCTCGATAGTGGCACAGTTCCTGTTAAGGAAGAGAAGAAAGAGGAAACTGAAAATGTGGAAATTAAAGAAGAACTTGTAGAAATGAGTATAGATATTGAGGATAAACTTGATGAGGAAGAAGAGAGACGCAGGAAAAAAGAGGAGGAATAACTATGAGTTATAGTATCGAGGATTTAAAACTTCTACGAGAAAAAACCGGTGCTGGGATGATGGATTGCAAGAATGCTCTTAAGGAGGCTAATGGTGATATAGATAAAGCAGTGGAAATTTTAAGGAAAAAAGGTATAAAAGTTGCCGAAAAGAAAGCAGGGAGAGAAGTTAAAGATGGTGTGATTGATGCTTATATTCACATGGGAGGTAAACTCGGTGTGTTAATAGAAGTGGCATGTGAGACTGATTTTGTGGCTAAAAACGAAGAGTTTAAGGAGTTTGTCCATAACCTGGCTATGCAAGTGGCTGCTGCTCGACCTAAATATGTAAAGAGAGAAGATGTCCCCCAAGAAATAGTGGAAAAGGAAAAGGAGATAATCCGGGAGCAATTTAAAGATAAACCAGAACATATTCAGGAAAAGATTGTCAATAACAAAATTGAAGAATATTATAAAGAGAATTGCCTTCTGGAACAGGTTTTCATTAAAGACGATTCTAAAAAGATCAAAGACCTAGTAACTGAAATGGTCGCAAAGTTTGGTGAAAATATTGTAATCCGTAGATTTGTAAGATTCGAGTTAGGAGAATAAATCTCAATCAGATGCCTAGGCCTAAATATAAACGAGTGGTGCTCAAAATAAGTGGAGAGGCACTGCAAGGTGATAAGGGCTACGGGATTGACCTTCGGGCATTAGATTCCATATCAAAAGAAATAAAATCAGTATATACCCTTGGCATTCAGATGGCTGTAGTGATTGGAGGGGGAAATATATTCAGGGGTGAGATTGCAGCCCGGGAAGGGATGGATCGTTCTACTGCAGATTATATGGGTATGCTTGCCACGGTGATAAATGGTCTTGCTCTCCAGGATAGTTTAGAAAGAATGGGAGTCCCTACAAGACTTCAAACTGCCATTGAAATGCGGGAAGTAGCAGAGCCTTTTATCCGCCGGAGAGCAATAAGGCATCTGGAAAAAGGAAGAGTGGTAATTTTGGCCTGTGGGACCGGAAATCCTTATTTTACAACTGATACCACTGCTGCTTTGAGGGCTATTGAGATTTCTGCTGATGCTGTTCTTAAAGGGACCAAAGTAGATGGGGTTTACGATTCTGACCCCCTTAAAAATAAGAAAGCAAAGAAATTTAAACGGTTAAAATATATTGAGGTTCTAAATAAAGGACTTAAAGTTATGGATGGAACTGCAGTCACATTATGTATGGATAATAAATTACCGATAATTGTATTTAATCTTTTTAAAAAAGGAAATGTCAGAAAGGTTATTCTGGGAGAAGAGATAGGAACGATTGTAAAAGAATGAGGTGGTAAAATGAAAGTGCAGGAAATAATAAAGTCAGCAAAAACCAGAATGGGGAAAAGTATTCAGGCATTAGAAACTGAATTTGCCACTATCCGAACATCTCGTGCCACACCTGCTTTGGTAGAAAACATCAAAGTGGAATATTATGGGGCTCAAGTGCCTTTGAAACAGATTGCATCCATTACTATCCCTGAAGCCAGAATGATTGTTATTCAACCTTGGGACCCTAATGCCTTATCCGAAATTGAAAAGGCAATTTTGAAATCAGAACTGGGCGTTACTCCTAATAATGACGGTAAGATAATAAGAATTATTTTGCCTCCTTTAACTGAAGAGAGAAGACAGGAACTTGTAAAACTAGTTAAAAAACTGGCAGAAGAAGCGAAGATTGCAATCCGAAATATAAGAAGGGATGCCAATGAAGAAGTGCGAAAACTGGAAAAAGATTCTGAAATAACCGAAGACGATCGCTATCGGACTGAGGAAGAAATTCAGAAACTTACAGATGAATTTATAGAAAAGGTGGAAAAAGTCCTGGAAATAAAGGAAAAGGAAATTTTAGAAGAGTAATCTTTTCTCTCGCATTTTTAAAAATTTTGTTGTAAATTAATTGACTATAAATCCTAAGAGATTGCTTTTTGAAAATATTACTACTTTTATACTTTTAAGTGAAATGGTAGAGCATCCTCCCGAATTTATTTCGGGAGGAGGATGCCGGTGAGAGTCGAGGTTGCTATTTGAAATTTCAGTACTAATTTATAAGTGAGCCGCTAGCTCATCCGGTAGAGCACCGGCCTTTTAAGCCGGGGGTGCCGAGTTCGAGTCTCGGGCGGCTCACCAAACTAATTTTTATTATGAGGGTGCCGAGTTCCCCCGTCAGGACGGGACAGGGAGTCCTCGGGCGGCTCACTAAGTTAATTTTTTTATGAAATTGCTGATTTCTCGCAGATAAATGCATAATTTTTATAAATTAATCCCTCACACCGCAGATTTAGGAATTGAAGTCTGGGCTGATGATCTTGTAGGGTTATATGTGAATTCTGCACGGGCTCTTTTTGACCTCATTGTTGGGCTGAATAACATAGAGAAAAAAGAAAAACAAATCGTCAGTGCAGATGGTATAGATAAGGAAGATCTTTTAATTTCTTTTCTTAATGAACTGATTTTTTTATTTGCAACTAAGAAATTTTTGTTTTCTGATTTTCAAGTTGGAGAAATTTCAGATACTCGAATAAGAATTACAGCCGAAGGAGAAAAATTTGATCCTGATAAACACGAAATTATTCATGAGATAAAGGCTGCGACCTATCATGATATCAATATAGAGAAAGTAAATAACTATTATGTGACTCGAATAATTTTTGATGTCTGAGAAGAAAGTATTATTTATAGGAATCGGAAATAGATTTAAAGGTGATGACGGATTTGGCGCAGTTTTAACTCAACGCTTAAGTGATTACAAAAAAGAAAATTTATTTTTTATTCAGTGCGAAGAAGTGCCAGAAAATTATCTAATTAAAATTGTGGAATTGCAGCCAGATGTCGTTGTGTTTGTGGATACCATTTATGGAAAAGATTTATCACCAGGAAAAATTTTATTGCTGGAGGAAGTAAATTCTTTCCTTTCGATATCTACTCATGCTGGTTCTTTGAAAACAATAATTGAGTTTTTGAAATTACAGGGACTTAATTTTAAATCTTATATTTTGGGAGTTGTTCCGGAAAATGTTGACCTTGGTGAGGGAATTTCTTCCAGTGTGGAGAGGGCTATAAATGAAATAACACACAATTTCCATCATTACTTGGAGAAATTCTTAAGCGATGATTAAACTCAACATTAAATCTAGAAGAGGTAAAACCACCACAAAAGATGCTTACCGAATTTTTATTCAAGGGGCTGTGCAGGGAGTAGGATTTCGTCCTTTTATTTACCGATTGGCAAGGAGAATGCATTTGACTGGATGGGTGGAAAATACTTCTCAGGGAGTTATTATTGAGGTGGAGGCGGGAAATAAAGATAAAATATATGAGTTTATATCCCGCATTTATGAGGAAAAACCTAAAACTGCTCATATAGAGTATCTTAATGTTCAACCTGTAGAATTTAAAGGTTATGAAGAGTTTGAAATTAGGAAATCAACTGAAAGTGTAGATAAAAAAGTTCTGATTCTGCCTGACCTTACTGTATGTTCACAGTGTCTGGAAGAACTTTTTAACCCCAAAGACCGTCGATATCTTTATCCCTTCATTAACTGCACTCAGTGTGGACCCAGATTCACAATAATAAAGGATGTTCCCTATGATCGTAAAAATACTACAATGGCAGAATTTCAGATGTGTCCTAAATGTGAGAAAGAATATAATGACCCTGAAAGTAGACGATTTCATGCTCAGCCCAATGCCTGCTGGAACTGTGGTCCTCAACTGCAATTGATGGACAAAACGGGTAACATTAAATCTCAGGCACCGCAGGCAATTTCCGAGGCAGTAGAACTCCTTAAACAGGGAAATATTCTGGCATTGAAAAGTTTAGGAGGGTATCAGATTGCAGTAGATGCTTTAAATGAGGAAGCCGTCAGAAAATTACGGCAAAGAAAAAAACGAATCCATAAGCCATTTGCTCTTATGGCCAGAGATTTAAAAATGATTTTGCAGTATGCAATTTTTAATGACCAGGAAAAAGAATTGCTTTTGTCTCCTCAAAGACCAATTGTTTTGTTAAGAAAAAATCAGGACTGTAGAATTGCTTATTCTGTTGTGGAAGAAAATAAATATCTGGGATTCATGCTTCCTTATACTCCAATGCATTATCTGATTTTTAAAGAAATGGATAGGCCGTTGGTTATGACCAGCGGAAATATTACTGAAGAACCAATCTATTATCGCGATGAGGAAGCAATAGAGAAATTACAGGATGTAGTGGATTATTTCCTTATTCATGATCGTAAAATTCACATGCGGTGTGATGATTCCGTAACTAGGGTTTTTATTTCTCTGGATGGAAAATTCAGTAAAGAATATATTATAAGAAGAGCGAGGGGATATGTCCCTAAACCATTAACTTTAAGTTACAATGTAAAATATCCTATACTTGCAGTTGGTGCTCAACTTAAAAATACATTTGCACTGGCCAAGGATAATCATGTGTTCATAAGCCATCATATTGGAGATCTGGATAATTTTTCAGCAGTAACTGCTTTTGAAGACAGCATTCCTCATTTTGAAAAGTTGTTTGATATTTATCCGGAAATTATTGCCTGTGATCTTCATCCTGAGTATTACTGTTCCCAATACGCAAGGAAACTGGCTGAGGAGGAAGGAAAGAAATTAGTTGGTGTTCAACACCACCATGCTCATATTGTATCCTGTATGGCAGAAAATAATATTGAAGAGAAAGTTATAGGAATTGCTCTTGATGGCACAGGATTCGGTGACGATGGGACAATCTGGGGAGGAGAGATTCTAATTGCAGATTTAAAAGAGTTTCAGCGGGCAGGACATTTGCAATATGTGCCTCAACCAGGAGGAGATTCAGCCGTGAAAAATCCCTGGCAGATGGCAACAAGCTGGCTGTATAAAGTGCTGAAGGATAAAATTTATGACCTGGAGTTTGCTCATAGAATTGGCATTCAGAAGGTAGAAAGTGTGGTAACCATGATTAAAAATAACATTAATTCTCCATTAACATCAAGTATGGGGAGGTTATTTGCAAGTGTCTCTTCTATTTTGGGTTTATGTGATGTTGCTTCCTATCATGCTGAGGCAGAAATACGGCTGGAACAGATTTTAGATGAATACTGTCGTGAAAGTTATCGGTTTTCCTTACAGGAAGTTGATGGCCAATTTATTATAAGGGCGGAAGAGGTTATTACTGCAATTATTCATGATTTAAAGAATTCTGTTCCTCCTTCCAGAATATCTGCCAAATTTCATAATGGAGTAGTGGAAATACTTTATCAGGTATGTATAAGACTGAGAAGAAGATTTAAGATAAATAAAGTATGTTTATCAGGGGGTGTTTTTCAGAATATTTTTCTTGTTACTAAATTATATCAGAAACTTACAGATAAAAACTTTGAGGTCTATATACAGGGGACAGTTCCTACCAATGATGGTGGACTGTGTTTGGGACAAGTAGTGATTGCTAATATGATAGTGGAGTAAAATTATGTGTCTGGGAGTACCAGTTAAAATAATCGAAATAACGGAGGATAAAAATAGTGCAATCTGTGAATACCAGGGAGTAAGGAGAAAAGTGAATATAAGATTTGTTCCTGATGTTAAAATTGGAGATTATGTGATACTTCATGCTGGTTTTGCCATTCAGAAGGTGGAGGAAAAATCTGCACACCAGATATATGAACTCCTCAATCAAATTGAACGCTCTCAGTAGTAGAGAAAAAATTATCTCAGCAATTAAAAGACTTTCTGAGAAGTATTGTTCATTAAACTTTATGGAAGTATGCGGGACCCATACCATGGAGATTTACAGGGCAGGAATACCATCTCTTATTTCTGGTAACATCAAATTAATTTCAGGCCCGGGATGTCCGGTATGTGTTACTTCTGAAAACTATGTAGATATGGCAATCAGTTATCTGAATGAAGGATACAATATTCTGACATTTGGAGATATGTTTCGCGTGCCTGGGAGCAAAGGTTCTCTGGAGACTGAGGGTTCGGGCAAAGTTAAAATTATTTATTCTCCTGATGAGGCTTTGGAATTTGCTGAAGAAAATTGCGATAAAAAAATAATATTGCTTGCTGTAGGATTTGAGACCACTGCTCCTTTGTTTGCCAGTATATTAAAAGAAATTAGAAACAGAAAGATGACCAATTTATATCTGCTCTGTTCTTTGAAACTTATACCTCCTGCTATTGAGTATCTTTTGAGTTCAGGAGAAGTAAAGATAGATGGATTTTTACTCCCCGGGCATGTCTCGGCAATAATCGGAACTAAACAGTTTCAAAAAATATGCAGGCAATATAAAATTCCAGGAGTAGTTTCAGGATTTGAACCTCAGGATATATTGGAAAGCATACTCATGCTTCTTTTGATTCTGGAAAAGAAAGAAGAATATTTAAAAATTCAATATGCCAGAGTAGTAAAAGAGGAAGGTAATCCCTTAGCCCTGAAGGAAATTGAGGATGTATTTGAGATGACAGATGCTGACTGGAGAGGAATAGGCAGCTTAAAAAATAGCGGGCTAAAAATAAGAAAGGAATTTCAGGATTATGATATTCAGGTAGTTCATCCCATAAGAGTAAAATCACAACCCATTAATCCTCAATGTAAATGTGGAGAAGTTTTAAAGGGAATTATCTCGCCTCGTGATTGCCCATTATTTGGAAAGTTATGCAGTCCTCAAACTCCTCAAGGTCCATGTATGGTTTCTTCAGAAGGAGCATGTGCGGCTATCTACAAATATGGTAGAGAATAAAATAACCCTCAGTCATGGTTCTGGTCTTCAGGCAACTAAAAAACTTATTCAGGAAATTTTCCTTAAGCATCTGGGAGATGAGATTCTTTTATCTTTGCAGGATTCAGCAATTATAAATGTGGAAAAAGAAAAACTTGCGTTCACAATTGATTCTTACACTGTGAATCCTCTCTTCTTCCCGGGCTCTGATATCGGAAAACTTGCAATATACGGAACCATAAACGACCTGGCTGTAATGGGGGCAAAACCTATGTTTATTTCTCTGGGATTTATAATCGAAGAAGGTCTGGATATTGCCACTCTGGATAAAATTGCCATTTCAATAAAAGAGGCAAAAAACAGAGCAAAAGTGGAAATAGTAGCCGGAGATACCAAGGTCGTAGAAAAGGGGAAATGTGACGGAGTTTATATTACATCTTCCGGGATAGGAGTGCAAATTTTGGACTCATTTCCTTTCCTCAATTCAATAGTCCCTGGAGACAAGGTAATTATAAATGGTACTATAGGAGAGCATGAGCTGGCTGTGCTTCTTGCAAGGGGAGAGTTTAAATTCCAGGCCGATATTCGTTCTGATTGTCAACCGTTATGGGAGATAATTGAAAAATTATTACATAACTGCCCGGGAATAAAATTTATGCGTGATGCTACCAGAGGAGGTATTGGAGGGGTGTTAAATGAACTGGCAGAGCAGATAAATTATGGAATCCAGATTTATGAAGATAAAATTCCAGTCAGAGAGGAAGTAAAAGGTATATGTGACATCCTGGGATTTGATTATCTATTTTTAGCAAATGAAGGAAAGTTTATAGCAATAGTGGAGGAATCCCAGGCCCAAAAAGTAATTGAGATTATGAAAGACTCAGGATATCCCTTGGCAAGTATAATAGGAGAAGTGAGAAAGGAATTCTCCCAGAAAGTAAAGCTTCAAACAATAAAAGGAGGAGATAGAATCCTTGATTTTCCCTATGGAAGTCAATTTCCAAGAATATGTTAATTGTGAGTAGGAGAGATTATTTTCGGAGAGGTAGAGGATAATTCAGTTGACTTTTAAAGTGTAATGATATATTGTGGAAGTGAAGTGAATTATAAATATTTAAAATTCTGGTATCTTTGGGATAAAGGAGGAGGGCTATAATAACTAGGATCAAAAAAGGAGAAGAAGATGAACATTTACGTTGGTAATCTTTCCCGGGACATCAGCGAGCAGGACCTTAAAGCAAGATTTGCAGAATATGGTGAAGTGCTTTCCTGTCGGATAATCAAAGATCGATTCAGTGGACAATCCCGAGGGTTTGGATTTGTAGAAATGCCTTCTCAGGAAGAAGCGGAGAAAGCCATCGCGGGTCTTAATGGCAAAGAACTTGGGGGGCGTTCTCTAGTGGTAAATCAGGCTCGTCCTCGTCAGCCCAAGAGAAGAAGTGGAAATTTCCGTTCCCGACGTCCTCGTGGTCGCAGGATTTGGTAATTCTGAATCTGTAATGAAGTTGATAGTTAAGATTATCTGAGGGCTGACACTGGCTTTTGGATTTTGGGGAATTTTTATTCCTTCTGCTCAGGAATGAGAATGTTTTTACTTTGAGAAACCAAACAGGATAAAAAGAACCACAGTGGCTGTTGAGGTTCATCTGGTGGATAAAGATATAGTGGAAGTGAAAGTTATAGCCAGGATGTATGTCCAAAAACCTCGGATATGCAACGTAATTATTATTGAATTTCGGTGGGGAAGAATAAGTCCTGTTACTCGCGAACTCTCCCACTAATGTTGAACCCTATAGAACCTTTCTCTACCAAGAAAAGGAAGGATTTTATAAGTTTCGGTTCCAGACAGACATTTCATTTATTAACCATTCTAATCTAATCCCTCCTTACCTCCTAAATGTTACAAAATCGTCGTCGACAGTTTTGTCACATCTTAGGGTGATATTCCTCTAAGCCTCATTTCTTTTATTAACCTATCCTGAAAGAATCTGAACAGCCTTTCTATTCTGCCTTTAGCCTGAGGGGAATGGGCATATATTATGGTTATATTCAGTTCATTAAGTGCCCCCTGAATCTGGGTATTTTCCTGTTTTGTGGAGACCTCATAATGAAGTCCGCCATGTCTTGTTATTCTAAAATGAGATGCTCTATCTACATAAAGAGCCATAAATAAGTCCCTTTTCTTATGACCTGCATATTAGCGAAGGTAGTTTCTTGAGGGTGGAGTTCTGCATAGACATATCGGCATCATCACACATGACCCCCAGCCACCAGGGTTGTTTTATATGCGTAAGCCATCTGTATTGAAAGGAATTCATCTGAACGAGAAGCCTTACCCTAGGCATTCTTCTCCTTCTGCGGTATATCTTCTTTCTCTTTTTTGGTCATGTAATCCTTCCTTTATGAAAATTCGCCTTAACCTTTTATAGCTTAGGTGGATATTGTGCATTTCTCTTAATTTATCCTTAAAATGGAGAATATTGAAATCAGAGTAAGGTTGCTTTCTTAATTGGGTAATTTGTTTTATTACCTGAATGATCAAATTTAAGGTTGAGGGATTGGGAGGGAGGCTTTCTTAAAAGGCCTTCTAAGCCATTTTGTATGAATTTTTTAAGGCGCACGTGTGTCTATAACTTAAACCAAATATCAGAAACCTCTTTAGTTGTTGATTCTCCTTTGACGACTTGAGAGAGGTTCTTATACCTTTTCATACTTCCGTAATGATAAATTTTTGCATACCTCACCTCCTGTTACATTTTCCAACTCAGCAGGAGGATTATAACAAATGTGACATTTTAAATTAGTAATTAACTGTGACATTTTAAAATAGTAACCACAAACCATCCGAAATTACTTGAAAAAAATATTGACAATTGTTAAAATTTAACTTTCCTTTAAAAAGAAAGGAGATGAGATGCCTGAGTTAAGACGCGACCCTATTATAGGAAGATGGGTGATTATAGCAACAGAGCGGGCAAAAAGGCCTCATGATTTCAGTAAGACCACAGAATCTGTGGTAGATAATCCCGACGAGTGCCCATTCTGTGAAGGGCATGAGCATATGACCCCACCTGAGATCTTTGCTATTAGGGATAGCCATACTTCCTCCAATAAATCTGGCTGGAAAGTCCGGGTAGTTCCAAGTATTGCCCCCCTTTTAAGAGTTGAGGGTGACCTTGGACGGCGAGGATGGGGAATATATGATGTTATGAACGCTATAGGTGCTCATGAGGTTATTGTAGAAAGTCCTGAGCATATAACTCACTTTGGAAAATTATCAGCCCAGCAGATTCAACTGGTTATACAAACTTACATTCAGAGGATGAGCGACTTGCAGAAAGATCCTCGAATAAAATATGTAATGATATATAAAAATTATGGTAAGGAAGCAGGTGGAGGCCATCTCTGGCATACTAAATCTTTACTTATAGCCACTCCTGTTACTCCCAAAAGAGTTAAGGAGGAATTACAGGGAGCGAGGTTTTATTACAACTATAAGGATCGATGTATATTCTGTGATATAATTCGTCAGGAACAGGAGATGCAAGAGAGATTGATTATGGAGAATAATTACTTTGTTGCTATTTCTCCGTTTGCTTCCAGATTTCCATTTGAAGTTTGGATACTTCCTAAAAATCACAGTTGCGATTTTTACAAACTGTCGAAAGAAGAAATTCCGGAACTTGCTCAAATATTAAAAGAAATAATGAATAAGTTGGAAACTGGACTTAACGATCCTCCATTTAATTTTATTATCCATACTGCTCCTTTTAGAAAAAAAACTAAACCTGGTTACTGGAAAACTCTGGAATGGGACTATCACTGGCATATAGAGATAATGCCGAGATTAACCAGAGTGGCAGGGTTTGAATGGGGTTCGGGATTTTATATCAATCCTCTTCCTCCCGAGACTGCTACCAGATTTTTTAGAGAAGGAGATAACAATGAGTGATGAATTATTAAAACCTTTATTACGGAGAGATCCTATTACTGGGAGATGGGTAATATCTGGGAGAGTGGATAAAAACTGGACTCCAGAAGAATTAAAGAAATTTGTAGAGAAGCACGAAAAGACCGGTAAGAATTGTCCTTTTTGCCCTGGCAATGAAAAAATGACTCCGCCGGAAATCATGGCTGAACGTCCTCAGGGAGGACATCCTGACACTCCGGGATGGACAGTGAGGGTTGTACCTAATAAATATCCGGCATTGAAAATAGAAGGTGATTTGGGCAAAAGAGGTATCGGACTTTATGATATGAGTAACGGAGTTGGTGCTCATGAGGTGATTATTGAAACTCCAGATCACTTTTTAGAGTTTGCTGATATGTCAGTAGAACAAATTCAGAAAGTAATATCTGTCTATAAAGCCAGATGTATTGATCTCAAAAAGGATCCCCGGTTTAAATATCTTCTAATATTTAAGAACTATGGACGGGTGGCAGGAGCGTCTCTGGAACATCCTCATTCTCAGTTGATTGCTTTACCGATTGTGCCTAAAAGGGTAAAAGAAGAGATAAAGGGTGCCCGTCGTTATTTTGATTATAGAGACCGATGTGTTTTCTGTGATATGATTCAGCAGGAGCTTTATGACCGTATAAGAATAGTGGCTGATAATACTAATTTTATCGCAGTTACACCATTTGTATCGCGATTCCCATTTGAAATCTGGATTCTTCCTTATAATCATTCTTCAGATTTTTCAGAAATAGAGGCATCTGAAATTGCTGATTTGGCACAAATATTAAAAGAATGCTTATATCGCCTCAAGATAAGTCTGGATGATCCACCTTACAATTTTATAATTCACTCTGCTCCGGTTGGAAATTCTGATTCTGAATATTATCACTGGCACATAGAGATAATGCCTAAGATAATAAAGGTAGCAGGATTTGAATGGGGTTCGGGATTTTATATCAATCCCACTCCACCCGAACTTGCTACTCAGTATTTGCGAGCAGTGGAATATAAATAAATTGGTAATTAGTTGGTTAGTTGGTTAGGTGAGTAGGGAATGGGTTAATAAAACCAGGAGGTGAGAGTATGGCTACAAAAGTGGCTATTAATGGATTTGGCAGAATTGGAAGACTGGTATTCAGAGCAGGATTCCGCTCCCAGGAGTTTGAATTTGTGGCAATAAATGATTTGTTTCCAACCAAAGTCTTGGCTCATCTTTTAAAATATGATTCTAATTTTGGTAAGTTAGATGCTGATGTAGAATACGATGATGATAGTTTGACAGTAGATGGTAAAAAAGTAAAGGTGTTCAGTTGTAAGGACCCACTGGAACTTCCTTGGAAAGACCTCAATGTGGATATTGTGATTGAAGCCACCGGAGTATTTCGGGATAGAGAGAATGCTGAAAAACATATTCAGGCAGGTGCTAAAAAAGTTGTAATTACTGCTCCTGCCAAAGGAGAGGATATTACGATTGTTATGGGTGTAAATCATAAAAAATATGACCCCAAGGCTCACAATATTATTTCCAATGCTTCCTGTACCACTAATTGTATTGCACCTATAGTTAAGGTTTTACATGAGAATTTCACCATAAAACATGGGTTGATGACTACTATCCATTCTTATACCAATGACCAAAGGCTTCTGGATCTGGCTCACAAGAAAGATCTCAGGAGGGCACGGGCAGCAGCATTATCAATGATTCCTACCACAACTGGAGCTGCTAAAGCCACTACCGTGGTAATTCCAGAATTGAAAGGGAAACTTGATGGCCTAGCGGTAAGAGTGCCTACTCCCAATGTATCATTGGTAGACTTTGTGTGTGAAGTGGAGAAAAAAACAACTAAAGAAGAGGTAAACACTGCTTTGAAAACTGCCAGTGAAGGGGAGTTGAAAGGAATTATGAGATATGTAGAAGAACCGTTGGTTTCCAAGGACTTTAATGGTGACGAGCACTCCTCAATCATTGATTCCGAATGGACCATGGTTATGAATGAAACTATGGTTAAAGTTCTGGGATGGTATGATAACGAGTGGGGCTATTCCTGCAGAGTAGTAGATCTTACAAAGTATATTATTTCTCAGGGATTATAATTTATTAGTAATAATTCTACACCACTGGATCTGATTTCGGTTAGAAAAGGGTAGATTTTCTTAATTGTGCATGAAGGTAAAATTTATTGATTTTGAGAGAGAATATAATTTCCTTAAAAATCAAATATCTCCCCGAATAGAAAAAATAATTAAGACCGGAAATTTTATCTTGGGAGAGGAGCTTTATGAATTTGAACAGCGTTTTGCTAAATTGTGTAATGTGCGGTATGCAGTAGGAGTTAATTCTGGAACCGATGCTTTATTTCTAGCATTACGTTCCTTGGGAATTAGTTCTGGAGATGAGGTGATAGTTCCTTCTTTTACCTATACGGCTACAGCATTAGCAGTAGCGTATACGGGAGCAAAACCTGTATTCTGTGATATTGAGTTGGAAACTTTCTCTCTTAACCCTCAGGACCTTTTGGCTAAAATTTCCACCAGAACCAAAGCAATAATAGTTGTGCATCTATACGGACATCCTGCTCTTATGCCTGAAATATTGTCTATTGCCAGAAAAAAACATCTTGCTGTTATTGAAGATTGTGCTCAGGCTCATGGTGCTAAATGGCAGAATACAGATGGGAAATGGCAAATGGTAGGAGGAGGTGGTAATGTGGGATGTTTTAGTTTCTATCCTACAAAAAATCTTGGATGCTATGGAGATGGTGGAATGGTAGTGACTGATAATAATAAATTATATAAAAGACTTTTAATGTTAAGAGATTATGGAAGAAAGTCAAAGTACAAACATGTGATGATAGGGTATAATTCCCGCTTGGATACTATCCAGGCAGGAATTTTGAATATAAAATTAAAATATTTAAATCTCTGGATTAAAATAAGAAGGAAACTGGCTGAAATTTATAACTATAATCTTGGTGATATTCCTGAAGTAATTACTCCTCAAGAAAGAGATGGATATTACCATGGTTATCATCTTTATCCCTTAAGGGTTAAATTTCAAAGAGATAAACTTTATAAATATCTTAATACAATAGGAATTCAGTGTTTAATTCATTATCCTATTCCCTGTCATCTTCAGCCAGCATTCAAATATCTGGGATATAAAGAAGGAGATTTACCCAATTCGGAATTGATGGCCAGACAGGAATTGTCGTTACCATTGTATCCTTTTCTGCAAGGGAAGGAAATTGAGTACATTTGCTCAAAAATAAAAAAATTTTTTAAACGTCGAATCTGATTTTCAAAAATCTGGTATAATTAAAATTATGACTGAAACTTATGTAATAGATGGATATAATGTGTTATACCGTCTCAGTGATTTTTTTTCTAAATCACTAACTCGTGAACAACTGTTAGATTTTCTCATTCAATTTCGCCCTCAGGGCAGAAACAGGGCAGTGGTGGTTTTTGATGGATATGGCACAAATAATTTCTTAAGCGGGAATATCCAGATTGTATATAGTAAAAGTTATTCCGCAGATGATTATATTTTACACTTACTTAAGACCAACAGATATAAATATGTAATGGTAGTTAGTGATGATAGAGAGTTAAGGGCTAGGGCTAAAATGTTAGGAGCAAAAGTAGTCGCCAGCAGTGATTTTTTAAAAATAGGACTTAAAAGAAAAACCAGCACAATAAAAAGGAACGCTGGTAAGACTGAAAAACCAAGTCTACTTTCTGTTGAGGCATTTCGGATAAAAAGGGAACTGGAGAAAGTATGGCTGAAGAAAAAGTAAGACATAAGAAAAGTGCTTTGCGAGAATGGCTGGAGGCAATTCCAGTAGCAATCCTTGCAGCTTTAATTATTAGAGGCTTCATAGTTGAGGCATTTAAAATTCCTTCCGGCTCTATGATTCCTACTTTACAGGTTGGAGATCGAATCTTTGTAAACAAGTTTATTTATCGTTTCCGAGAACCACAAAGAGGGGAGATTGTGGTATTTAAATATCCTGAGGACCCTAAGCGATATTTTGTTAAAAGACTTGCAGCTAAGGGAGGAGAGACAGTGGAAATAAGAAATGGTAATATTTATATAAATGGAAAATTGGTAACTAACCCTGAGGTCTTTCAGAAAATATATTATTATAATATGGGGCCTTATGGCGAAGAAGATAAGGTTATAAAGGTTCCTCAAGATCATTACTTCTTTTTAGGAGATAATTCTGCAGCTTCTAAGGATTCTAGATTCTGGGGATTTGTCCCCAAAAAATATATAGTAGGCAAGGCTTTTCTCCGATTTTGGCCGTTGTGGAGAATAGGTTTACTGCGTTGACGGTGTGTATTAAAAGTCATATAATTTTAACCAGGAGGTGAGTAAAATGAAAAAGTTTATTTTCTTTCTTTGTTTGGCAGTTGCGATTGCAGGCTGTACCACTACCCAGAAAGGAGCAGCCACAGGTGCAGCAGTAGGTGCTGGTGTGGGAGCAATTATTGGACATCAATCCGGCAAAACTGCTGAAGGGGCAGCAGTAGGAGCAGCTGCTGGGGGGTTGGCAGGAGCATTAATTGGAGAGCAGATGGATACCATGTATTGTCCTACATGTGGTAGACATTTTCCCAGTGGCACAAAGTACTGCCCTTATGATGGAACTGAATTAAAGCCTCTGCAGAAATAAATTCAGATTAGTGTTATTATGAACTTGGCCAATGTGGTAACGAGCGTACGGCTATTTTTTTTGCCAATTTTTATATATCTGGTCTGGAATTACCACACTGGCTGTGAGTACTTTCGGATAATTGCTTTCTGGATTGCAGTTGCTTCATTCATTTCTGATGGCCTGGATGGTTTTCTTGCCCGCAGAAAAGGTTGGAGAACAAAGTTTGGAACATTTCTTGATCCTTTTTGTGATAAACTGTTATTGGATTTTAGCTTTTTGATATTAATACTCAAACCTGAATTTAGAGAACCATTAAATTTACCCTTGTGGGTAGTAGTAGTAGTAATTCTCAGAGATTTTCTTTTAGGAGTGGGAACGCTAATTCTTCACATTAAAGGTAAATTAGATATTCGCCCTTCCTATTTGGGAAAAACAGCAGTTGTTTTTCAAATGTTCTCCATATTATCGGCCCTCCTGTATATGCCATTTACATCAGCATTATGGATGTTTACTGGTCTTCTTACACTGGTGGCCAGTGTAAATTATCTTTATAGAGAATATCCCAAATTCAGAGCTTAAAAAAATGGCATATCCCAAAATTGCTATAATTGGAAGACCCAATGTGGGTAAATCTACATTGTTTAATCGTATTGTTGGTAAAAGAGTAAGTATAACTGAGGAAAGCAAAGGAGTAACCAGAGACAAATTGTACAAGAAAGCAGAATGGCTGGGGAAAGAGTTTATAGTTATAGATACGGGAGGAATAATGGATGGGAAGGATTTAGATGATATTTATAAAAAAGTTAGAGAGCAGAGCCTGAAAGCAATTGAGGAGGCTGATTTTATAATATTTGTTACTGATGTCACTGAGGGAATTCATCCTTTAGATGAGGAGATAGCAGATTTGATGCATAAAAAAAATAAAGAATATATTGTGGTAGTAAACAAGGTGGATAATCAAAAAAGAGACTTGGAACTTGGAGAGTTTACCAAACTTGGAGGCAAAGATCTCGTGGGAATTTCTGCTCTTCATGGAAGGTTTGTGGATGTCCTTCTGGATAAAATCAGTGAATATATTCAATATCAGGCAGCAGAAACAGAGCAGGATTTGCCCAAATTTGCTATTATAGGAAGACCCAATGTGGGTAAATCATCTTTTGTTAATGCTGTTCTGGGAGAGGAAAGAATAGTGGTAGATCATCGTCCTGGAACTACCAGAGATGCAATTGATACCTGTGTGGAAATAAATTCTCATCGCATTATTCTTATAGATACTGCAGGAATAAGAAAAAAATCCAGAATGAAATCTGCTGTTGATTATTTCAGTTCCGTCAGGACTCAATCAGCAATTGATGAATCTCATGTAGTTCTATTTATGATAGATGGCTGGGAAGGGATTCGTCATAATGATGTTCATCACATTTATAGAATCTGGGATAAAGGCAAGGGACTGGTAATTGTGATTAACAAGCATGATTTAATTCAACGTCCCATTCCGGAATATGAAAAATTGATTATTCAACGCTTACCTATTGCTTGTTATCTTCCGGTAGTGTATACTTCAGCAATAAAAGGATATAATATTAAAGAAGCATTGTTGGCTGGATGGGACGTGTATAAAAATCTCTATTTGCGAGTAAAAACTTCAGACCTTAATAGAGTGCTGTTACAGATCTCCAGTGAGAAATTGCCCCGAAGGGGGAGGAAGATGCTGAAGATTTATTACGGTACTCAGGTCGGAGTTAATCCTCCACAATTTGTATTTATAACTAATTATCCTGAACTGGTGACAAAAAGTTTCCAGTCAACTATTGATAAATTGTTGAGGTCAAAATTTGGTTTTAGTGGAGTTCCACTTAGATTTATATTCAAATCTCGAACAGCCGGAAGGAAGAAATGAAGCTGGTTATAATTTTACTTTATTCCTATCTGTTAGGAGCGATTCCTTTTGGATATCTCTTGTCTCGCTTTCGGTATCACATTGATATTCGGAAAAAAGGTAGTGGAAATATTGGAGCCACTAATGTGGTTAGGGTAATTGGTGTTTTGCCAGGGTTTATTGTGCTGATACTGGATGCTTGCAAGGGCTATCTAAGTATAAAAATAACTCAATTATATGGACCTCAGTACATATATATTTCAGGGCTTATGGCTATAATTGGCCATTGCTGGCCAGTATATTTGAAGTTTAAAGGAGGCAAGGGAGTGGCAACTACAATTGGAGTTCTTCTGGGATTAAATCCTTTATATTTAGTGTATGTAATAATGATATTCTTGCCGGTATTTGTAGTAACCAGAATAGTTTCTATTTCTTCTCTTCTTTCTGCTATAGGATTACCCTTAATTGTATATTTTAAACATCATAATTTGCAACCAGTTTATATGCTGTGTATATATTCAATAATTATTATCTATCGTCATAAACCTAATATTTTGAGACTCTTTCAAGGCAAAGAGAAAAAAATATCATTTCGGAAGAGAACCTGATTTTTTATCTTAATCAATAAATATTTCTGTTGACTTTTTAAAAATTTATTAAAAACTTGATTTTTGTAAAATAAAATGTTATAATTATTATAGGTGAGTAAAATGAAAGAAGTAACATGTAAAAAATTGACTTCTGAAGATAGAAGAAGGAAAGTAGTTAGTTTTCGAGAGCGTCATATAGAGAAAGATCGCAGGATTGAGGTATTTAAAAATTATGTATACAATATAACTGAAGAAAGGGAATTCAGTGATGTTAACCAGATAGAGCAGTTTCTTATTGAAGTTCAGAAGGTAGAGGAACCAAATCAAGTATATATCAAAAGGATTGTTGATACAAGCACTGGCAAAATTGTTGTCAGTTATATAGTGAAAGGCAAGATTTTTGCCCTTGTAAAAAACAAACTTTATCGTATCAGTTTCAAACAAGAGCACATTTTAGAATCCACACCAGTTTAAATTAATAAGAATACAATCCCTCCTTTCCATCTTTGGGATTTAAATTTCCCAAATTTTATTTTATACTTTTATATTATTATGATGCAATCTGTTATTTTAATTCCTGCTTATAATGAAGAAAAAAATATTGGGTCCATAATAGCAGATCTAAATGAAATTAATCCTTCTGAAATTGTGGTTATAGACGATGGGTCTCAAGATAGAACTGCTGAAGTTGCTCGCAGGATGGGGGCAAAGGTTTTGAGGTTGGATAGAAATTATGGTAAGGGTAGGGCTGTGAAAAAGGGTTTGGAATATGTCCTCCATACTGATGCCAGTGTTGTGTTTATAATGGATGCTGATGGACAGCATCGTGCGGAAGATGTTTTGAAACTCTATAATTATTATAAAAAATTCAGGCCTGATGTAATTGTAGGGAACAGAATGAATAACCCCTGGAATATGCCTGTTATCCGTCGGGTTACTAACTGGATCATGTCTAAAATTATATCAATCATGTGCCGGACAAAAATTCCAGATTCTCAATGTGGTCTTAAGCTTTTTTCTCGAAAGGTAATAGAAAAAGTGAATATTACTTCTAGAAAATTTGAGGTGGAATCAGAACTGCTGTTAAAAGCGGCCCGGGAGGGATTTAAAATTGATTCTGTAGATATTTCCTCAGTATACTTCCCGGAAAGAAAAAGTAGAATAAGGCCCTTTCCAGATACTATTAGATTTATTAAATTCACTATTAAATACTGGTTTTATCGTGAATTTTGATCGCTATAGAAAAGAAATGGTTGAGACTCAAATAAAGAGAAGGGGAATAGATAATCCCCGAGTATTACGGGCAATGCTTAATGTTCCTCGTCATGTATTTGTTCCTGCCAACTTTCAAAAACTTGCTTATAGTGATCAACCATTACCGGTGGGAGAAGGCCAGACTATTTCTCAGCCCTATATGGTGGCGGTGATGACTGCCAGTTTAGACCCTCAGCCTCATGATCGGGTTCTGGAAATTGGTACTGGTTCCGGATATCAGGCTGCTATTCTGGCTGAGTTATGCAGGGAGGTATATACTGTAGAGCGAATTCCTCAATTATCCATTCGGGCTCAGGAGATTATTCGGAATTTAGGGTATAAGAATGTATTTTTCAAAATCGGTGATGGCTCTGAAGGCTGGCCGGAATTCGCTCCGTATGATAAAATTATCGTTACTGCCGGAGCCCCTCAAATTCCTCAACCATTAATTCAGCAATTGAAATTAGGTGGCAGGATGGTTATACCTGTGGGGGACCGTTTAACTCAGGAATTAAAACTCATTTACAAACATCAGGAGGGAGTAAAAATAGAGGACGTCTGCGGATGTGTATTTGTGCCTCTTTTGGGTAAATATGCCTGGGAAGGAGAACAACAGTGACTGGAACAAAACTGGCTTATATAATAGCGGTGTCAGCCTCTCCCGTTGTGGAATTGCGAGGAGCCATTCCATTGGCAATAAGTATGGGTGTTTCTCCCTTAACGGCATTTTTTATTTCTGTAGTGGGAAATCTTCTTCCTGTGCCTTTGCTACTTGTGGTTTTTTCTCCCATTACAGCCCGGCTTAGAGAAACGCAATTTCTTAAAAGAATATTTTCCTGGCTGGAAGAAAGAACTCGCAGAAAGGCTTCTTTAGTTCAGAAGTATGAGTTCTGGGGATTAGTTCTGTTTGTGGCTATACCTTTTCCCACCACTGGTGCCTGGACAGGTTCGTTTGCAGCCAGTATATTTAAACTTGATTATAAACTTTCGTTATTGGCAATTACTCTGGGAGTGATAATTGCTGGTATAATTGTATCCATCCTTACTGTTGCTGGGGTTGGAATTTTAAAATGAAGACAGGTAGAGTACATATATATTATGGAAAAGGAAAAGGTAAAACCACCTCTGCTCTGGGATTGGTATTGAGAAGTTTGGGATGGAAAAAGAAGATAGCGGTATTCTTTTTTCTGAAACCATCACCAACTGGTGAGAAAAGATTTCTTGCTCAGATTTCAGATATTAAAATTTATTCCTACAACCAGATTCATCCCATATTCTGGAGAAAGAATCAGGAAAGAAAAGAATGGAGGAAACTCCTTTCTGAGGTAAAAAAAGCATTAAATGATTTGGATATTGTTTTAACGCAGAAGTATGACCTTATAGTTCTTGATGAGATTCTTAATCTTCTGGATCTGGGATTAATTACCCGGGATTATTTGATAAAGATTATTAAATCCCGTCTTCCCAGAACTGAAATTGTGCTTACTGGAAGGAAATGCCCACGATTTCTTAAAAAATATGCCGACTATATAACGGAAATGAAATTTGTTAAAAATCCCTATTATTCTGGAATCAAAGCCAGGCGAGGTATAGAATACTGATGGATTTTCAACTCGTAAGTTCCTACAAACCAAAAGGGGATCAACCTCAGGCTATTAAAAAATTAGTGGCAGGTATTAAGAATGGCATTCGTTATCAGACATTGTTGGGAGTCACAGGTTCGGGTAAGACATTTACTATTGCCAATGTAATTGCTAAAGTAAATAAACCAACATTAGTAATTTCCCATAACAAAACACTTGCTGCTCAACTTTATCGTGAATTTAAAGAGTTTTTCCCCTATAATGCCGTGGAATATTTTGTCAGTTATTATGATTACTATCAACCTGAGGCTTATATCCCCGAAACTGATACCTATATAGAAAAAGATGCTTCTATAAATGAGGAATTGGATAAATTGCGTCTGCGAGCAACGTCAGCACTTATGTCGCGCAGGGATGTAATAATAGTAGCGAGTGTATCCTGTATTTATAACCTTGGTTCTCCTCAGGAATACAGAGAATTGATATTTGAGGTAGAAAAAGGAATGGTGATCTCCAGAAGAGATATTCTCCGTGCTTTGGTTGAGATGCAGTATGAACGCAATGATTTTGAACTCAAAAGAGGCACATTTCGGGCAAAGGGAGAAGTGGTGGAAATTTTCCCATCTTACGAAGATAGTGCTTTCAGGATTATTCTTGAGGATGAGGAAGTATTCCGAATAGAGAAATTCAATGTGATAACTGCTGCTAAAATTCAGGAATTAGAAAAACTGATTATATTCCCTGCCAAACATTTTGTTGCCACTGGGGAGAGGATAGAGCGGGCACTTCAGTCGATATCCAATGAACTCCAGCAACAGTTAAAGAAACTGCGAAGCGAAGGAAAATTACTTGAAGCCCAGAGATTGGAATATCGAACTAAATATGATATGGAAATGCTTAGAGAGGCTGGGTATTGTCATGGTATCGAAAATTATTCTCGTCATATTTCGGGCAGACCTCCTGGTTCCCGGCCGTATTGTCTTATTGATTATTTCCCTGAGGATTTTTTGACGGTAATAGACGAATCTCATATTACCATTCCGCAAATTAGAGGAATGTATAATGGCGATCGAGCAAGAAAAGAGACTCTTGTAGAACATGGATTTAGACTGCCTTCCTGTTTAGATAATCGCCCCCTGAAATTTAAGGAATTTGAAAAACTCGTTAATTACGTGATTTTTGTATCTGCTACACCAGCGCCTTATGAATTAAAGAAATCTCAAGGCAGAGTAATAGAACAGATTATAAGACCTACTGGCCTCCTTGAACCGGAAATAATTGTAAAACCCACGCGGGCACAGATAGAAGATTTGATAATGGAAATAAAACAGCGGGTGAAGAAAAATCAGCGGGTGCTGGTAACTACTTTAACCAAAAGAATGGCAGAAGATTTGGCTTCCTATTTGAAACAACTGGGGATAAATGTTCATTATCTCCATTCTGAAATTGAACCCATCCAGCGAGTGAAAATTCTTAAAGATCTTAGGCTTAAGAAATTTGATTGTATTGTGGGTATAAATCTTTTGAGGGAAGGATTGGATTTGCCTGAAGTTTCCCTGGTTGCTATTCTTGATGCCGACAAAGAAGGTTTTTTGCGGTCTCAGACTTCTCTTATCCAGATAGCAGGGAGAGCAGCGAGGAATATTGATGGTAAGGTAATAATGTATGCTGATAGAATAACAGACTCCATGAAAAAAGCCATAGAAGAAACCAAACGCAGAAGGAAAATACAGATAGAATACAATAAAAAACATAGAATAACACCTCAATCTATCCAGAAAGCAATAAAGGATTATCTTGAGGTCTCTGAATCTGCACGGGAGTATGTTGTGGAAGTTACCGGGGGAGAACAGGAATATGAGTTACAGATGGTTATTTCGGAACTCTATCGAGAAATGGAACTTGCTGCCAGGAATCTGGAGTTTGAAAAGGCAGCAAAGTTAAGAGACCTTATATACAAGATTAAAGAAAAAGGCAGAATTGATGAGGACGAGCAGATAAAAATCCTGCGAGCAGTTTCCAGAAGGAGGATAAAGTATGGTGGAAAAATTAAGACCAGAACTGATTAAGCAATCTCTAAACCCAAAAATAATAGGATCAAATATTGTAATAGTGGACAAGGTTTCCTCTACTCAAGATTTTGTATTCCAAAATCTAAATAGGTTGGAAAAAGGGACAGTGGTAATAGCCCTTATCCAGGAAAAGGGGAGAGGAAGATTGGGAAGATTGTGGTATTCTCCGCCTGATGTCGGAATTTACATGAGTATTCTGTTTCCAGATATTCAGATACCAGAAAGAAATTCTCAAATTTCTCTTCTTACCTCTTTAACACTTGCCAAACTTTTGACTGAAAAATATCATCTCGATGCTAAAATTCGCTGGCCCAATGATGTAATAGTAGATTCTTATAAGATAGGCGGTATTCTTGTGGAACAAAAGGAGAATGTTGTTGTAGTGGGAATTGGTGTCAATGTGAATAATAATGTTTCCCAATTGCCGGAAGGAGCATCATCACTTTATCTTGTGACCGGCAAGATTCACGATAGAAATATAGTAATTGCCAGATTTTTAAAGGAATATGACTTCAGTATTTTACAGTGGAAAAAAGAGGGATTTAACTATATTCGAAGATTGTGGTTGCAGTATAGTTCTTTAAAAGGGCAATTAGTAAAGGCTGAGGTTGATTCTCATTTTGTAGAAGGAATAGCAGAAGATTTGGACGATGACTGTAGTCTAATAATTAGAAATTCTCACGGTTATCTCTTGAAAATCCATGTTTCTAATGTGATAAGGGTGAGATGAAAAATTTATTTCTGGATATTGGTAATACCAGCATCAATTATGCCTTTACACATGATAGAAGAATAATCAGTAGAGGGAAAATAGCCACCTCTCAATATGGTCAGATATTTTCAGTAATTGAAAAATATTATCCTCACAACATTATTATTGCCAGTGTGGTTCCTGAGGTGGAATCCAGAATTTTAAAAACAAATCTCAGACAACGGCAGATTTTTAAAATAGGTAAAGATATTCCTGTTACTGTAAAAAATAAATACCTTAAGCCTCACACTGTAGGAATAGATAGATTGTTAAACGCCTACTATATAAAGGAGAAAAAATTTTTCCCCGCAATATGTATAGATATGGGTAGTGCCATTACTATTGATATCATTTCATCTCGGGGAGAATTCTGTGGAGGTTTAATTTTCCCTGGGGTTGAACTTTGTTATCAGGTTTTAGGAGAAAAAACTTCACTCCTTCCAGCTCTTAAGCCTAAGAAACTAACTGCAAAGATATATGGTCAGAGTACAGAAGAATGTATTCATCTTGGAATAATTAATGGAATTAGCAATCTTCTAAATGGAGTGATAGAAAATGTTTCTAAACAATTAAAAAACAAATGGAAAAAACCTCTCTCTGTTTTTATAACAGGTGGAAATATAAGTTTTTTTATCTCAACAATTAAAAAAAACAAATGGAAAATAATTCCCGACATGACATTGGAATCTATGATGTTATTGTGGACAAAATATTGCAAAAAATGACCCAATTGGTCTAAAATTTCCCAAATATTACTAAAAAGTTCTTAAAATTTAATTTATTTAAGGTTGCATCTTATCTTATATGTGTATAATTATTTTCGAAAAATTAGCACTTTTATTTTAAAAATGCTAAAAAGGAGGTGAGGTAAATGAAGATTGAACCACTTGGAGATCGGGTTCTGGTAAAACCAATGGAGGCAGAAGAAAAAACTAAAGGAGGAATTGTGCTTCCTGATACCGCCAAGGAGAAACCACAGCAAGGAGAAGTGGTGGCTGTAGGTAAAGGGAAAACATTGGAAAATGGGGAGACTAAACCACTAGCAGTAAAAGTAGGTGATAAGGTTCTTTATGGAAAATATGCAGGTACTGAGGTAACGATTGATGGCGAGGAATATTTGATAATAAGAGAAGATGATATCCTGGCAATCATTAAGTAAAGGAGGTGAGGGAGATGGCTGCTAAGCAACTGCTTTATAATCAAGAGGCACGAAGAAAAGTTTTAACTGGTGTGGAAAAATTGGCTTCAGCAGTAAAAGTAACTCTGGGTCCTAAAGGAAGAAATGTGGTTCTGGATAAGAAATTTGGTTCACCCACTATTACCAAAGATGGAGTTACTGTAGCCAAAGAGATTGAACTTGAGGATCCATTTGAGAACATGGGAGCCCAGTTAGTAAAGGAAGTTGCTGAGAAGACATCTGATGTTGCTGGAGATGGAACTACTACTGCTACAATTCTGGCAGAAGCAATTTATAGAGAAGGTTTAAAAAATGTAACTGCTGGTGCTAATCCCATGGCATTAAAAAGAGGAATAGAAAAGGCAGTGCAAAAAGTGGTAGAAGAATTAAAGAATCTTTCTCGTCAGGTAAAAGATAAAAAAGAGATTGCTCAAGTGGCGACAATAGCAGCTAATAATGATGCTTCTATTGGAGAACTCATTGCAGAAGCAATGGATAAAGTAGGTAAAGATGGTGTGATTACAGTGGAAGAGTCAAAAACCATGTCTACCAATCTGGAAGTAGTGGAAGGTATGCAGTTTGATCAGGGATATCTTTCACCATATTTTGTAACTGATACAGAAAGAATGGAGGCGGTTCTGGAGGAGCCTTATATTCTGATTTACGAGAAAAAGATTTCTGCAGTTAAGGATTTACTTCCAGTGCTGGAGAAAGTAGCCAGAACTGGAAAGCCAATTTTGATAATTGCTGAAGATGTAGAAGGAGAAGCACTAGCAACACTGGTGGTGAATAAAATTAGAGGAACTCTTTCCTGCTGTGCTGTTAAAGCACCAGGATACGGTGAAAGAAGAAAGGCAATGCTTCAGGATATAGCAATCCTTACTGGAGGTAGAGCAATTACTGAAGACCTTGGTATCAAACTTGAAAGTGTAGAAATTGAGGATCTGGGGAGAGCCAAGAGAGTAACCATAGATAAAGAAAATACTACAATTGTAGGAGGAGAAGGTTCCACCAAGGAAATTGAGGCCAGAATAAATCAAATTAAAAAGCAGATAGAGGAGACCGATTCTGATTACGATAGGGAAAAACTTCAGGAAAGACTTGCAAAACTGGCAGGCGGAGTAGCAGTAATCAATGTCGGGGCTGCTACTGAGACCGAAATGAAGGAGAAAAAAGCCAGAGTGGAAGATGCTCTTCATGCTACTCGTGCTGCGGTGGAAGAAGGAATTGTGCCTGGTGGTGGAGTAGCACTTCTAAGGTGTATTCCAGCCTTGGAAACGCTCAAATTGGATGGAGATGAACAGATAGGAGTAGATATTGTTCGTAAGGCTCTGGAAGACCCAATACGGCAACTGGCAATTAATGCTGGTGAAGAAGGTTCAGTGATTGTGGAACGGGTAAGGTCTGAAAAACAGAATGTGGGATTTAATGTCAATACTGGAAAATTTGAAGATATGTTTGAAGCGGGTATAATTGATCCTACAAAGGTTACGCGGACAGCTTTAGAAAATGCTTCCAGTATTGCTTCTCTCCTTATCACCACGGAAGCTCTGGTTACTGAGATTCCTGAGAAAGAAAAAGAAAAAGCTCCTGCTCCTTATGGAGGAGGAGATATGTATTGATGTAAACCTACCCCGGGGTAAGATAATGTCTGCCCCGGGGTTTTTCTGTAAAATTTTGTTCCCCCCTATATGTAACATAGGTTGACATTTTTAGTATTTAAACTTAATTTTTGAACTTAAAATTAGTGGTAATTTTTTGGCATGAATTTTGTTTATTATATAGTGAGGATCGGGAGGGCAAGGATAAAAAGAGGTCCTCCTGAAGGCGGAATGCCGAGATCCTACAAAGCCCGCTCTCTCGAGTGCTCCTCGAGAGGAGCGGGACTGAAAAGAAAGCTCAGTGAAAACAGAATAGAAGAAGAGAAAAAAGAGGAGGCCCAATCCCTCAAACCCGCCCTGGCCTCTCGCCTGTGGCCAAGCCCCCTCCTCCTCTCTAAAAATGGGCCTCCTCTTTTTTGTTTTTTTCGTTAATTTGTGATATACTTAATAAAGTGATAAATTTTATCCCCGGGGTGGGAAATGAATTATTTTAATTAAAGGATAAAGGAGGGGAGAAAATGAAGAAGGTGTGGTGGATAATTTTTATTTTCAATTTAGTAGGGACAGCAATTCTGGTTGGAAAGAATGGTTTTCTCTATCGCAGAATAAAACTTAGCAACGAATACTGGCAGAATTTACAGCGACAGATTGGAGAAATTGATTTTAATACTATTCCCGCATTAGACCTTACAACTTATTTTTTTAAAGACGAGGTGTTCAGATATGTTAATAAGTGGAAACAGACAAAAGTAGTAGATGGAAATGACCTTTCTTCACTTGTAACTATTGCCAAGGTTTTAGGAATTAGTGAAAAAGAAGTAAAAGAGGGGTTAGCAAGTAAGGAGAGTTTTATGCAACTTGTAGATAAAATTGTTACCTCCAGTTTTGAGGAGTTAATCTCTCTTATTAGAAGAGGAGATGAAAGGTATTATGAGGTGATAAGATATATATCTTTTCCTGTATTACCTTATCTTGAGAAACTTTATAGTCAAAGAATTACTGATGACAGTGAGGATGCAGTCCAAGAAAGAATAGTTATTATGAAAATGATTTTGCAGGATACTGTTTCTTCATCATCTGATCTGGCAGAATTCTGGTGGAGTATAGTTACTTCTGATAACAATAACATTTCAGAAAAAGAAAAAACTATAGCTATTGAAGAAATTGGATATTGTGGAGATTTTGAGATGTTTACTGCTCTTCTGAAGTATCTTGGTAATAGTGAGGCATTAGGAGTAAACAGAGTTGAGTTTGATAAAGCAGTAAATACCATGGCTGAAAGGTTGTTAACCGACAAATTTGATAATCCCTCCCAGTTTGCTGCAATGGTAAGAGAAAAGAAAAAAGTGCTTTTAAGGACCAAGAGTGGGAATTTTGTAGAAGTTGTAGACTTTCATCGCACCTGGATTCCCGGGTTGTGGTTGGTGGTTACATCGGAGCCGAAAGATGCCTTTATAACTCCTTGGGAAGATTTTAAAAGCAATCTGGCAGTATTAGTGGATTGGAGTGTGGTAAGAGATTATCTTCCATTTTTAAAATGAGATTTAAGATAGGTGTAATTATTCCAATAGTGATGGGTTTAGTTCTTACTTTTAAAATGCCTGTTGTGGAGGCACGGAGGGTAAAAAAATTAAATTCTCCAGTGAAAGTGTTATTTGTCCCGGCAGTAGATGATATTTCCGGCTTCTGGAAGAGTGATATAACTCTATTTGCAGTAATGACTTCTATTCTGGGGATAGATGCTGACAAAGCGCTTATATGCAAGTGGATTGAATATCAGCAGCAAAAAGCACACGAGACATTTAAAATTGTGTTTCATCTTCTTTCTATTTTGCATCAGGTAGAAGAAAAGAATATTAAGAAAGGATTTAGGATAGCAGATGATGGTAAAATAGTTAATGGAATTGTGAATTATTTTGAAAAGGTATGTAAGTTTCTGGGAATGAAAGATATTTCTTCAATAGGACATATTTTAGTAAATGAATTTTTGAACAATTTTTTTAGTTATTTGCTAACGCCGGAATCCAGGGCTTTGATAGAAAATATCTACACAGATATTTTTTCTCACCAACAATAATTTCATTTTTTGTTTTGTCCAACTTTTTGTAAAATAGGTGTAATGGTAATTGTATATAATCTATTTCTTTTTAGTATAGGTCTGGTAATTCTTATTTATAGTTGTGATTATCTTATCCAGTCCAGTGTAAAACTCTCCTTGCTTTTAAGATTAACTCCACTATTTATAGGACTTGTGATTATTGCTTTCGGCACCAGTGCTCCTGAAGCCGGGGTGGGGATTGTAGCAGCAATTAAAGACCAGAAGGACATTGCTCTTGGAAATGTTATTGGGAGCAATATCACCAACATTGGTTTGATTTTGGGGCTGTGTGTGTTATTCAGACCGTTGATAGTGGAAAGATCGGTTTTAAAAACAGAAGTTCCTTTAATGGTTGGGGCTTCTATTCTGGTTTATATTCTCAGCCTCGATCTCAAGATAGACAGAATAGATGGGATAATTTTACTTCTATGTTTCATTATATTTTTCCTTCTCTCATACAGGGGAGCGAAGAAATATTTTGACTCCAGAGAATTGAGTGATTTTAAATTCAAGAGATTATTCCAGAGGGTTAATTCCCGGACATTGGCTTTTCTGTTCAGTTTGATTTTTCTTTTGGGTGTGGTTATAGGGGCAAATTTGATGATTAAAGGAGGGGTAGCTCTGGCCAGGATATTTCACATATCTGCCTGGGTAATTGCCATAACGGTATTTGCGATAGGGACATCACTCCCAGAACTTGCTGCTTCTTTAACAGCAGTGGTTAAAAAGGTGGATAGTATCAGTATCGGAAATATAGTGGGCAGCAATATTTTTAATATTTTATTTGTGCTGGGGATAGTAGCAGTTATCAGACCGCTGGAACTTGATTCTCATGCGTTGAGATTTGAATTTCCCTATCTTGTTGGAATTTCTGTTCTGGTGGCACTGTTTATGAAGACCAGGTTTAAGGTCTCCAGGGTAGAGGGTTTGATTTTGGTATTGAGTTACATTATATTTGTATTAATTTTGATTACGGGAGGAAGAAGATGAAATGTTCCAGTAAGGATGTAGAACTTGTTGAAGTTTTAACCACTAAGGGTGTTATGGTTAATGTCTGTCCTCAATGTTATGGAGTCTGGCTGGATAAGGGAGAGTTGGAGAAGGTTCAGATTTATAAGGGAAAATCAGAAGAATCAGCAGAGAAAGAATACGCCAGATTTTCTAAAATTGCAACTCAGGCGAAACTGGATTTTGAAAATCAGAAGGAAGAGGCTATTCAGGATATAAAGGTCAGCAGATTTGAGGTCATAAATAAATTGATGCGGGAGATATCCCGAAGACTGGATTAAATACAGTGAGCCCCAGATACATTTTGCAATTGGTAGGAGTGTTTTTTTATGTTATGGGTGGTTTTCCCCTCTTGTGGGCTCAAGAGAAGGAAAAGGTAAAATTAGAATACAGTTTTAAACCAGGAGATGAGACCTTTTACAGAGGTGAGTTTGAGATTGAAGTTACGGGAGGGCAGTTTCCATCATTTGTCTGTTCGCTGCCCTTTACAATAAGCAAGAAAATTTTAAAAGTAAATCCTGATGGGAGTGCCTGGGCTTATTTTAGAATGCGCATTCTGTTTGAAAAACTCCATCTGTATAAAGGAGACAGGCGAGATTTACGGAAAATATACAATTTCCTGGTCTCTTCATTTCTTTTACCCGAATTTTTTTCTGTAGGTATATTGACAAAAAGTGGTAATCCCTATTATGCGGGGAAACTCTATAGTGAGACTGCTTTTACAGAATTGCCTCCAGAACCACTTGCTCCTGGAGAGAAGATTTACAGAGTGGAATCCT
>CBEUCN010000006.1:0-34451 GCA_965541635.1 uncultured bacterium
CAGTCATCGTCTGTAAAGCAAATAATTTCTCCTTGAGAAATTCTAATCCCTGTATTTCTTGCTGTCCCGGGACCTGACCTTTGTTGATAAATATATTTGATATTAATTTCTGAGAAGTTATTAATCACAGACAAAATGTTCTGACTACCCCCATCATCTACAACTATTACTTCATATTTTTCTTTGGGAAAATTCTGAATAGCCAGTGCTTTTAAGACTTTAGTCAATTTTTCCTTACGGTTGTAGGTGGGAATAACTACACTAACTTCTATTGCCATATGAGTTATAAAATAAAATAGAGCTTAAAGGTCTTTTAGGCACATAATGTTTATTATTTTTGTCTCGCCAGTATCTGGTACTATCTGATTCTACTTTGCGAGGATGTTCTTTAGGATATCCCAGGGCTAAAAGTGAATCCAATTTTATGTGGAATGGAAGATTTAATATTTGGGAAATATTTTCTTTATCTATTGTACCCAACCAGCAACTCCCCACTCCAAAACTCAGTGCTGCTAAAATCATATTTTCCACACTTGCTCCTACATCTCTGAGATCTGGATTAGGGCTTTTATTAAGATTAATCACTACTGCTATATAAGCCACTGCACGTTCCTTTTCTGAAGGACGCCATTCAGGCCTTATATACCCTGCCCATTTAGTATAGGGAAAAATAGCATTCAATAACTTGGGATCGTCAATTATAATATATTCTATAAACTGCAAATTGGAAGCAGAAGGAGCAAGTCTTCCAGCATTTACTATTTTCCGTAAAATTCTTCTGTCTATTTTCTTCTGCTGGAACTTTCTAACTGTTCTTCTTCCAAGGATCAATTTATATAAGTCCATCAGAATTTCTCCCAGTGTAATACATCCTGCAATTTTCTTTTAGGTGGTGATGGCAATTTACCTTCAGGATAACCAAGAGCAATCAAGCTCACAAGTTTATACCCTGAAGGAACATGTAAAAATTCTTTGACCTTCTGGGCATATTCTTTTTTATCTCCTGCTATCCAGCAGGAACCAATTCCATAAAAGTGGGCTGCTAGGATTATATTTTCAGTAGCAGCACATCCGTCTTCCAGATAATACTTTGTCTCCTTGCATATCACTACTATGCAACAATCAGCTTTTTTCAGAAAGGGAGCATTTTTGTCCACAATTAATGTTAACTTTTCTAAATTTTGCTTATTTCTAACTACTATAAATTCCCAGGGTTGTTCATTACGAGCAGTAGGTGCCAATCGTCCACAGTCAATAATATCTAATATCACATCTTGAGGAATCTTTTTATCTTTGTAGTTTCTTATGCTTCTTCTCGTTTTTATTATTTTAATAGATTCTTTCATTCCAGTTTCAAAATTGCTAGAAATGCTTCCTGCGGAACATCCACCTCTCCAAACTTCTTCATTCTTTTTTTTCCTTCCTTCTGCCTTTCCCATAACTTTCTCTTTCTGGTAATATCACCACCATAACATTTGCCAGTAACATGTTTTTTTAGAGGTGGAATGTTTTCACGAGCAATTATCTTACTTCCAATAGCAGCCTGAATTACAACTTCAAAAAGGTGTCTGGGAATAACCTCCTTAAGTTTTAACACCAACTGGCGGGCTTTATACTGAGCCTTGTCTCTGGGAACCAAAATAGATAATGCATCACATTTTTTACCATTTAATAAAATATCAACTTTAACTAGGTTAACAGGACGATGACCAATAAATTCATAATCTAAGGATCCATATCCCCTTGTCAATGATTTTATCTTGTCGTGAAAATCAACAAGTATTTCTGCCAGTGGGAATTCATATATAATTGCCACTCTGCCTCCATAATATTCAGTACTCTTATATACACCTCGCCGGGACTGAGCCAATTCCATTACCGCTCCAATTGTATCTGGTGGAATTAGAAGATATGCTCGGACATAGGGTTCTTGAATTTCTTCAATTTCATAAGGTTGAGGAAAATGACCTGGTTCTTCCAATTCTATGGTAGTGCCATTTTTAAGTTTTATTATGTATTTTACATTGGGAGTAGTGACAACTAAATCTATTTTAAATTCTCTTTCCAGACGTTCTTGAACTATTTCCATATGTAATAACCCCAGAAATCCGCATCTAAAACCTGGACCCAAAGCCTGGGAGTTTTCAGGTTCAAAGATTAATGCCGAATCAGTAAGTGAGAGTTTTTCCAGTGCTGTTCTTAGGGAAGGGAAATCAGAACTATTAACAGGATAAAAACCAGCATATACCAGGGGTTTAAGCTTTCTAAATCCAGGAAGTGGCTTACACACAGGGTTATCTGCAAGAGTTATAGTATCACCGGCAATTACCTCTTTGGGGTTTTTGATTCCAGCAATTACAAATCCTACATCTCCTACCTCTAAAAAATCTACTTTACAAGGATAAGGAGTTAAAACCCCAACTTCTTCCACTTCATATTCTCTCCCAGTAGAAAGGATTTTTATTTTATTTCCTGCTTCTACCTTGCCGTCAAAAACTCTGATGTAGATAACCACGCCTCGATAAACATCATAATAGGAATCAAATATCATTGCTTTAAGAGGAGCAGCAGGGTTTCCTCTGGGAGGAGAAACATCCTGAATAATTCTATCCAGAATTTCCTTTATTCCAATTCCCTCTTTAGCGCTGGCTTTTATTATTTTGCTCTTTTCTATATGTAAAATGTTTTCTATCTGTTCCTCCACCTCTTGTATGCGAGCATTAGGTAAATCTATTTTGTTTATTACTGGTATTATAGTTAAATTTTTCTCCAGAGCATAATGAAAATTGGCTACTGTCTGGGCTTCCACTCCCTGAGAAGCATCTACTACCAAAAGGGCACCTTCACAACAGGCTATAGATTTTGTAACCTCAGAGGTAAAATCAACATGTCCAGGAGTATCAATAAGATTTAGTTCGTAATTTTTGCCTTCATAATTATAAAATAATCTTACTGCACTGGCTTTAATAGTTATTCCTTTTTCTCTTTCCAGTTCCATATCATCCAAAATCTGTTCCCTGAATTCCCGTTCTGTTATTGCTCCTGTATATAACAATAATCTGTCGGCAAGAGTAGATTTACCATGATCAATATGAGCGATAATTGCGGAATTTCTGACCAGCTCCCTGTACATTTATTTCAAACCTAATGCAAAATCTCTACCAAATTTCAAAATAGCATTAAGTTTCTTGCGAGAATTGGCTTCACAATAAATTCTCAATTTTGGTTCTGTGCCTGAAAGTCTGAACAGAAGCCAGCTCCCATCCTCCAGTATAAATTTTACACCATCGAAATCCTTTATCTCAATTACCTTCAGCCCTGAAATTTCTTGGAATGGCTTTCGAGATAATTTTTTGAAAAGTTTAGATTTCAAGCTTTGAGGATAATAAATGTCAATACGATGATAAAAAAATTTGCCATATTCTTTTTCCACCTCAGTAATTATTTCATTGATACTTTTCCTTTCATAGGCCATGAATTCCAAAAGGAGCAAACCGCTTACCAGACCATCCCTCTCAGGAATATACCCCTTAAATCCTATTCCTCCTGACTCTTCACCACCAATTACTACATTTTGCTTTAACATAATTTCAGCTATATGCTTAAAGCCCACAGGGGTTTCGTATAAAGGTAAATCATATTTTGCGGCTATTTTTTCAATTAGAGAACTATTAGATATAGTTTTTACAACTGCTCCTTTCTGGCCTCTATTTTTTACAAAATGGATTAATAACAAGCTCAATATCCATCCTGGATTTAAAAATCTTCCTCCTGGTGCTATCGCTCCAATTCTGTCAGCATCACCGTCAGTAATTATACACAGATCGTAATTATTTTTTTTCATAAGTTCCATAGTGGGTTTAATATTTTCGGGAATTGGCTCCGGATTAATTCCATAAAAGGAAGGATTAATCTCATTTCTAAAACTGGTTATTTTAACTTTTGTATTTTTAAACAATTCTTCTAAAAGAGAATTTCCAGTTCCATACATAGAGTCGTGGACTATACGAAAATTTTGAGTTTTTATTCTGAAAAAGTCCACATACGACCTCAAAAAGCTTAAGTAAGACTGACGTAGTTTTATCTCCTTAATTAAGCCTCTTTTTTCAGCTACCTGATAATGTAAAACCTTAGGTTTACATTTGTCTACCAGTTTCTCTATTTTCTGCGTCTCATCAGGAGAAGCAGGGGCAGCCTGAGAAGTTTTTATTTTTACACCATTGAATTGTGGAGGATTATGACTGGCAGTAACCATTATTCCCCCATCAAGGTTATATTTTTTTATTCCAAAACATAAACAGGGAGTAGGAAGAGGCTGGTTGAAAATTCTGACCTTAAACCCATTGCCACATAATACTTCTGAAAAAGCACGAGCGAACTCAAATGATAAAAATCTGGTATCATAACCAACAATAATTTCCCCTTTTTTCTTCTTCATCTTCATGAATTGAACATAAGCCTGAGCCACTTTTCTAACATTATCAAAAGTAAAATCATCAGCAATGACTGCTCGCCAACCATCGGTACCAAACTTAATCATGATTTAGCTTCTCTAATAGTTTATAAAACTTTCCCTTAATAGGTGGAATGCTTTTCTTCTATCGCTGGATTTGAAAATATAACTTCCAGCAACCAGAATATTGCATCCTGCTTTTACTGCTAATCTAGCAGTGTTATGATTTATTCCTCCATCAATTTCAATGTCACCGCTAAATTTCAAATCCTGTCTTAAATATGTTACTTTGTCCAAAACACTTTCAATAAATGTCTGGCCACCAAATCCTGGATTTACTGACATAACAAGAATAAAATCAACACTTATATTTTCTAATATCTCCCTAAAATATTTAACATCTGTTGGTGGATTTATTACCATACCCAGGCGGGCTGTATATCCCTGCTCAAATATATTTTTTAACTTATTGAGATTTACCTTCCCATTTTCAATAAATAATTCTACGTGAAATGTAATTATATCTGCCCCTGCTAGTTCAAATCGAGGAATATATTCCTGAGGATTGGTAATCATCAGATGGACATCTAATGGGAGATTGGTAATCTTTCTTATATCTTTAACCATATCAGGACCAATGGTAATATTGGGAACAAAATGTCCATCCATAACATCAATATGAATTAAATCAGCACCTTTCTCTTCAACGTCTTTTATCTCCTCTCCCAACCTACTATAATCCGCTGATAACAAAGATGGGGCTATTTTATAATCGGGATAATATACCATTTTCAAATCTCTCCTTTAGAAAATAAAGAATATATTCTGCTTACATCTTCTACAGTGATGATTCCTAAAATCTTATCTTCTTCTACCACTGGAAGTGCTTTAAGTTTACTATTTTCCATTTTGTTATAAGCTGAGTAAAGATATTCATCTTCAGACAGAACCGGAAAATCTTGAATCATAAGCTCTGATACTTTTTTTTCTAACTGTTTTTCATGAAGGGCATAAATTACCTTATCGCGAGGTAAAAAACCAATTAGTTTATCCTCTAAAACCACTGGAAAATCTTCTTGGTGGCTGCTAAGAATTAAGTTTAAAACTTCACCGATAGTAGCATCGGGATTCAAACTATAAAACTGCCTGTTTACAACCTCCTTGACTCTAATTCCCCCTAATGTTGCTTTCATACTGGCAATACTTTCTTCCTGAGAAGCAGCAACAAAAATAAAGAGAGCAATAAATAACAGGATGAAATTCGGTGGTCTCATACTTAAAGCCCAAAAAGCAAATAACAGTGCAAAGCCATGTCCAAGATTTACTGCTATTTTGGTTGCCTTAATATATGAAAATTTTCTGGCCAGAAGTGCCCGCAATATTCTACCACCGTCCATGGGAAATGCCGGAATAAGATTAAATCCTGCCAAAACAGGATTAACCCAGTAAGCATAAGCAACTGCTCCTGGCCAGGTTAAAGGATCAGGATGAAAAAGATGATATTCTCCCAGAAGAGCCTTTAAAGGGAAAAATAGAACCACAGTTAGGATTATATTAAACAAAGGGCCTGCAATCGAAATGAAAAGTTCCTGAGTGGGAGTTTCAGGAAGAGAGCGCATATTTGCAACACCACCAATCGGCAATAAAGTTATTCTATCCACATTTATCCCATAATTTTTAGCAACAATAGAATGAGAAAATTCATGGGCAGCCACACATGTAAATATTGCAAAAATTATAAATATTCCTTTCCACTCATACATCAACCAGAAGAAAAACGGGAGGATTAAAAAACTTATGTGCATTTCCACACTTATTCCCATTATATTGAATAACTTAATTGCTCCTCGCATTTCTTTCTCTTTCCAGATAAGATTGTAATATTATTTGAGCAGAAACTTTGTCTATATGTCTTTTAATGTATTTTCTTCCTGCTTTCTGAATATAACGTGTTGCTTCTTCTGAACTAAATCTTTCATCCCATAAAATAGTCTCCATATTATAATGGCTAGAAATCAATTTTGCAATTTCTCTTATTTTCTTAGAAAAAAGAGATTCGCTTCCATCCTTAGTGAGAGGGTTACCAATAACTATTTTTTCAATATTATAATTTGTAAGATACTTCTTAATTTTATCTACAAGGTCTGCCTTTCCTCGGATATTCAATACTTCCAGAGATTGAGCAAACAATTTAAACGGATCAGAAATAGCCACCCCTACTTTTTTCTCTCCAATATCAAGAGCCAATATCCTCTTCATCAAGAGCAATCCTTAAACTATTAGCAAAATCAAAAATCTCTTTTTTCATTTTATAAAAATTCCCGATGTTATTTTCTATTCTGAGTACAATAGCACTTCCCACTATAATTCCATCCACATATTTTTTTATTTTCTTTATCTGTGAGGAATGAGAAATCCCAAATCCTAAACATAATGGCTTGGTTATTATTTTTTTGACTGTGTTCAAATCTTCAATTAACTGTGAAGGCAGCTTTTCTCGTATTCCAGTAACACCAGTAACGGAAATATAATATATAAATCCATCACTCATTCTATCTATGATTTTGGCTCGGAATAATGAAGTTGTAGGAGAAACAAATAAAGACAAGGCTACACCATTTCTTTTAGCCAGACTTCTAATCTCCTTTGCTTCCTCAACTGGAAGGTCAGGAATTACCACTCCAGCCAGATTTAACTTTTTGGCTGTGGTAAAAAATCTCTTAATACCATATGTTAAGATGGGGTTCAAATAACTCATAAAAATAACCGGTCTCTTGTTCTGAAATTTTTTTAAAAATTTAAAACCATCCTCTATACTGATATTATTTCTTAACGCTCTGGTAACTGCTTTTTGTATTGTAGGTCCGTCGGCTAATGGATCCGAAAATGGAATTCCAATTTCTAAAGCATCTGCTCCTGCTGAAACCAGAATATCTGCTATTTTTATAGTGGTGTTAAAACTGGGATCACCAAGAGTTATATAAGGGATGAAAATTTTTCTACCCTTGGAAATTATTTTCTGAAAATATTTCTGTAATCTGCTCATTTTAGGTAGGCTTTAACTATTTCAATATCCTTATCCCCACGACCCGAAAGACAGACAACAACCACGTCATTTTTATTAAATTTTTTCTTCTCTTTAATTAAGTATCCAATGGCATGAGCAGGTTCCAAAGCAGGAATAATTCCTTCTAATTGAGAGAGAATTTTGAATCCTTTAAGTGCCCAATTGTCATTTACTGCGGTGTAAATTGCTCTTTTTATTTTCTTATAGTAGGCATGCTCAGGGCCAACTCCAGGATAATCAAGGCCAGCAGAAATGGAATGAGTGGGATGAATCTGTCCCTCCTTACTCTGAAGAATATAACTTTTAAACCCATGGAAAACCCCCAATTTGCCCTTACATAAAGTAGCAGCATGATAAGGAGTATTTAATCCTCTACCTCCTGCCTCCACCCCGATAAATTTAACGTGACTATCTTTAAAGAATGGATGAAACAAACCCATAGCATTACTTCCTCCTCCTACACAGGCAACTAGATAATCAGGAAGAGTTCCTTCCATTTTTAAAATCTGTTTTTTAGTTTCTTTACCTATTACACTCTGAAAATCTCTCACAATTACAGGATAAGGATGAGGACCGACAACAGACCCAATTACATAATAGGTATTTCTCACATTTGTTACCCAATCCCTTATGGCTTCATTTATAGCATCTTTTAATGTTTGAGAACCAGTTGTAACTGATCTTACTTCTGCTCCCAGTAATTTCATCCGAAATACATTCAATGCCTGACGTTTAATATCTTCTTCTCCCATATATACCACACAATCCAGCCCTAGAAGAGCACAAGCTGTGGCAGTTGCTACTCCATGTTGGCCAGCCCCAGTTTCAGCAATGATTCTTGTCTTACCCATTTTTTTTGCCAACAGGACCTGGCCGAGAGTATTGTTTATCTTATGAGCGCCGGTATGAGCAAGGTCTTCTCTTTTCAAATAAATCTTAAATCCAAGATATTGAGATAGATTGTTGGCGAAATAAAGAGGAGTAGGCCTGCCAGCATAGTGAGAGAGTAAATAATTCAATTCTTTATTAAATTCCTTACTTCTGGCTATGTGGTTATAGGCTTTCTCCAATTCGTCTAAGGCTGAAATAAGAGTCTCGGGAACAAATTTTCCTCCAAATCCGGAAAAATAACCCTTATTATCAGGAAGTTTTTTCATGCTTTGCCTATTTGTTTTCTAAATATATTACGAATCTGTTTAAAAATATTACGATATTCAGGACTGCAATAATCAGGATAAGTCCACATAAATGGTTGAAATTCACCATTTTTAAAATAAAGTGTAACCTCAGCATAAATTCCCTTTCCAAGATATATCCTTTGAAGATTATCTTTAGTTGATGCCAGAATAAGTTTACCTTCATTTAAATAACCAGGATCAAGATTCACATTTCTTTTGCTCTGATGGGAGAATTTTTTCTCCAATTTATTAGTATAATGCTTTATCGCTATTATTTCCACAGGAAATATTAACTTTTCAAAACTCACAAATTTTCGTTTAAGATTTTCTCCCATTTCTTTTTCATAATAATTAGTATAAATAAAATCAATTATTGGACTATGGAAATCAATAGGACCAAATTTTTTCTGTAATAATTTTTCCACTTTAGGAAGTAAAGAAAGAGAGTTAGTAATTATACCTATTATTAATTTTACCTTTGAAGGGCAAGATATTTTTCCCATGAGAAGAGATCAATATCCCCATTCTTCTTCCCAGACGCAAGCGATGAATTTCGCCATTAGTTCATGGTCTTTTACACCTGGAGCCTGTTCAATTCCTGATGAGACATCTACAGCATAAGGATTAACCTCTGCTATTGCCTGTTTAACATTATCAGGATTTAATCCTCCTGAAAGTATTACTGGAATCCCAAACTCCCTGGCTTTTTTAGCCAGTTCCCAATTAAAAGTTGATCCTGTTCCTCCTTTTAAATCAGGATGGTAACTATCCAGAAGAATTGCATCCACAAAGTCATATTGTGGTATTTGATCCAAAAAGTTTTCATCCTTAACCCTGAAAGCCTTAATCAATCTCTTCTTGCTCGCAAATAATTTGCAGAATTGAGGACTCTCTTCACCGTGAAACTGGAGAGCATCTAGCTGACAGATATTTAGAACTTCTGAAATTTCATTCTCATTATGGTTGCTAAAAACTCCCACTCTTACTATAAAAGGTGGAAGTTGAGAAATAATTTTCTGAGCATCATCAGGACTAATATATCTGGGACTGTTTTTAACGAATACAAATCCCAGGGCATGAACGCCAAGTCGGGCTGCATCCCAGGCATCTTCCATTCTTTTTATTCCACAAAATTTAACCTTAACCATATCCCATCAACTCTCTTATTTTATCTGCTCTATCTTCGGATTTTAAAATCGTCTCACCAATCAGAAAAGCATCAGCCCCTAGACTTTTAAAATATACTATATCTTGATAATTTCTAATTCCGCTTTCTACAATTTTAACTATTTCCTCAGAAAGTTGCGGCAAAATGGATTCTGAAACCTTAAAATCTATTTCTAGACTATCTAAGTCACGATTATTTATTCCTACAATTTTGGGATTTAGAGGAAGAATTCTTTCCAATTCTTCTTGGCTATGTACTTCGTATATAATATCAAGATAAAGTTGATCAGCAATTTCTGTAAATCTTTTCAGACTAATATCATCAAGAATCCTAACAATAAGCAAAATAGCATCAGCACCATACAATTTACTTTCATAGACCTGGTAATCTTCAATTATAAAATCTTTTCTCAACACTGGTAAATCAATACTGTTGGTAATCGTTTTTAGATCAGTAACATCTCCATTAAAGAAATTGTTTTCTGTAAGGATAGATAATGCCACTATTCCATTTGCGTGGTAAATTCTGGCAATATCCAGGATATTTTCTTTATCATCTAAAATTTTTCCGACAGAGGGAGAATTCCTTTTTATCTCTCCAATAATTTTAACTTCTAATTCTGAATTCTGAATGTTATTCAGAAATCTTGAGGTGGTAACAGGGTTTTCTTTCAGTCGCTGTTTAATTTCGGCTAAAGGCAGGATGGTTTTTGCTTTCTGTAAGTAATTTTTCTTGCTCTCAATTATCTGATCCAGCAGTGGCATTTTTGTAATAGTCTTTTATCCTCTGAACTTTTTTTAAAACTTCTTTATCTTTAAATAGCTGTTTAACCTTTTCAAATCCCTGTTTAGGAGTTCTAACTTCATCTAAAATATACAACGCCCAGCCAGCATTAATAGCCACGATGTCCACACCTGCTTGCTGTTTGCCCTCTAAAATCTGATAAGCCTTGTCTATTGCTTCTTCTCGAGAAGAAACAACTATTTCTTCCAGTTTATATCCTGAAATTCCAAAATCTTTAGGATTTATTTCTACTTTCTGAATTTCTCCTTCTTTGAGTAGAAGTGCCTCCGTAGGAGAAAAAATAGAAATCTCATCCATCCCTTCCTGAGAATGCACTACCAGTGCAGATTTCAATCCCAATGCTTTTAATGCCTGAATAATTACTGGAAGAAGTTGCTGAGAATATACTCCTAGAATTTGATAATCTGGTCGAGCAGGATTGGCTAATGGTCCCAGAATATTGAATATTGTCCGGATGCCAATCTCCTTCCTTACTGGGGTGGCATGTTTCATTGCGGGGTGAAACCTGGGAGCAAACAAAAATCCAAATTTAACCTCAGCAATACCTCTTTCAATAACATCTGGTTCTGCTTCTAATGGTATACCCCACGCTTCTATGAGATCAGCACTCCCACAGGAACTAGACACTGAGCGATTACCATGTTTAGCCACTGCTACTCCACATGTAGAAATAGCAAAAGCCACCAGAGTAGAAATGTTAAATGTATGCAATCCATCCCCACCAGTTCCACAGGTGTCGATTATTTTATCAACATCAGGAGAAATGGTAACAGCCTTTTCTCTCATAACTTTGGCTGACACTGCAATCTCCTCAGGGGTTTCCCCTTTTAATCTTAGTCCCATAAGGAATGCAGAAATCTGGGCAGAAGTAGCTATCCCTTCCATTATCTCCATCATGGAATTATAGATAACATCTGAAGGTAAGTTTTGCTTCCCAGACAGAAGTTTGATGGCTTCTGTTATCATTAAAAAATCTGCAGAAAAATTTATGCCTTCAACCAGGGCATCATCTTCCTCAATTTAGCTCCCACCTGCTCAATCATATGCTGTTGAGCCTGCTTTCTGGCAGCCTTAAATACTGGTCTGTTGGCCTTATTCTCCAGAATCCATTCCCGGGCAAATTCTCCCGACTGGATTTCAGCCAGTATTTTTTTCATTTCTTCTCTTACTTTTTCATTTATTATTCTTTTTCCGCGAGTATAATCACCATATTCTGCTGTATCTGAAATCACTTCCCGCATTTTCTGAATCCCATTTTTATAAATTAAATCTACAATAAGTTTTAATTCATGAAGACACTCAAAATAAGCTATCTCGGGCTGGTAGCCAGCGCCAACCAGAGTTTCAAATCCAGCCTTAATTAATTCTGTAACTCCACCACAGAGAACAACCTGTTCTCCAAACAAATCAGTCTCAGTCTCCTCCTTAAATGTAGTTTCTATTACTCCTGCTTTCGTTCCTCCAATTGCGCGAGCATAAGCGAGAGCAAGTTTTTTTGCCTTTTTAGTATAATCCTGGTAGACAGCAACCAGACAGGGAACACCTTTCTTGTGAACATACATTTCTCTCACTAAAGTACCAGGACCTTTGGGTGCAACCATAAATACATCAATATTGGGAGGAGGAACAATCTGATGAAAATGAATATTAAATCCGTGAGAAAACCCCAATGCCCTTCCTTTTTTCAAATATGGTTTAATCTCTTCATATACCATGGGTTGAACATGGTCTTGAGTCAGCATCTGAATCACATCTGCTGATTTTGTTACTTCAGAAGCAGAGAGTGGTTTAAATCCATCCTTTACTGCTTGGTTGTAATTAGGTGTATTTTTTAATTCTGCAACCAAAACATTTACTCCACTATCTCTAAGATTTAAAGCCTGAGCCCTTCCTTGGGCACCGTAGCCAATTATTGCTACTGTTTTTCCTCTAATAAATTTAATATCAGCATCCTTATCATAATAAATTTTAGCCATTATAACACCCCCTTTAATCTTTGCTTATAGCCACAGTCCCAGTACGCATTATTTCTTTAATTCCATAGGGTTTAAAAAGTTGCAACGCAGTTGTAATCTTATCTTTATTTCCTATTATTTCCACACAGATGGTCTTTACTCCTACATGAAGTATTCTTCCTTCCAGTAATTCCACTATTTCAATAATATGAGATCTGCTTTGAGAATTGAGTGTTAATTTTAGAAGCAAAAGTTCTCTATCCACATAATCCTTCTTGGTGAAATCTTGAATTGAAATTACATCTATAAGTTTATTGAGCTGTTTTTTAACTTGTTCAAATGTCCGTTCGTCAGCATCTACTACAATTGTCATTCGGGATATCGTGGGATCATCAGTTTCCCCCACTGCCAGAGAATCGATATTAAATCCCCGAGCACTAAACAGACCTGCTATTCGAGCCAGTACCCCAAACTTGTTTTCAACCAAGACTGAAAGGACATATTTCATATTACTTCTTTCCTCTCTTAAGCCATGCCACCAATCATTCTATCAATGGCTTCACCTGCGGGAACCATAGGATAGACATTTTCAAACTCATCTACAATAAAATCAATCACTACTGGTTTTTTCTTACTCTTAAATGCCTTCTTTAACGCTGGTTCTACTTCCTGCTTTTTGGTCACTCTCATTCCTATTGCTCCGTAAGCTTCTGCAACTTTAACAAAATCAGGATTTTTGAGATAAGTATAGGAATATCTTTCATTGTAAAACAATTGTTGCCATTGTCTGACCATTCCCAAATACTGATTATTCAAAATTGCAATAACTACTGGAATTTCATAATAAACAGCAGTGGCCAGTTCCTGAATATTCATCTGAATAGACCCATCTCCTGCAATATCTACCACCAACATCTCAGGATTCCCCACCTTGGCGCCAATTGCTGCCGGGAAACCATATCCCATTGTACCCAGGCCTCCCGAAGTTATAAATGTTCGTGGTTTTGTAAATTTATACCAGTGGGCTGCCCACATTTGATTCTGGCCAACTTCAGTGGTCACTATTGCTTTACCCTGCGTTACTTCATAAATCTTTTGCACCACATACTGAGGTTTTAGTTTGCCATTATTTTTATATTTCAATGGGAACTCATTTTTCCATTTTTGGATTTGCTTAAGCCACTCTCTGGTATCAGGCGGTTCAGCTATTTTAAGTAATTCTCGTAAAACTTGTTTAGCATCTCCTACTATAGGAATATCAACTGTGACATTTTTGCTTATTGCCGAAGGATCAATATCAATATGAATTATCTTAGCATGGGGAGCAAATGCTGATATCTTCCCTGTAACCCGATCATCAAATCGTGCTCCCACAGCAATTATCAAATCTGAATTCTGAATTGCCAGATTAGCATAAACCGTACCATGCATTCCCAACATTTCTAAGGAAAGAGGATGAGTTTGAGGAAATGCTCCCAATCCCATTAAAGTAGTGGTAACTGGAATTTTATATTTTTCAGCCAACTTTTTGAGTTCATTTGATGCTGAAGAGATAATTACTCCTCCTCCAGCATATATTACCGGCTTCTTCGACTTTTTAATTAGTTCAGCCGCCTTTTTTATCTGGAGAGGATGCCCTTTTGTCTTGGGATTATACCCTCTTATATGAGGAGGGCAGTCTGAATATTTAAATTCTGTCTCCTGAAGTTCAACATCTACTGGAAGATCAATTAACACTGGCCCAGGCCTTCCAGTAGAAGCAATATAAAAAGCCTCATGAATAGTCTTTGCTAATTCTTTTATATCTTTAACCAGATAATTATACTTGGTGATAGGACGAGTGATTCCTGTGGTATCTGCTTCCTGAAAGGCATCATTTCCAATTAGAAAAGTTTTAACCTGGCCAGTAATTGCCACTATAGGGACAGAATCCATATAAGCAGTGGTAATTCCAGTCACTAAATTGGTAGCACCAGGCCCGGAGGTGGCAATACATACTCCTACTTTCCCAGTACTGCGGGCATAACCATCAGCGGCATGGGCTGCAGCCTGTTCATGACGGGTAAGATAAAAATTTAAATCAGAATCATAAAGAGCATCAAAAAGAGGCAAAACTGCACCGCCAGGAATACCAAAAATATCCTTTACTCCCTCTTTCTTTAGTGCCTCCACTACAATTTGAGCACCTTTTAACTTCATGTCCCGCATATAATAACAGATTTCTTACTTTTATACAATATTTTTCTAAATTTTAAGTTTAATACTCTCCCACAATTTCCTCAAGGACATCTTCCAGAGTAACAATTCCTACACACATCCCGAGAGAATTTTTAATTCCAATCAAATGAGCACGGTTTCTAAGCATCACAACTACAAGATCGTCAAGATAAGTATTATCATCTACATAAATGATAGGATGCATTATGCCCTCTACTTTTTTGTTTTCCTTCTCTGAAGTTAAGAATAAATCCATATAATTTATAATTCCTATGAACTCCTCTTTCTCAGAGTCGTAGACTGGCAGACGAGAAAATTTCTGTTCTTTAAATACCTGATAAGCCTGTTGTAAAGTAGAAGTTTTATCCAAACTGGCGACTTTTTTTACCGGAATCATAATCTCCTTTACCTGTTTCTTTCCAAGTTCAAACACCTTGTATAAAATTGTCTTCTCATGTTCTTCCAGAATTCCTTTTTCCTCGCCAGTAGTAATTGCAGTCTTTATCTCTTCTTTTGTTCTGATTAATCTGCTTCTTATTGGTTTTCTACTTACAATATCTACAATCCTGGCAGGAAAATAATAAAACAGATATGCCAAAGGTATTGACACATAATAAAGCGGTTTAAAAATCAATACTGTTTTAAAAATCAACTCTGGCTTGGATCGAAATAAACTTTTAGGCAAAATTTCTGAAAAAATTATACTTACAGGAGTAAGTAAAACCACCGCCAGAAGTTCTGTCCAGGAATGAGAAGGAATAAATTTTATGGCAGTGTATAAAAATATTAATACCGCCGATGCCAACGAAAAGTTGGTTATAACAAGGGTTACGCTGACAAGTTTTTCTGGATTCTTGAGTTTTTCAATCAACCACAATTCGTGAGTTTTATTTCGTTCTCGATGTGATTCTACAGTAGAAAGTGGAATTGATGTTATTCCCGTCTCATAGCCAGAAGAAAAACCTGCAAGCGTTAAAAATAATATGAGATAAAAAATTACTGCAATTATTTCCATCATTGCACCTTTTTCACCGTAACCTTTTTTATTCTATTTCTGCTTACTTCATCTATAAAAAACTTCAAATTTTTATATTCCAGAGATTGTCCACTGGAAGGTATTTTCTGAAAAAGGCTCAACAACAGACCTGATAATGTAGAGTAATTCTCTTCTATCTCAACATTAAGTAATTCTTTTAATTCTCTTAAAGAAATACTACCTGGCACTGAGATTGTATTTTTATCTATAAATTCAATTTTACTTTTTTCTTTTCTATACTCATCTTCAATTTCACCAACAAGTTCCTCCAAAATATCCTCCAGAGTTACCAATCCCGCTGTTCCTCCATATTCGTCTACCACCAGCGCAATTTCTTCATTCCTTTCCCTAAACTCCTGCAAAAGTTCGTCAATCATCATAAACTCTGGAACCACAAATATTGGTTGAATTAAATCCTGCCAGTTTTTATTCTCTTGAAATAATAGGTCCTTCACATAAATTACTCCAATAACATTATCCAGATTGTGATCATAAACGGGATATTTTGTATGTCTAGTTGACTTGATAACTTCAAAAACCTGAGATTGAGAAAAAGATTTATCCATCCCACAAATGTCTACCCTTGGTGTCATTATCTCTTTTACCCACCTTTTACCAAAACTTAATACTTTTTCTACCAGAACCCTTTCTTCTTTTTCCAGAATGCCTCGTTCTTCACCTATTTTTACAATTGCAAATATTTCCCGCAACAGTGGCCGAGGAGAAATTTTATTTATATCCCAACCAAGATGAAAAGTGATTTTAGAGCAAATGGTGGTAAATAAGCTTTTAAAAGGATTAAGAATACATCTGGCAACGGATAAAAAATAAACAGCAAATATCGAAGTTTTTTCCACCATGCGTAATGCAAATAATTTAGGAATTACTTCTCCCATAATTAGAATTATTGAAGTTACCACCATTATTGAAACCACAACGGAAATATCAGGATAAAAGACTGCCAGCAAAGTGCCAATAATACTGGTGGCTACTGTATTTACAAAAGTATTTCCAGTTATTATTAAAGAGATCGTATCTGGAGGGTTTTCCAGAAATTTTTGTAGTAATTGTCCTGCTTTTTTATAGTGCTGTTTTATTTTTTGCCTTTCATGGTCAGTAAGAGAAAATATCGCACTTTCAGAACCAGAAAAAAATGCAGATAAAACTAAACCGATAACCAGAAATATATAATGAAGAAGAATATTCATGTGTAGAGTTTATACTCACAAATATACTGCCATACTCTATCGGGCACAAGGTATCTTATGCTCCTCCCTTTCTTTACCCGTTTGCGAATATAAGAAGATGAAATGGCAATTTCAGGAATATTCAGAAGTTGAAATTTAATCTGGGGAATTTTCTTAATTTTAGAACCTGGCCGGATAGCAACTATAAATTCAATTTCTGTAATTAACTTCTTGAAATTTTTCCACTTCGGAAGAGAATTATAAGCATCAGAGCCAATAATGAAAAACAGTTTGTCATTTTTAAATTTTTTCTTTAAGGCAGTAACTGTATCATAAGAATAAGATATACCTTTTCTTTTTATTTCGATATCAGAGACTTCAAACTTGGGATTATCTTGAATAGCAAGTTTAATCATCTGATAACGATGGCGAGCAGAAGCTTGTGGAGGCTGTTTAAGATTAGGAATTCTGTTAGGAATAAATAAAATCTTATCTAATTTACATTCAGTTAAAGCATATTCTGCCAATATCAGATGCCCAATGTGGATAGGGTCAAATGAGCCTCCTAATATCCCTATTCTATTCTCTGATTTGTCCATTTCCAAATACTATATATTTATAAGTTGTGAGCTCCTCTAATGCCATTGGCCCCCGGGCGTGAATTTTATCTGTAGATATTCCCATTTCTGCTCCCAAACCAAACTGATAGCCATCGGTGAATCTGGTAGAAGCATTAACATATACTGCGGAGGAATCAACCTCTTCCAAAAATTTCCAAGCAGTTTCATAATTTTCAGTAACAATGGCATCAGAATGATTGCTACCATATTTTCTAATGTGTTCTATTGCCGAATCTACTCCAGAAACTATTCTTACTGCCAAGATTAAATCAAGATATTCTGCATACCAGTCACTCTCGCGAGCATTTTTAACCCAGGGAACTATCTTTTTAGTTCTTTTACATCCCCGAATTTCAACTCCTGCTTCCCGAAATTTTTCCAGCATTAAAGGTAAAAACTCTTGAGCAATTTTTTCATCCACCAGAAGTGTTTCCATAGCATTACATACACTTGGTCTCTGGACTTTAGCATTAAAACATATTTTCATAGCCATTTCTAAATCGGCATCACAATCAACATAGACATGACAGACACCCTTATAATGCTTTATCACCGGCATGCGGGCTTTTGCAGTTACATATTTTATAAGCGACTCGCCACCACGAGGAATCAAAAGGTCGATATATTTATCAAGTTTTAATAAGTAATCCACAGCCTTTCTATCAGTGGTAGGAACAAATTGAATTGCTTCCTGAGGTATCATATTTTTTATTGCTGAAATTAAAATATCGTAAATTGCTCGATTGGAATTAAAAGCCTCACTACCTCCACGAAGTATCACTGCATTCCCGGATTTTACGCACAGACCCACACAATCACTGGTAACATTAGGACGGGATTCATAAATTATGGCTATTACTCCAATTGGCACTCGCATCTTCCCGATTTTTAAACCATTTGGTCTTCTCCACATTTTGATTATTTCTCCCACTGGATCAGGTAGATCAGCAACTTCTTTTAAACAAGCACTCATTTCCTTAATTCTTTTCGGTGTTAATCGCAGGCGATCAATAAGGGCTGAAGAAAGCCCTTTCTTTTCAGCACTTACTATATCTTTCTTATTTTCTTTTTCAAGATAAGAGATATTTTTCTCCAGAGCCTGAGCCATGGATTTTAGTGCTTGGTTTTTAATTTTCGTTGAAGTTCTGGCAACAATAGGCTGAGCATTTTTTGCCTTTCTGGCTATTTCTTCCATTTTTTTTCTTAACTCCATTTTATTTACCTCCTGTAATTACTAAATTATCACGATTTACCAACTCATCAGTTCTTTTAAATCCCAGAATAGATATAATATCTCTACTATCTACTCCAATAATTTTTCTGGTTTCAGATGAATTATAATTAACCATTCCGCGAGCAATTTCATCACCTCGAAGATTAACTATTTTAACCAGATCCCCGGCTGAAAATTCACCTTTAACGTCTCTGACTCCTTTAGGAAGTAAACTTTTCCCCTTTTTTACCAGTGCATTCTCTGCTCCTGAATCCACAATTAATGTTCCTTGAGGTTGAGAAAGATAAGCCAGCCAGTGTTTCTTTGCCTTAAGTTTACTACTTGCAGGAAACCAAGTTCCTTTCTTATCTTTAATTACAGAAATAATAGGATTTTTTATTCTGCCATCAGAAATCACAGCATTTATCCCTAATGAGGTGGCAATTTTTACTGCTTCCAGTTTGGTGAGCTTACCTCCCACACAGAAATTTTTGTCGGTCCCCAGGCACAGGTTTTTAACTTCTACAACATTTTTTACCTCAGATAAAATTTCACCTTGTTCATTATATATCCCAGGAACATCAGAAAGCATAATTAAAAGTTGTGCTTGAATCATAGAAGCAACCATTGCTGAAAGACGGTCGTTATCTCCCAATCTTATCTCTTCAACTCCAACAGCATCATTCTCATTTATTACTGGGACAATATGCAAATTCAAGAGTTCATTCAATGTTTCTCGAGCATTAAGAAATCTCCGTCTATCTGAAAAATCATCCCAGGTAAGTAGAACTTGGGCAATTTCTATTTTATGTTTCTGAAAACAACTCTGGTAAGTTTTCATTAATTCTATCTGCCCCAAAGCTGCCAGTGCCTGAAGTTTGGTAATTAACTTTGGCCGAACATTTAATCCCAGTTTAGTCATACCACAGGCAATTGCTCCTGAACTTACAATTATAACTTTTTTACCAGCATTCACCAATTGATACACATCACTGGCGATTTCTCGGAAGCGAGATTTATTCAATCGGTCTTTACTTTTAAGTACACTGGCTCCAATTTTAACTACAATTTTTTTATACATTTTCCTCAAAATATTCCAGAATTTTATCCTGCAATTCTTCCAGCCCTATCTTTTTCAATGCTGAAATAGCCATTACATTACTATCTTTGAATTTCTTTTTTAAAATTTTAAGTTTTTCCTGGGCTTCTGGCAAATCTATTTTATTGGCAACTATAAAATAGTCCTTCTCAATCATAGAGGGATGATACTTAAAAAGTTCCTGTTTTAGTATCTCTAATGCCTGTAAGGGTTCAGGGTCGTTATTCCCTAACCCCAGTAAAAATATCAGCAATTGTGTTCTCTGAATGTGCCTTAAAAATCTATCTCCCAAACCTTTTCCTTTATGTGCTCCCTGGATTAACCCTGGAATATCAGCAATTTTAATAGCAAAATCACCTTTCCAGATAACTCCAAGATAAGGGTGTAATGTTGTAAACGGATAACCTGCAGTTTTGCATTTTGTCTGGCAGAGAGCATTCAAGAGCGTTGTCTTTCCAGCATTAGGGAATCCTACTAACCCCACATGAGCAAGTAACTTTAATTCCAGGAAAAGCTCCTTCTCCTCTCCTTTATGGGGAGGCAATGTCTCACTGCGAGTATAGGCATTACCCCGCCCTCCCTTTCCACCTTTTGCTACCACAATCTTATCTTCTGGAGAGAGAAGTTCTTTTATAACAATGTCAGCGTTAAGGTCTTTTACTATTGTTCCAGGAGGAACTTCTATTACAACATCACTACCATCTTTACCCTTTTTATTATTACTGCTACCATGGACGCCATTTCCGGCTTTAAAACTTTTCTTATATTTCAGGTGAGTCAGATCCCAGATGTTAGGATTGCAAACAATAATTACATCTCCACCCTTTCCGCCATCCCCGCCATCAGGATAGTTTTTACCTGTTCTGCGGTTAAAATAGAAACTGAAACAACCTTTTCCTCCATCTCCGGCTTTTACCTTGATTTTAGCCTCGTCAATAAAACTCAATGCAGGAAGGTTAGGATAATGTAGATTCAGGTATTATATCTACAAATCTTCTGGAACGGAAGCGGACATAACCATCGCGGAGTGCAAACAGTGTATCATCTCCACCGCGAGCAACATTGAAACCGGGCTTAAATTTTGTTCCCCGCTGGCGAACAATAATACAACCTGCTTTTACAAATTGCCCCCCAAATATTTTTACTCCCAGGCGCTTACCGGCACTATCTCTACCATTTTTGGTACTTCCACCACCCTTTTTATGAGCCATTGTCTACCTCCAATATTTTTTCAATTTTAATTTTAGTATAAATCTGACGGTGTCCGATTTTCTTATCGTAACTTTTTCTCCTTTTATATTTAAAAATAACTATTTTTCTGCCCTTTTCTTCACCTAAAGCCTTGGCTTCCACTTTTACATCTCTGAGGTAAGGTGTGCCTACTTTAAGTCCGCTCCCATCATTATAAGCAACTACTTTATCAAAAACAATACTTTCTGATGCAGAAGGTAACTTCTCCACATTTAAAATCTGGCCTTCTTCTACTCTATATTGCTTTCCACCGGTTTCAATTATTGCATATTTCATAGTGCTAAAAATATTACACACAAACTTCACTTTGTCAAGTCTTTCTCTTAAATAAAGTAGTGTAAATTATTTTTTGCAAATTTTAGTTGCAGGCAAGGGTATAAATAAAACTTTACGAGTAACACAGACATTTTCAGTATCCCTAAGCAGGATTTAAATTCCAAACTCTGATAGTATTAATACACCAGCGGAAAATTAAGACAACCATGAATAAGTTAAACACTTTCAAAAACTTAAGGCAGATAAAAAAGTTTGAAAAATATATATTCTAGGGTATAATTTAACAGTTATGAAGAAAGTAAAAGAGTGTATGAATAGAGAAGTAATTTCTGTTCAGCGTTCCACATCACTTAAATCTATTCTGGAAAAGTTCAAAAATTTTCACCGCTTCCCTCTGGTTCCAGTAGTATCCCAGGAAAATAAACTGCTGGGAGTAGTATCCCTTGATAACCTTATTCAGATATTCCATCCTACTCACTATAAACTTCTGAAAGCAATCCCGTTTTTGGATTACAGAGAAGAGATATTTGATGTGGAACTGCCCTCAGAAATAGGAAGTTTGATTGTTGCCGAGGATATAATGAATAGAAACTTCATTACTGTAAACGAAGAAGAGGAAATTAGCAGGGCTTATAAGTTAATGAAATTACATAAGTTAGAATTTCTACCTGTTGTGGATAAAGAGGGAAAACTGGTGGGAATGATTGGAATTTTTGATATCATTCGCAATCTGTTTACTGATCAGGGGATAATTTAAGGTGAATACTCCTTTAAGTCTTTCTTTAATACTGTTATTAGGATTTATTGCTTCCCGCTGGATTGCAAAGTTTAAATTGCCTTCGGTTACTGCTTATATTCTTCTGGGTATAATTATTGGACCTTATGTTTTACATTTAGTAGCAGACCCAATTATAAAGAGTTCAGAATTTATCTCTAATCTTGTTCTGGGATTAATAGCATTCAGTATCGGACAAAACTTTTCCCGAAACAATTTCAAGAAAGTGGGAAAATCTGTGTTGTGGATATCTGTTTTGGAGGCAGGATTTGCCTGGATAGTTGTAACTATAACTTTCTGGCTTCTTCTGCGATTGCCATTTTACTTAGCGTTGACTTTTGGCGGCTTATCAGCAGCAACTGACCCTATTGCTACTTTAATGGTGACTCGGGAATATAAATCCCGAGGGATATTCACTGATACCTTACTTGGAATTGTAGCCATAGATGATGCCTGGTGCTTGATAATAATTGCTATCTCCCTTGCTCTGGCTAAAGCCATAGCCATTCACGCCGAGCAGGCATTTTTTATTATTAAAGTAATGATGAAATCATTGATAGAAGTTTTTGGTTCACTTATATTTGGTGGAATCATTGCCTGGATATCTTTCAAATTTTCCAAGTATCTTCGCAGTCAATCTGAACTTTTAATTTATACTTTGGGGTTCATTTTATTCACAATTGGGCTGGCAATTCCCCTGCATTTATCAGTACTTCTTTCCTGCATGGCACTGGGAACAGTTCTTATAAATCTTCATCGAGAGAATACAAAATTCTTTGATACTGTAAGAGCAATTGACCCTCCCCTCTATATTATATTCTTTGTAACTGCCGGGGCCAATTTTGACCCCTCCTATTTAGGTAAACTGGGGATTCTGGGTATTGCCTACATTATATTCAGAATTGCAGGAAAATCAGTAGGAGCATACCTCGGCGGTATAATATCTCGTGCTCCTTCCCATGTAAGAAAATATATTGGACTTGCACTTGCTCCTCAGGCTGGAGTTGCTCTTGCTGGTGCTCTGCTGGCCAAATCCAGTTTGAGTGAGTACGGAGGTTTGATTTTCAGTACTATAATAGCAACCACAATCGTATATGAACTTACTGGTCCCATTATAACAAAGCATGCTTTAAAACTGGCAGGAGAACTCCCTCCTCAAGAATAATTACAGAAGAAGTACCGGAGAATCTATTTTTTCCAGAAGATGTTCCAGCATTTTAAGTGAAGACTTAAGACCAAGGTTTAAGTTTTTTCTCAAGCATACCAAATCAATTTTATATGCTGAAACTGCCTGAGTTATCTTGGATTCAAATACTCCCTCTTCTTGATGAACCAGCGTTTTTACTCCTTTATTCTTGGCCATATCTTCAAACATATAAAGATACTTCCAGCCATCTTCCTCCAGTTCCACCGCAACCTCACTTTCTCTTTTACCGGTATGCCGGGCTATAGAGTTAATAGTATTGATGTCAACTACATTAAAGGCAATAATTTCAGCACCTAATCTACCTGCAAGTTCTATGCATTCTTGAAAATAGTCCTCACTGTGAGGAGAAAAATCAACCAGAACTAATAGCCTCTTAAACATTTCTTCTGGCTATACGATATTTGACCTTTTTTGTTCTGAAAAATTCCTCTCTTTCACTTTCTTCCAGATATGTCTCTATCCTTACAATATCACTTTTAAATTCAGGAATAAAGATATTTTCTAATGCCTTCAATCTTCGTTCTGTCCTCTTCACCTCCTGAGCAACCCTTACCAGAGCATATTTTAATTCCAGATAATGCAATAAAGTAGGAAAAAATTCCGTGAGCAATTTTATGGTCTCATCCAGTTCCGGAGGTGTATGAACAGGACCATAATAACTGGGCTTGAGTTCCTCCTGGAGATGGACTTCAGGCATATGGATACCCATAACACTTTTTTCCAACAGGCGAATTTCTCTACCTTTTGCTGTAACATTTAAAATATTTTTCATCCTTTCTCTACCTAATTTGGTTTCAGCCATCTGGAATTTTTTGTATATCTGGGGCAACTTCTGAGAAATTACCTCCTGCAAATTTTTAATTTCAAATATCAGTCGGAATAACTCCCGCAAAAGAACTTCTCTTTTTTTATCCAGTAGTTCATATCCCTCCTGAGCAAGTTTGAGTTCCTGTTTAAATCTTATAAGATTAGCCCTGGTAGGGCTTGTTTTGTAACTTATCATTTCAGATATTTCTGTATTTGGTCTCTGGTTACCCTAATCAATTCTGCCTGCGGTAAAATTTTCAATAACTGCCAGCCAATCTCTAAGGTCTGTTCTATTGACCGTTCTTCATCAAATCCCTGATTAACAAATTTTCTTTCAAACTCCTCTCCAAATTTTAAATAAGCCTTGTCTCGGGGAGTTAACTCTTCCTCTCCTATTATTCCTGCCAAAGCCCGCGCATTCTGCGCCTGGGCATAAGCATAGTAAAGTTGAGAAGCAATATTGGGATGGTCCTCACGAGTTCTTCCTTCACCAATTCCGTCTTTCATCAATCGCGAAAGAGAAGGTAACACTTCTATAGGAGGATAGATGCCTTTACGATAAAGGGTATCAGATAATACAATTTGACCTTCAGTAATATAACCTGTTAAATCCGGAATGGGATGAGTTATATCCATATTAGGCATAGAAAGTATTGGAATCTGAGTGATGGAGCCGGACCGATCTTTAATTCTTCCAGTGCGTTCATAAATACTGGCTAAATCAGTATACATGTATCCAGGATAACCTTTGCGAGACGGCACTTCTTCCCGGGCACTGGAAAGTTCCCGCAGTGCCTCACAATAGTTTGTAATGTCTATAAGAATAACGAGAACATGCATCCCTTTATCAAAAGCAAGATATTCAGCAAGAGTTAATGCCAATCTTGGAGTAAGTAATCTCTCCTCTGGAGGCTCTTCTGCAAGATTTATAAACATTGTGGAATAAAGTGCTGTCTGGGAAGATTGGAATACTTGCAGAAAGAAATTGTAATCATCACGTCTCAGTCCCATCCCTGCAAATATAATTGCAAACTGCTGTTGGCTACCTCTTATTTTTGCCTGGCGTAAAATTTGAGCAGCAAGTTGATTGTGAGGGAGTCCGGCACCTGAGAAAATGGCTATTTTTTGTCCTCGCACTATGGTATTCAAACCATCTATGGCTGAAATTCCAGTCTGAATCCAGTCACGGGGATAGGCACGAGAATAGGGATTTATGGGAAGTCCATTTACATCTCTCTTTTCTTTAGCATAAGGTTGAGGACCTCCATCCAGGGGTAACCCACGACCATTAAATACTCTCCCCAACATCTCCTCACTGACAGCAATCTCCAGTGGTCTGCCCAGAAACTTTACTTTGGTGGAATCTATATCCAGACCCTGAGTGCCTTCAAATACCTGCACAAAAGTATAATCAGGTGTAACCTGCAATACTTTCCCCAATCTTTCTCGATTATCCCTGCCGATTATCTTAACCACTTCACCATATCCTGCCTGAGGAATTCTTTCCACAACCATAACCGGACCTTTCAGAGAATGAATTCCAATGTATTCCTCTACTTTTTTATATACTTCCATATTCCTTCTCCAGTTTTGAAAATTCGAGATCAATATTCTCCTTGAGATGCTCAAATTTATCCAGTTGTTCATCACTTATCTCACTTTTAGCCCGAACAATATCAGTAACTACTGGCAACTGCAGAATCTTGGTTACTGGTATTCGTTTTTCCAGACACTGCTTGGCACGGGAATAAAAGTATAAAATAATCCCCATAATTTTTAACTGCTTCTGGGCTGAACAGTAACAATCGTTGGGGTCAAATGCATTTTGTTGCAAAAAACCCTCCTTTATTATTCGGGCTACTTCATAAACCAGTTTTTGAGAATCAGGCAAAGCATCAGGTCCAATCAATCTCACCACTTTTTGAAGATAAGCATCCTGCTCCAGAATTGCCATTGCCTGTTCTCTGAGTTGTGGCCATTTAAGTTCCTGAGATTGCTGCTGCCACCATTTTTCAACCTCGGAAATATACTGGGAATAACTGAGAAGCCAGTTAACGGAGGGGAAATGTCTTGCCCCTGCCAGTTCTTTATCCAGAGCCCAGAAAACTTTAGTAAATCTCTTGGAATGCTGGGTAACTGGTTCTGAGAAATCTCCTCCTGGAGGTGAAACCGCACCAATTACTGAAATAGAGCCACATCTATTATCTTTTATTTTTCTTCTTCCTGCCCGTTCATAAAACTCTGCTATTCGGGAAGCAAGATAGGAAGGATAACCTTCCTCTGCTGGCATCTCTTCTAATCTTCCTGCTATCTCCCGCAGAGCCTCAGCCCATCGCGATGTGGAATCAGCCATTACCGCTACATTGTAGCCCATATCCCGAAAATATTCTGCCATGGTGATACCAGTATAAATACTGGCTTCGCGAGCAGTTACAGGCATATTGGAAACATTGGCTATCAAAATTGTTCTTTCCATTAAAGGCCGACCAGTTCTGGGGTCTTGAAGTTTAGGGAATTCCTCCAAAACCTGGGTCATTTCATTTCCCCGTTCACCACATCCAATATAAATTATCAAATCAGCATCTGACCATTTTGCCAACTGATGCTGAGTTACAGTCTTGCCGGTTCCAAATCCTCCAGGAATTATGGCAGTTCCTCCTTTTGCCAGAGGAAAGAAGAAATCTAATACCCTCTGACCGGTTATCAATGGCTCATCAGGTAAAACATAACCTTTAGTAGGACGGGGTTTTCTTATCGGCCATAATTGATAACATTTAAGTTCTTTAATTTTCCCCTCCTGTTTAACCTTTACTATCACATCCTGAATATGATAATCACCCTCAGGTAAAACCTCAATAACTTCTCCTTTTATGCCTTGAGGAACAAGTAATTTATGGACTATAAGGGGAGTTTCCTGGATATGAGCATAGATATCGTTTTCCTCCAGATAGTCCCCAACTTTAACTATTGGTTGAACATGCCAAGTTCTCTCACGTTCAAGTGCCTGTTTTTCGGCGCCCCTTTGAATAAATGGCGAGACTTTAGCAATCTTACTTAAAGGCCTCTGAAGGCCATCAAATACACTGCCGATAAGACCAGGCCCTAATTCTACTGAAATGGGATGCCCCAGAGATATAACCTCCATACCCAGCCTGAGGCCAGTGGTGTCTTCATAAACCTGAATAATTGCAATATCCTTCTTGATAGCGATTATTTCCCCAATCAACTTCTGGGAACCAACTTCAACCTGATCTCCAATACCAGCAGAAGAAAATCCACAGGCTTTGATTACGGGACCGTTAACCTCAACTATTTCTCCTCGAATTTCAGACATTTTCCAGCTCCAGCATTATCTTATCTCTTATATCGTCAATTAACGAAGATAATAAATTTTCCAAACTGGCATTAATTTTGAAATTCAGATCCTGTACCTCAATGATAATTCCACCCCAGATCTCTGCTGGCTGAAATTCAATTTCCCTTTCTGCCAGTTCCTGGCTGATGATATCTTTATAATTATTAAGGTCAGTTTGATTTAATGAGATTATTATTTTTTTATCTTCGGGAATTGTTTTTGCCTCCTGTAGAATCTTCTTTAAAAATGATAAATATTTTTCATCACGAGGCAGATTCTGTAATTCCTGTCGCACTTCGGCAATAATGGAAGATATTAACTGGTCTTTAAACTTTAACAATTTCAGTTTATACTCCAGTTCCAGATTGGCCCTTGCTTTCTGTAATTCCTCTTTAAGTTTGTCATCTACTCTTTTTTTCTCATCTTCCACTATCTGCTGCTTTCGAGACAAAGCGAATTCAATCTCTCGGTTTTTAATCCGTTCTGCCCGTGAGATCAATTTTTCAATCTCTTCTCTCGTTCTTTTTTCTATTTCTGCCTTTAAATCCATCTCATCTTAATTTAATACCCACTGATTCTTCCAGTAGTTTCTGAGTCTCCTCAATAGTTGGCATCTCTCCTCCTGGCTCAGGAATCTCCAGAATTACAAAATCCGGCCTTTCTCTGCTCAATGCTGAAATCTCTGATGTCAATTCCTTGCTCAAAGAATAGGTCATAAGAACCACTGCATTCTCCTGTAATGCGGTCTTTAATGCTGTTAATGCTGACTGACTATCTAAAGCCACCTCTCCCTCTACCCCTGTCAACCTCATAAGATTAACAATTTTTTCAGAGCCAATAACCTTTAATTTCATTTATATTTTAGCCAGAATCATTATAGCAACTATCAAACCATAAATAGCAATTCCTTCTGCCAGACCAACATAAATCAAAGACCTGCCCATAAGTTCTGGCCTCTCAGCAACTGCTCCCATTGCTGCACTTCCCACAACTGAAACTGCAATACCAGCACCGATAGAAGAGAGACCAACTGAAATTGCAGCAGCCAGAAATCCCCAGCCGGCAACCTTTGCTTGAGATGCCACCTTTATCTCCTCCACAGCACCCTCTGCCGGACTATGACAAATCAGTGCCAAACCTATACCGGATAGAATCATAGCCAAAAGGATAAGCAGAAAATTAAACCGTAGTAAATTCTTTCTCACTTTTGCCATATTGCACCTCCTTTCGGTTTTTATTTTTCAACACTTAAAGGCCTGAATCTTCTACCCTGAAGCAAAAAGAACTTGGAAAAAAATTCGTAATATTCTAACCTCAAACACTGGATAAATACAATCAATCCTTCTAGTAAAATCACGCCAATATTCCCCTCCACTATAATGCTTTCCTTAACCATAGCAATTTCACCCATGGTCTCGGCTATAATGTATACCGAACCCATTAATGCCATATGAGTAAGCCCGAATGCAGCCACCCTGATATAGGAAATAGTATTCGTCAATAATCCCATAAGGATTTCCATCGGTTTTACAATCGCTTCCACAGGCTCTTTCTCTTTATCCCGAGTGAAAAATAAATCCCCAGCAGTAACGAAAACAAGAGGTATCCCCAGAACTATTGCCAGTTGAGTTATAGAAAGATTTATAACTCCATATCTTACCCCTCCTACCAGAAGAAACAAAGCCAGCCAGTAAAATACCAAAGAGAAAAAACCCCACTGTGAAAATAGAACTTCCCGAAATCTTCTCTGCCATAGAAATTGCAAAATGTTTAGTATTATCCCCAAACTGATCAAAATTGCTCCCAGGATAACCCCCAGTTCCAGAAATCTCATCGGCTGCTGAGAGGGGTTAAACCATAAAGCAGGGATTATATCTTCCTTGCCAAATACGCTTCCGAATAAAACTCCAAATATACTAGAAAAAAATCCGCAATATAAAAGTAAAGGTGAGACCTCGCGCAGAAAATTTATCTTTTTCTGAAACCATAGAAGTGCCCCTAAAATAGCCAGAATGAATCCGTGACCTAAATCTGCAAACATCATCCCGAACATAATAATAAAACTTATGCCCATAAATAATGTAGGATCTATATGAAGATAGGCTGGCCAGCCATAGAGAGAAAGTATCTTTTGAAATGGCCGCAAAAATGCTGGATGTTTAAGGGAAGAGGGAACTTGGTCATAACTGACTTTCTTCTGCCTGATTAACGCTTCTGCAGGATGTTCGGTCAATTCATATTTCTGTCCCACAACTTCATCCAATTTTCTTCTGAATCCAGAGACAGCCTCGCTAGGAATCCATAATGAAAGAAGGTAATTGTATCTGGACTCCAAGAAGTGCTCCATAGCCTGATAAATTTTAAGATTATTTTCCAACAGCCAGTGAAGCCTGCTCAGCTCACTTCCCGACTCTCTCCGTATCTTCTGATATTCCTGTTCTATCTCCACAAGTGTTTCTCTCAAAGACCACAATTCCAGTTCTATATCTTCTAGCACCTGAGATAAATCTTTTTCCTCCATCACGACTTCTATGTCTCTGAAATTAAGGGCACGCAGAGCAGATTCCAGAGAGGAACTGTTTTCCTTAAAGGTAGCAATGAATAACAATACATATCCCCTGAGATAACCTGCTATTTTAAAAACAAAGTTAACTTCACTCTGTTCCAGAATTTCGATTAATCTTTTAAAGTTACTTGAATCCAGAAGGCCAGTTCTTAAATAGAGATGAGGCAAGCCGGACAAATCCCGAGGTGATATTTTCATATCTTCCAGAACAGATAAAAACCTGCTTTTGTAATCGAGTTCTTCAATTCTGGTTTCACATTCTCTCTTTCTGACTATAAGACTATCTATGTGGGAACAAATATTATTAAACTGAGATTCAATCTCATCCAGTAAATGGATGTCCAATTTCAAATCTCCGGGAGTAAACCTCCTTCTGGATATTTCCATCCGGTGGAAAAGTTCATCCATACGGTTGAGAGTATTTCGGGCACGAGTTACAAGTTGAGAAGACTCTATTTTCTGAAGCCCCTGCTTGTCCACCAGAAACTTCTCTGCCGATTCCACCTCAGTAATTCCCGATTCCATAAGGAGATGGCTAACTTTTTGAAAATCCTCTTTAAGGAAAGCCAGATTTACAAGAGTCATCCGTTGCGGTCTAAACATTCTCTGTACCCTTTTGATTTAAAAGATATATCACATTCTCCACATAATATCTCTGTTGAAAAACAAACTTAAAAACAGGTAAAAAAGACAATCTCCCCGCCTCTATTTTTCCCTCTATTTCTCTCTGAAAAAATAAATCACTTAAACTACTTTCCCAGTCGTCTGTAATTAATTCTTGAAATCCCTGACTGGAAGTAAATATCTTTATCCCCGTTTCTAAGTCAGAGGCACTTAAAACAGATTCCAGAAGTGCGGTATCCAGATAGGGATTATCTAAATCAATCGCTGCTAATATGTCCTCCTTATCTCTTTTCTGAATATGATATAATCTCACAGCCCAGAAGATGTAAATCATCGCTAACCATTTCTCCATCTTTACAAATATTCTCTTATCTAGCCGACGACTATTGTCTCTGAGTAAACTCAACCACATCTTGTCCATCCTGAGCTCGAGATAAAAATACTCTTCCCTTCTCCGATACTCCTGATAACCATCTTCAACCATTTTTTTATATTCTCTTTCTCTCCTCAAAAATTTAAGAACCTCCTCCAGTGTAGTAAACTTCGGAACCTGAGGATAAAACAAAGAGAAGGGAAACAGGTATAACCTCTGGGGATATAAGCCTCTCAAAATAATGGTTCTCATAATAGTTTTCAGATTGTAGACATCGTATTCCCTCAGAAACGTCTTAATAAATTCTCGCTGAGCGCCTTTCAAGAATCTCAAAAACTTGGAGCAATTTCTTAAATAACTCAGCCTTATAAAATACTCCAGAGATTCAACCTCCTCTTCCAGTTTATCTCTATACTCCACCAGGATAAAGTTATCTCTCATAAAATTAACTATCCCCTGATAATCCAATCCTTTAAGATATTCATACCTGTAGAGGTTCAATCCCTTACCCTTCAAAGCCCCCAGGAGCCCAATGGCAGCAGAATTTAAACTTAACATCTCAATTAAATCCCAGAACAGAATAAATGATTGATTTAAGTCGCTCCTTATTGTGTTCAAAAACACCTCTTATTTTTTCCACACGAAGTTTAAAATTTGTTTCCAGTTCCTGCTTGAGATTAGCAATATTCTCTTCCAGTTCTATCTGTTTTTCTTTTCTGTAATCTTCAACTTCTTTTTGAACCTGAGAGAGAACTTCCTCCGCCTGTTTAATTCCCTCTTGTTTTATCCTTTCAGCTTTCTTTTCTGCTTGCTCTATCTTTTTTCTTGCTTCTATTTCCAGTTTTAAAATTTCATCAAATTCTGTCATCACTTTCTCCTGCTTTTCCTTATCTCCACATAAGCATAAAAAATTATTCCGATTAAAACTATTATTCTAAAAAGCGTATAAACTAGGCCTAATGCAATTTCCGGTTTCATCCTTTAAATTTTATTACCTGCTGAGTTATTATTCAAGAAAAAGAGATTATTTTATAAAAAAGAGAAAAATTGAAAGAAAGATATGGACAAATTGTATTTTTTAAAATTTTCTCCTCAGATTTTTAACCTTCTTCTTGAGGGAAAAGTCTTATACTGATACTGCCAGTAGAATCCATGCTTATCTTTACAGCCAATCCTCCTCCAATTGGCCCCCAGAAATCTGCTCCTAATAGGCCCTGAGAAGACCACCAAATAGAAGTGCCTGTGCTATTGGGATTATTTCCTGTAAAAGAAAGACAAACACTGTTATCAGAATGTCTCTCTAATCTTATACCTCCCTGACTACCACCTCCTAAAGGGAATCCAAAATCAACTGAAACCTTCCCATTTTGGGCAATCCCTGCGCTTAATGAAAGATTTCCTTCATTCACTCCGAAGTTCATCTTCCAGCCTTGAGGAGAAAGCGAAAGGGTCCAGTTTCTATCTTCACTATTTTCTCCTAAGGATAGACTAAGTCCTTGAGTCCTTTCGTAAGAAAGACCTGCGAAGAAATTGCCATCGGCAACATCTACAAATAAAACAGCTCTATCAGAAGGGTTTTCACCTTCTGGCCTTTCCTTTTCTGGCTTACCTAAATCCTCTGTTCCTGGTACATCTTTCTTTGTCCCACTCTGTCCTCCCTGCATACTACCTCCAGCTATTCTTCCAGCCTGTGAAGTATCTGTTGCCTTTTCTCTTTTCAATCCAAAGGCTACAATTGTTTTGGGTTGCCCATTTTCATCTGTGGCTTCTCCTATTCCTAAAATAAATCTGATCTTATCTATATTTTTTATTCCCCGTGCTTCTAATTCTGTAGCCAAATGTCTTCTTATAAGTTCAATGGCAAACTTTTGACCTTCGGAAGATAAGGATAAAAACCAACCTTGAGGAACTCCCATCTCCCCACCTGCACCACTACCAGTTCCTATTTCTCCCACTTCTTCCGCTTCAAATTGCTCCGCTAAATTTTGAGCAATTGCTTTCGCCCCTTCTTCTATTTTTTTTCTCTCCTCGCTTGAAATTTTTACGCTCCAGCCGGGAGGGGTATCTGTACTTAAATCCAGACTATACTCCAAAGTAACGAATGACTGACCTAATTCCAGAAGATGGTATTTTCCATCTACTTCAAATTCTACTTTTCTATCAGGGGTAATTCTAATATTTACCTTTTGGGTTTCTCCACTGGGAGAAGTCATGTAGACACTTTGAGAATAACCTTGAGGGCCAAACAGAGCAGAAAACCTTCTTCCAGCACCTTGAAGAGAAATTCTAAAAGAGGTCTGAATTCCTGCAGTGGTAAATGTAAGAGAGGGTCCAAATGAAATTGTAGTATCTTCTCCAATTGTCAACGGAGAAGAAGTATAGTCCCCTTCTAATGTAAAACCTGTAGCAGGAGACCAAGTTACACCAACTGTAACAGATGCCCCACCAGGAAGTGGAGGAGAAGTAAAACCAACTCCAAGATTCCATCCCAAATCAGGATCTCTTGTAAAACTGCCTTCCAGATTTATGGGGGGGCTATTTTCTTGTTCTCCTGGTTGAAGTGACTTTCCTGTAGAGCCTAAAGGATCTACCATAGAAAGTGCCATTTTTTCAATACCAATAAAAGTGACGACACCAAGCACTATTAAAAAAATCTTTTTCATTTTTACTTACCACCTCCTTAATTTTTATCAATTATAACATATTTTAAAAATTTCGTCAAAGTTTTATAAATTTAAATAAATTATACTATTTTTCGCAAATTTGGGCATAGGTATGGAAAGAATAAATAAGATAACCCCTTCCCTGTCTACCTGGCAGGCCGGTCTGTCTAATGGTAAAGAGGTGACAAAAAAGAGAAATCTATTTCTCCCTCACCCTAACTTTCATCTTTATGGTGTTTTATGATTTTGCCTTCTGCCATAAATATTACATCTTCACAGATATTTGTGGATAAATCGGCTATGCGTTCTAAACAGCGGGAGATTCTTATTAAATGGATTGAGCGTTCAATAGTGGAAGATTCAGAACTCATATAAGTGATTAGTTCTCTTAAAATTTGGTCTCTTAAATTGTCAACAACTGCATCTTTCTGGCATACAGATTTTGCTAATTTTGTATCTTTATTTATAAAAGAATCTACTGCATTCTTTAACATATTTATAACCTCTTCTGCCATTCGGGGGATATCAATTAAAGGCTTAACAGGTGGTCTTTCTAT
>CBEUCN010000007.1:0-33094 GCA_965541635.1 uncultured bacterium
ATTATAGATGTTTGGTTTGAATCGGGGATAAGCCATTTTGCAGTTTTAAATTCCGGATTTGGCCTGAGATATCCTGCTGATCTTTATCTGGAAGGAAGTGATCAGCATCGAGGATGGTTTCAAACATCTTTAATCACCGCAGTAGCAATTACTCATCATGCTCCTTATAGAAATGTGGTTACTCATGGATTTGTGGTTGATGGTGAGGGAAGAAAAATGTCAAAGTCTCTAGGTAATGTAATTTCACCTTTGGAAATTATAGAGAAATATGGGGCTGATATTTTGCGGTTGTGGGTGATATCGCGAGATTTTTCTCAGGATTTGAGAATTTCAGATGAAATATTAGCTCAAGTAGCAGAGGCATATCGCAAAATAAGAAATACGTTCCGGTTTTTGATTGGCAATCTTTATGACTTTTTTCCTGATAAAGAGACAGTTGATTATCAGAATTTGGACATTATAGATAAATGGATTTATTCAGAATTTAACCAATTGGTTCAGGAAATAATAACAGACTATGAGAATTATAATTTTCATCGAGTGTACCGCCGACTCTATCTATTCATGAATGAGACTTTATCTTCAATCTATCTTGATATTCTTAAAGACAGGTTATATACATTCCATCCTCAGTCTCCAGTAAGAAAATCATCTCAGACTATGCTTTACAGATTAACTTCCAATCTAGCAAAACTTATTGCTCCTATTCTTCCATTTACTGCTGAAGATGTGTGGAGGAGTTTGAAAAATAAAAATACCACTGATGTTTCCTTTGAGAGTGTTCATCTTGCGAATCTCAGTCGCCATGATTTTGATTTTGTGGATGAGAAATTACTGCAAAATTTTCGTAAACTTCTGGAGATAAGGGAAATAGTAATGAGGGCACTGGAGAGACAGCGCGAAGCAGGTGTAATAGGTAGTTCATTACAAGCCGAAATTAAAATAAATATTACTGTAGACAATTTGTATAAATTTCTGGATAATTATAAATCAATTTTGAATATGTTCTTTATAGTTTCTGATACTCAGATTCAGAAAGTATCTCAACTTTTACAACCGGAAAGTTTAAGTAGTGGTGAACAACTGGAGATAATAGTGGAAAAAAGTAGGAATAAAAAATGCCAGCGATGTTGGAATTATACCAAGGATGTGGGAAAGGATAAGGAATTTGAAGATATTTGTCTGCGGTGTGTTCAAGTATTAAGGGGGAGGATAAAATGACCAGACAACCACTGAGCAAAAAGGAATTACAGGAAATCAAAAGCCGATTATTAGAAATGAGAAGAAAGATAACTGGAGAAATAAGACATCTCACCGAAGAAAATATTCCTAAGTCTCAAAAGGAGGCATCAGGAGAAATTTCTTCTTATACCTATCATATGGCTGACATGGCCAGCGCCAGTTTTGATCGTGACTTTGCATTTAGTTTGGCGAGCAATGAGCAGGAATTATTGTATATGATAGATGAGGCATTAAATAAAATTGAATCTGGAGAATATGGAATTTGTGAACTGTGTGGAGCCAGAATACCCAAACAGAGATTGAAAGCAATTCCTTATGCTCGTTATTGTGTGAAATGTCAGGAAGAAGAGGAAAAGAGAATTAAAAGGGAAATGAAATGAATTTTCGCCCCATTAAACTGGGGCTGGTATTTATTTTTCTTTTCCTATTAGACCGGATTGTAAAACAACTTCTTATTTTTTATCCCTTAGGTTCTGAAATTGCAGTTGTAATACCCCAGGTTTTTGTCATTCGCACAGTGTTTAATACTGGTGTTGCTTTTGGCCTCTTTCAGGGATATTCGAGCATTCTTACTGTAATAAACATTGTAATTGTGATTTTTCTGGTAATTTATCTCTACAAAATTACCAGTTACAGAATGAAATTCTGGGTTACACTTATTCTTGCGGGAGCAACATCTAATATCTGTGATAGATTTATCTATGGAGGAGTACTGGATTATATTGATTTAAGTTTTTGGCCCACTTTTAATCTTGCCGACACCTATATTAGTTTGGGTATAATTGGGATTATTGTCGATGTTGTGTTTGCAAAAAATAAAAAAATTTAATTTTCAGGGTAGTCCTCAGCGGCTGGATTTATTTTTACATTCACAGTTAAAAGATTTTTCCCGCCAGCAGGTTAAAAAACTGATAAAATCCGGCAAGGTCTATGTTAACTGGCAGTCGGTATTCAAACCCGGGTTGAGAGTAAAAACAGGAGATGTTATTGAAGTCAGGATGGATGGGATTATTTCACTAGATAAAATTATCCCTCAACCATTGCCTTTGGATATAATTTATGAAGATAATGATATTATAGTAATAAATAAACCTCCGGGAATACTTGTTCATCCTACTGCAATCGATAAAACTCAAACATTAGCCAATGCTCTGGTATATCATTTTCAAAATCTTTCTGATATTTATGGACCTTTGAAACCAGGTATAGTTCATCGTCTGGATAAAGATACCTCGGGCATTCTGGTTGTTGCTAAAAATAATTATGTCCATTTAAAACTCAGTAAGCAGTTTGCTAATAGAGAAATAATAAAGAAATATCTGGCAGTGGTAGAGGGAAGAATTGAAACCGATGTCGGGAAAATATGTCAGCCAATAGCAAGGGGTAGGCTGCAACGAAAAAAGATGAAGGTTGACTATTCTCGAGGAAGATGGGCAGAGACAATTTATAAGGTTTTGGCAACAGCAGGCAAGCAAAAAGATATGTCAATTCCAGGTTTACACTCATTTAGTTTCGTGTTATTATATCCCAAAACAGGAAGAACCCATCAGTTGAGGGTTCACATGAGATATATAGGACATCCTATAGTTGGTGATGCCAAATATAGCAAAAAGTCAAAGTTAATTCCGCGACAGGCTTTACATGCTTACAGTTTAAAATTTAAGCACCCTACAACTGGCCAGTTTCAAGAATTTATTGCTCCTTTACCACAGGATTTTCAGATATTATTGGAAAAGATAGGAATCAAAAATTGGCGGAGAATTATTTCTTCAACATAAAGGAGGTGGATTATGGTAAAGAGAATTTTAGTTCTGGTATTAATAATAGTAGTGGTGATAGGATTGGGGTATGGTTACTTTATACTTTATCATCAGAAAGAGATTGAGACTCAGTTAAGGAAAGAGGCAGAGTTAAATCTTAAAGTTGTTAAAAAAGAAAATTCCAAACTTAAACACAAATTGGAAGAATTAAATAATCAATTAGAAAAAACCAGTATTGAACTTCAGGATAAGATTGCTGAAAATGAAAGATTGCAGAATGATGTTCAAGAGTTAAGTGCTTCTCTTTCTAAGGTTGAAAATGAACTTGCGCTTCTTAAGCAGGAAAGAGATGTTCTGCTTCAGAGATTAGATACTCAGTCTAAGGAGATCCAACGCCTTCAGGAAAAAATATCTGTTCTGAAAAAAGAAAAAAAGAGATTATTTGCCGAGAAGGAAGAAATCTTTACTCCTACCAAAGCCTCTATTCGCAAGAAGGAGGTGAAACTGAAAAAGGTAGAAGTACCACCAGTTTCTCAAGGTCAACAAATGCAATCTTCTTCTCAGGAAATTTCCACTCAGTTAAGTGCTGAGATAATGGCTTATAATCAGGAGTATAAATTTATTGTCCTAAATATAGGTGAAAAAGATGGTATTCAGTCTGGTATGATCTACGATGTCTCAACAAAAGGTAGAAAGATAGCCAGGATAAAATCGGATAGAGTTTATGAATCAATGTCGGTATTTGACATTGTTCAGACCAGTGAGAATATCAGCGAAGGGATGAAGATAGAACTTACTCCTGTAGAATAGCCTTCATGAGAATAATTAAAACTTCATCACATTTAAGTTTTCAAGCAGAGTATTTTCCTCCACCAGACAAATCAATTTCTCATCGTAGTATATTTCTATCTGCCTTGGGAGAAAATGAGGTAACTATTGATAATTTTTTATTTTGTGATGATTGCTTTACTACCATAAATGTATTTCGCAATTTAGGTGTAGATATAAGAATTGAAAACCATATAGTAAAAGTCAAGGGTGTGGGCCTTACAGGATTAAAACCCCCTTTATCTTCTATATATCTTGGGAACTCTGGAACTACTGCCCGTTTGCTTCTGGGGGTTTTAAGTGCTCAGCCATTTGAATGTCAACTTTATGGAGATCAATCTTTAAATGCCAGACCAATGAAGAGAGTGACTGAACCTTTAAGTTTGATGGGAGCAAAATTTGTGTTTATGAGAAGAGAGGGATATTTTCCTATTAAGGTTAAGGGTAAGAAATTGAAAGGCATAGAATATAGATTGCCGGTAGCCAGTGCCCAGGTAAAATCAGCACTACTTCTGGCGGGATTATATGCCCAAGGCAATACAGTTGTAATTGAACCTGCAAAGTCTCGTGACCATACTGAAAAGATGCTTATTGAGTTTGGTGTCAGGATTAAAATTGATGGTTTAAGAATTGAAATAACCCCTGTAGAAAGAATCAATACCAAAAATATTTCTATCCCTGGTGACATTTCCAGTGCAGCGTTTTTTATTACTTTAACTTTACTTACCGACAATTCTCAACTGGTGGTAAAAAATGTTGGAATTAATCCCACCCGTATGGGATTTATTCAGGCATTAAAAAGAATGGGAGCAGATATAAAAATAATTCCTTACAACAGATTGCAATCTCAAGAGCCGGTGGGAGATATTATAGTTAAAAGTTCAGAATTAAAAGCAATAGAGATTACCCCAGATGAAATCCCGTTGATGATAGATGAGCTGCCTTTGATATTCCTATTAGCCTCTTATGCTCAGGGTACAACCAAAATCTATTCCGCATCAGAATTGAGAGTAAAAGAAACTGACAGAATCAATTCCATCTCAACCAATCTCAATGCTATGGGAGCAGAGATAAATATAGAGGGGGATAATGTAATTATTTCTGGAGGAAAAAAATTAAAGGGAACTGAATTGAAAAGTTTTGGAGATCACCGCACGGCAATGACTGCAGTAATCGCAGGAATAGTTGGGGATGGCTTTTCTCAGATAGATGATCTTGAATGTGTAAAAATTTCTTATCCCAATTTTATTTCTGATCTCAATAAAATTTTAAATGGTAAGGTTGAAATTAAAAATTGACCCCGATATAATAAACTGTTAAAATTTAGAAAATGAGAAATTATCTTGACAGTTTATTAAGAGTGGGGAAGTCTTTCTATTCTAATGTGGTAGGAGCATTCTCGTCGGATATTGGAATTGATCTTGGGACTGCCACTACTTTGGTTTATGTGAAAGGTGAGGGAATTGTGTTATGTGAACCTTCGGTGGTGGCGATAGATAAATATTTTAGTCGTGTACTGGCGGTTGGCGAAGAGGCTAAGAGAATGCTGGGTAAGACTCCTGGAAATATTGTAGCCATTAGACCTCTACGAGATGGAGTGATTACAGATTTTGAAGTGACTGAGCAAATGTTGAGATATTTTATAAAAAAAGTACACAAAAGAAAAGTATTTGTTAAACCTCGAGTAGTAGTTGCTATTCCTTCTGGTATAACAGAAGTAGAAAAGAGGGCTGTTAAGGATTCTGCTCTTCATGCTGGGGCACGAGAAGTGTATTTAATTGAAGAACCAATTGCAGCAGCAATTGGAGTTGGTCTCCCAATTCAAGAACCTGCCGGAAATATGATTATAGATATTGGAGGTGGGACTACAGAAATTGCAGTGATATCTCTTGCAGGGATTGTCTTGGCTAAAAGTATCAGAGTGGGTGGAGATGAGATGGATGAGGGTATAATTCAACATATGAAAAAAACCTATAACTTGATGATTGGAGAAAGGACTGCAGAGGATATTAAGATAAAGATTGGTTCTGCTTATCCTCAGGAAGAGGAACTAACGATGGAAGTTAAAGGCAGGGATATTGTAACCGGTCTTCCCAAGACTGTTACCATTACTTCTGAAGAAGTAAGAGAAGCAATGGCTGAGCCTATAACTCAGATTTTGGAGGTTACACGATTTACTCTGGAGAGAACACCTCCAGAACTTGCTGCTGACCTTATAGAGCGAGGAATTGTACTTGCTGGTGGTGGTGCACTTTTGCGAGGACTTGATAACCTCATATCGGAAGAAACAGGTCTGCCAGTACATGTTGCTGATGATCCTCTGACCGCAGTGGCATTGGGAACTGGTAGGGTGCTTTCAGAATTAAGATATCTTAAAAGAGTAACCATCCAGCCTCGGTTAGAATCTTAATAGAGTCCATAAATTTGTCTTAAAATATAATGAAAAAAATAATATTAGTTATATTATTTATCACCGGCTGTTATATTCTTAAAATTGGATTTCAAAATATAGTAGTCATGTGTGGGCAATATTTGTCCTCTTCTAAAATTTTTCACCGCAGTTTAAACATCGATATCGAGGCTGAACTCAAAAGATTAAATGCCGAAATTGAAAAACTTTGGCAGGAAAATAAGAGACTTCGTGAACTTTTGGATTTAAAAACTAGTTATTTGGATTCTATCCCTGCTGAGATTGTCTTCCGGCTAAAGGAAGAATTAAGCGACCAGATAATTATAAATGCGGGGAGAAATAAAAATGTAAAACCCAATTCAGCAGTGGTGAGTAAATATGGTCTGGTGGGAATGGTAGATGAAGTTGATTTCCAGTTTTCTACTGTGTTGCCGATTTATGACCCTCGTTTTCAGATTTCAGTACGGATTTCATCAACTAGAGAAGTGGCTCTTCTTAAAGGCCAGGGAAAAGACAGAAATTTATTGCTTGCCTACCTAGATTTGGACACCCAGGCAAAGTCAGGTGATCTGGTATTTACCTCAGGGGAGGGGATATTACCTAAAGGAATATTTGTAGGGGAAATCAAGTCAATTTCAGTTCACCCCTCTCAGGTATATAAAATTGCTAAAGTTAAACCAGTGGTTGAAATAAATAAAGTGGAAGAGGTGATAGTAGTTTGTAAACAGATAAAATGGTAAAAGATATTTTGTTTATATTTCTATTGGGGATGTTAAAAATTGTAACCGGGATTGATTTTCCGGCAATCGCAGGATTATATGTGTTGGTAATTTCTTCTCAGTTTTCTATTTCCAGATTTTTAATTTTTATGGCAGGAGCGGAGTTATTTAATTTTGGATTTCCAGGAGTATATATTTTGGGACTGGGAGCAATTTATTTTTTATATAATTACAAATGTAAAATCTTTCATAGATTCTTCCCAGTTGAAATTCTATTATTTAGTCTGGGATATTTAATTTTAAGACTTATATATAATCTACCGATATTGATTTATTCTGGGATTGATTTGTCATTTTTTATCTTCAGAATAATTTTCTCTGTCATGGTAGCAGTAGCAGTGGCAATTTCTTTCTGGGGTATGAATAAATGTTTAACAAAATTTATAAAGGCAGTGTAATAATTGCAGTTATAATTCTGATTTCTTGGCTTTTTTATCTTCAAATAGTTAAAGGTTCTTATTATTATAATTTAAGTGTAAATAACTATCTCAGAGTTTTACCTCTGCCAGGATTTCGGGGCAATATTCTGGATAGATTTGGGAGAGAGATTGCCGGAAATAAGTTAAGTTTTTGCGTAAAGATACTTCCAGATAGAATCAAGAATAAACAGGTAATATTTCAGACAATTAGTGATGACCTTGGAATTGATGTTGTTCGTCTTGAAAATAATTATCGTAAAGGGTTTCGGGCAATGTTTCAACCAGTGAAGGTAGTAGAAAATATTCCCAAGGATAAGGCGATAGCCCTTAAGGAAAAGTATCGCAAATTTCCAGGAGTAATGATTACTGAGGAAATAAAAAGATTTTATCCTTATGGTAAATTATGTTGTCATGTTTTAGGATACCTTGGTCAGTTATCACAGCAGGAACTTATGGAACTTAAACCTTATGGATATCGATTCAGTTCTTTAATTGGTAAGGCTGGAGTAGAGAAATTTTATGAAGCTTATCTTAAGGGAAGTGATGGTGGAATGGTGGTAAAAGTAGACAATCGGGGAAGAATAAAAGAAATTCTTGGAATTAAACCTCCTAGCCGGGGTCTCGACGTTTATCTTACCATAGACCTCGACCTTCAGAAGAAAGCAGAGGAGATTCTGGGGGAAGAACGAGGATGTATTATGGTTATGGATGTGAACAGTGGAGAAATTTTGGTAATGGTTAGCCATCCTGGTTTTGATCCCAATGCGTTTTTACAACTTGATAATTCCAAAATTCACCATTACCTTAATTCTCCTTCTCATCCGCTTTATAATCGCTGCATTCAAGCCAATTATCCCTTAGGTTCGATATTTAAACTGGTTACTGCAACTGCGGGACTGGAAACTGGCATTTTACATGAGGGAAGCAGGTTTAAATGTCCGGGATTTTTCCAGTTTGGAGGAAGAAAATATCGCTGCTGGAAAAAAGACGGCCATGGATGGCAGAATATGAAAGAGGCAATTACTCATTCCTGTAATGTTTATTTTTATCAAGCAGGTCTTAAACTGGGATGGGAAAACATTGTTACTTATGCCAAAATGTATGGATTTGGTACCCGTACAGGTATAGACCTTCCTTATGAGAATGAAGGAGTGCTTCCTACTGCATCCTGGAAGCGAAAGGCAACTTCTCAGCCTTGGTATCCTGGAGATACCATAAATTTATCTATAGGTCAGGGATATCTTTTAGTTACTCCCCTTCAGGTATTAAGATTTATTTCGGCAATAGCCAATAATGGATATTTGGTTACTCCTCATATATGTAAAGCAATAAGTGGAGAATCAGCGGTAAAGGTGATACGCAAACCATTATCGATAAAAAAATCTACTTTAAAATTTTTAAGGAGGGCAATGTTTACAGTAGTGAATTCTCCCACCGGTACTGGACAGTTAGCTCGGCTTGGCACTGTAAAAATAGCAGGTAAAACTGCCACTGCTCAAAATCCATCTGGCCAGCCTCATGCCTGGTTTACAGGTTTTGCTCCTTATGCTAATCCTAAGATTGCCTTTTTATTCTTTGTAGAAAATGGAGGTGGGGGAGGTTTTATAACTGCTCGTATGGCTAAGGAATTTCTGGGATATTATTTTGAGAGAGAAAAGAAAGGACTATGAAATTCAAATTTGATATTTTTACCTCTCTGCTGGTGGCAGTGATTTTTGTAATCGGTCTTTTGAATCTTTACAGTGCAAGTTATAACCTGATGAGAGACTTAGTCTGGAAACAATTAATGTGGTTTGCGATAGGTATAATTATTGGCTGCGGAATTTATGTTATTGGTATTAATCGTCTTTTACATCTAGCTCCGGTGATATACATTTTTACTCTGATATTACTTGTAGTAGTACTGGTAACTCCTTCCTCAACTGCTCATCGCTGGTTACGATTTGGATTTTTAAATTTTCAACCATCACAATTAATGAAGTTAGCATTGCCACTTTTTTTAGTGGCAGTATTTTCTCAACGCAATTTTTCTACCATTTCTTCATTTATTCCTCCTGTGGTTGTAACATTGATACCAGCAATTCTTATTGCTAAAGAGCCTGATTTGGGAGGAGCTTTACTATTGTTTTTTCCGCTTTTTGGATTTTTTCTTTTGCAGAAAACAAATCTTAAAAAGCTAACTTTCTGGATTTTCATAGGGATAATTTCAATTCCAATAATATATGGGCATCTTCAACCTTATCAGAAACAAAGGTTGATTACCTTTCTCGACCCCAGTAAAGATCCTTTGGGGTCAGGCTATACCATAATGCAGTCAAAGATAGCGATAGGTTCTGGCAAAGTCTGGGGTAAGGGATGGTTAAAAGGAGTACAGGGACAGTTGAGATTTTTACCAGAAAGTCATACTGATTTTGTTTTTCCAGTATTTGCTGAAGAATGGGGATTTATTGGTGCAGTATTTATAATTGTTCTATATGTTTTGCTTTTATGGAGATTATTTACAATTGCTGGTACAGTAAAAATTATTCATAGCAGGGAGTTATTATTTTTGTTGCTGATTATATTCACTACTCAAATTGTGATAAATTTAGGTATGACTATGGGATTATTACCAGTGGTAGGAATTCCACTTCCATTTTTCAGTTATGGGGGTTCAGATTTGGTAATGAATCTGTGCATAATAGCGGTTTTTCAACGGGCAATAATACAAAAATGAACAATATTTTTGAGGATTTAACTTTAGTTCAGAAACCTGCACGGTATATTGGAGAAGAGTGGAACATAGTAAAGAAAAATTGGAATAAAACAGAACTTAAAATATTACTTTGTTATCCTGACCTTTATGAGATTGGTATGAGCAACCAGGCAATACTTCTTCTTTATGAACTTCTTAACTCTAGCAATGATGTTCTGGCTGAGCGATGTTTTACTCCTTGGCTGGATTTTGAAAAATTTCTCCGTGAGAAAAAAATGCTTCTTTATAGCCTGGAGACCAAAACTCCTTTGAATCAATTTGATGTGATAGGATTTACATTACAGCATGAATTAAACTACACTAACATTCTTACAGTTCTGGACCTGGGGAGATTGAAAATTTGGCAACGGGAACGTGATGAAAATCATCCTTTAATAATGGGAGGAGGCCCCTGTACACTTAATCCGGAACCAGTGGCGGATTTCTTTGATTTTTTTATAGTAGGAGAGGTAGAAGAGGTAATCTGGGAGATAATAGAAAAAGTGAAAAAATGGAAGAGAAAAAAAATTTCCCGAATCAGGCTTCTGGAAGAGTTGGTAGAGCTTGATTGTGTATATGTTCCGTGTTTGTATTCTGTTTATAGAAATAAATGGGGCTATATTGTCCCTGAGATGGATAGACAGGTGAAAAAAGTTCATGTAAAAGATCTCAATTCCATCACTTTTCCTTTAAAACCAGTTGTGCCTTATATTCAGACAGTTCACGATCGCATAAACTTGGAAATCATGCGCGGTTGTCCCAGAAGTTGCAGATTTTGTCAGGCACGAATCTATTATTCTCCCTGGCGAGTGCGAACTGTAGAGAATTCTGTAAAAATAGCAGTAACCAGTTATAAGAATACTGGTTATGAAGAGATATGTTTGAGTTCACTTTCTACTGGAGATTATCCTTATCTGGAAGAACTTGTTTTTAGGTTGCAGGAGAAACTTTACCACCGCTATGTATTTATAAGTTTACCTTCCTTATGGGCTGATGATAAATTAATTTCTATCTTGGAAAGATTTTTACAGACTAAACGACCGGGATTAACTTTTGCTCCTGAGGTTTCCTCTTTGCGAATGAAAAGAGTTGTTTCTAAATATGTCCAGGAAGAAAAACTCATTGAAATAATACAATATGCTTTAAATCACGGTTGGAAACAGACAAAGTTATATTACATGTTGGGACTACCAGGATTATCTCTGGAAGATTTAAGGTCACTTCCAGAGTTTATCTATCAGATATTAGGTCTATCTACTAGAAGGAAACCTCGGGTAAAACTTAGTTTTGCTACTTTTATTCCCAAGCCTCATACTCAATTACAATGGGCAGGTCTGGCTCCAAAGTCAAAAATAAATGAACAGATAGAATTTTTAAAAAAGAAGTTGAATCATCCCAGAATTGATTGGGAATTTCGAAGTTATGAGTTTTCACTTCTGGAGGCAATATTTGCTCGTGGTGACAGGAGTCTTTCTTCTGTAATATATCAGGGATGGTTAAATGGTGCTAGATTTGATTCTTGGAGTAAAGAATTTAATCCCGATATATGGTATAATGCCTTCGAAAATATGGGTGTAGATTATACAATTTTTATTCAACCTCGATGGGAAAAGGAAATTATTTTTCCCTGGGAGCATATTGAATGTGGAGTGGATAAGGGAAAAAACTGGGCAGGGTTTTTAATGGCATTAAAAAATGGAGGTGTGATATGACTACAAGTTCAATAGGTCAGAGACCGGTAATGGAAGAAAAGATAAAAAAACTGCTTCTGGAAATGGTGGAGAGGAATGCTTCTGATTTACATTTGAAGGCTGATTATCCTCCCATATTCAGGATAGATGGTAATCTTGTAATTTCTGAATATTCTTCTTTTAGTTCTGATGAGATTAGAAAACTGTGTTATAGTTTTTTAACCTCAGACCAGATTGAAAGATTTGAGCAGGAATGGGAACTGGATTGTGCCATAGAAATAGAAAAAATTGCCCGTTACAGGATAAATCTTTATCTTCAAAGGGGGAAAATTGGCGCTGCTATCAGAATGCTTCCATTAAAAATACCTACTATTTCTGAATGTGGTCTTCCGGAAGATGTTATTGTTGAGAAATTGCTACGTAAGAAAAAAGGATTAATTCTGGTTACAGGACCTACTGGAAGCGGTAAGTCTACCTCAATTGCTGCTATGCTGGAATGGATAAATCAGAATAAAAAAGGTCATATCATTACCGTAGAAGATCCTATAGAATATGTGCATACTTCCAAACAGTCAATAATAAACCAGCGTGAGGTGGGAACAGATACTCATTCATTTAATCATGCTTTAAGACATGTTCTGCGGGAAGATCCTGATGTAATTTTGATTGGAGAGATGAGGGATCTGGAAACTATTGAGTCGGCATTAAATATCGCTGAAACCGGACATTTAGTTTTTTCTACTTTACATACACCTGATGCTGTTCAGAGTATAAATAGAATCGTTGATGTTTTTCCTTCTTATAAGCAGGATCAGGTAAGGATTCAACTTTCGTTTGTTTTATTGGCAGTACTAACTCAGCAACTTCTTCCTCGTAAGGAAGGTAGTGGAAGGGTTCTGGCTTATGAACTTATGCTGGCAAACCATGCTGTACGCAGTATGATTAGGGAAAAGAAAGGGCATCAGATTTATTCTGTAATTCAGACTTCACAATCTGAAGGTATGAGTACCATGAATCAGTGTCTGGCAAAACTATATCTTAATGGAGATATTTCCTATGAGCAAGCAATCCATGGTTCTATGGATCCTGAAGATTTAAAGAAATTGATTGAAAGGGCAATATGAGAAAAAGTTATTCTTATTGTCTGGAGTTTTCTAAAAAAGGGCTCTTGCGGTATATATCCCATCTTGACCTTTTACGTCTGTTTCAGAGGGCAGTAAGAAGAGCGGAGGTTCCAGTCATTTTTTCTCAAGGATTCCATCCCATTCCCAAAATTAAATTTGAGCGAGCATTAAAGTTAGGAGTGGAAAGTGAAGGTGAGAAACTTTTCCTGCAACTTTACATCCCACTGGCTCCTGAAGAATTGGCAACACGATTAAACAGTCAACTTCCTCCAGAAATTCAAATCCAGAAGGTGAGCAAACTTTCAAATTAATTCCACTTTTGGTATAATTTTACTTATAGTTATATGTGGTGTGCTTATAAGCTTTTTGTCAATAAGGCGGTGTAGCTCAGTTGGATAGAGCATGCGGCTCATACCCGCAGTGTCGGCGGTTCGAATCCGCCCACCGCCATAACAGAAGATAAATTGTGGAATAAATTTAAAAATACAATTCATAAATATTCCCTTATTACAAAGAACGATAGAATTCTTTGTGCTGTTTCCGGAGGACCTGATTCTGTTGCTCTTTTATATCTCCTACAAGAATTACGCAGAGATATAAATTTTACATTAGGAGTGGCTCATTTCCACCACGGGATAAGGGAAGATGCCGATGATGATTTAGAATTTGTTCGTAAACTGGCAGAAGAATTTGATCTTTCATTTTATTGGGAGAAAAGAAATGTACCTGAAATTGCTACCCGTAGGAAGAAATCACTGGAGGAGACTGCTCGCGAACAGAGATATGAATTTTTGTTTTCTACAGCCCATAAATATAGTTACACTAAAGTTGCAGTTGCTCACAATAGGGATGATCAGGTAGAGACCTTCCTTTATCGCTTGATCCGAGGTGCAGGGTTGAAAGGATTATGTGCAATTCCAGTGAAAATTGAAATTCAGGGAATAACTGTTATCAGACCATTAATTGAAATTTCCCGCCAGGAAATAGAAAATTTTCTAAAACAGTTGAAAGTTACACCCCGTATAGATACTACCAATTATGATACTCGGTTTATCAGAAATAAAATCAGGCAGGAGTTGATTCCTTATTTGAAGCAGGAATTTAATCCCAATATTCAGGAGGTTTTATATACCACAGTGGAGCATATTCAGCTTGCCTATCAGTTTATTTCCCAGGAGGTGGAAAAGAGATTTAAAAGATATGTGAAATTTGATTTGGATTGTGTTAAGATAAAAGAGGAAAAATTTAATAAACTGCATCCATATTTAAGGACTGAATTGATAAGAAGAGCAATACAGGAAGTGAAAACAGATCTTAAAAGGATTGAATATGACCACTGGTTAGAAATAGAATCTTTAGTAGCTTTTAGACCTTATGGTTCAATAGTGAATTTACCTTGTAACATCTGGATAAAAAAGATAAAAGGATGGCTGGTGGTCGGGAGGAAGAACAATGGAGAAAAAACAGAGTAGTAAAAGAGGGATAAAAAGTGTGATTACTTGGATAATTGTGTTTGGCCTTATATACTTATTTTGGATAAAGCCGGGTACAAATCAATTTTCGCAGGTTGTAGAATTAAGTTATTCTCAATTCTATAAAACACTCATAGAAAATCCTGGAAGTATAAAGAATGTGGTTAAGATTGATTCCAAAATTAAAGGAACATTTGATGACGGTAGAGTTTTTTGGGTAAATATTCCTAATAATGACCCTGACCTTATTAAACTTTTACGAGCAAATGTTTCTGATTTTAAAATTCAACCACCAAAGACATTTTTTGTAAATCTTTTATTTTATATGGGGCCAGTAATTCTTCTGATTCTATTTTTCTGGTTTGTAGGTTATCGGGGTGCTCAGGGAGGAGCGAGAATATTTTCTTTTGGAAAGTCGCGAGCAAAACTGGTCTCTGGGGATCAGGCTAAGGTCACCTTTAATGATGTTGCCGGTGTTGATGAAGCCAAGGAGGAACTCAAAGAAATTATTGAATTTTTAAAAGATCCTAAGAAATTCCAGAGATTGGGAGGAAGAATACCCAAAGGTGTTCTCCTTACTGGTCCTCCTGGAACTGGAAAGACTCTGCTGGCAAAAGCAGTAAGTGGAGAAGCTGGTGTTCCATTTTTTTCAATTTCTGGATCTGATTTTGTAGAAATGTTTGTAGGAGTAGGAGCAGCAAGAGTACGGGATTTATTTGATCAGGCTAAACGGTATGCCAGAACGACTGGTAAAGGTTGCATTATCTTTATAGATGAAATTGATGCTGTTGGGAGGCAACGATTTGCAGGGATTGGAGGGGGCCATGATGAGAGGGAACAGACACTCAATGCTCTTTTGGTAGAAATGGATGGATTTGATACTGAGGAAGGAATTATTGTGATGGCTGCTACCAATAGACCAGATGTACTTGATCCTGCTCTTTTAAGACCTGGGAGATTTGATCGTCAAATTATAATTGATAGTCCTGACCTTAAAGGCAGAGAGGAGATTCTTAAAGTTCATGTGAGGAACAAAAGAATTGCTCCTGATGTGGATCTTAATAAGATTGCTCGTCAGACTCCTGGATTTTCAGGTGCTGATCTTGCCAATCTGTGTAATGAGGCTGCTCTCCTTGCTGCCCGGCGAGGCAAAGATGCCATAACCATGGAAGAAATGGAAGAATCTATAGAACGAGTCATGGCTGGACCTCAGAGACGTTCGCGAGTGATGAGTAGTTACGAACGTAAGGTAATTGCATTCCATGAGGCAGGACATGCTCTTCTCTCACTGTTAATTCCCAAGGCAGATCCTTTACATAAGGTCTCAATCATACCTCGAGGTATAGGTGCTTTGGGTTATACTATGCAGTTGCCCCTTCAGGATAGATATATAATGACCCGTTCGGAACTAATGGCAAAACTTACAGTTCTTCTGGGAGGAAGAGCAAGTGAAGAATTGGCTCTGGGAGAAAGAACTACTGGTGCTCAAAATGATTTGGAAGTAGCAACAGAAATTGCAAGAAAAATGGTGTGTGAGTTTGGAATGAGTGATGATTTGGGACATGTTTCATTTCAAAAACGAAGTGGTCCAGTTTTTTTAGGAAGAGATTTGGTTACTGAAAAACATTACAGTGAATCAACAGCAATTCAAATAGATAAAGAGGTAAAGTTGATAATTGAGCAATGTTACCATCTGGCCAAACAAAAACTGGAAGAAAATAGAGAAAAATTATATCTACTTGCTAATACTCTTTTGGAGAGAGAAGTACTGGATGGTGAGGAAGTAAAGAAATTATTAGGGCTGGAAGAAACAAATGAAAGCAATCAGAATTCTGGATCTCAAACATAATGAGGATATAGTTGAGGAATTTCGCAAGATAGGAGTTCATCCTCAAGGTATAAAAATAATGTCCCCCAAAACCCAGTCTGTGATCATAAGAATAGATGATATACCGGCAGTTTGTGCTAATGTTCTCAAACAGGAAATGTTGGGATTGGGAGGTGATGTTGCTGTATCCTTGAGGGCAATTTCTGGTGGAGAGGAGAGAACCTCATGTATATTGATTGGGTGTTGGAAGCATTATCGGGAACTGATTTCTAAATTGAGATTTCAGCCTTGGGGACTGGATACTCTTGCCTGTGAGATAAAAGAAGTGATAAAAGATTATACGCGTAAAAGGATAGAAATTTCTTGGAATGGGCACAGGTTAAATTTTGGCTTAAGAACATTTATTATGGGCATTCTTAATGTTACTCCTGATTCTTTCAGTGATGGTGGGAAATATCTTCATATAGATAGAGCTGTTGCCCGGGCAGAGGAAATGGTGAAGGAAGGTGCTGATATTATAGATGTGGGAGGAGAGTCAACCCGTCCAGGAGCAAAGCCGGTTGCAGTAGATGAGGAACTTTCCAGAGTGATTCCCGTAATTACTGCTATAAGAAAAAGATTGAAGGTGCTTATTTCTATCGATACTCAAAAAGCAGAGGTTGCAAGACAGGCAATTGAGGCTGGTGCTGATATTATAAATGATGTTTCAGCACTCCGGGCTGATTCTGAAATGGTGAGAGTAGTTAAAAGATTTAATGTTCCCGTTATCCTTATGCATATGAAAGGCAGACCACGAACAATGCAGAGGAATCCTCATTATAATGATGTGATTTCAGAAATATATCATTTTTTGAAAGAAAGGATAAACTGGGCGAAGAAACACGGGATAGATGAAAATAAAATTATAATTGATCCGGGAATAGGTTTTGGTAAGGCATTGGACCATAATTTGGAAATTATAAGACGGCTTAGGGAGTTCAGGAGTTTGGGAAGGCCAATTCTTATTGGAACTTCCCGGAAATCATTTATAGGAATGATATTAAATCTTCCTCCACAAGAGAGGTTAAATGGGACCCTTGCCAGTTGTGCCTTGGCAATAACCAATGGTGCCGATATATTAAGAGTACACGATGTAAGAGAGGTAAAACAACTTGCAAAAGTAATGGATAAGCTGGTGAGATGAAACAATTTACTTTTTTAAAATCTGGTATTGAGATTCTACTTTTATGGTTTATCTATTATAAGATACTGTTGTTTGTAGAAAGTACCAGAGGTAAGCAGGTTCTTAAAGGTTTATTATTTATAATAGTGGTATTTTTAATTTCGCAATGGTTTCATCTTGAGGTTATGAGTTGGATATTGACTAAGTTATTGGCAATATCAGTTATTGCTTTTGTGGTTATATTCCAACCTGAACTTAGAAGAGGGCTGGCAAAACTTGGAGAGTATTCTCCTTTTGGACTGGTGGTGGGAGAAGAGCGTATACTGGATGAATTAGTAAAGGCAGTTTATACTTTATCCAAGAGAAATATAGGCGCTCTTATTGCAATTCAAAGAGAGGTAAATCTTGATCCTTTTGTAGAGTCGGGAGTGCCGATAGAAGGTACTGTTACTTCAGAACTTCTGGTTACAATATTTATGCCTCATACTCCTCTTCATGATGGTGGAGTAATCATTGAAGGCAATAAAGTAAAGACGGCATCATGTCTTTTTCCTCTTACTCAGAATCCTAATGTTTCTAAAACTCTGGGAACTAGACACCGGGCAGCGTTGGGTTTAAGTGAAGAAACGGACGCTGTGGTTGTTGTTGTTTCGGAAGAAACTGGTGGTGTCTCTCTTGCTCTTCGTGGGGAATTGTATAAAAATCTTAGTGCGGAAGAACTGAAAGAAAAACTTGTTGCTCTCTGTAGCAAAACTATAACCAAAGAGGAGGAGCAGCGGATTACTAAAGATGAAAATCCTCAGCGGACTTAAAACAAATCTGATATATAAATTGGTAGCATTTATTTTAGCAGTGGTAACTTATATTTATGTCCAGAATGAACTCATTTCTTCTGGAAGAATTTTTCATAATAAAGAACTTTTGAAACAATTGGATTTTAAAGTAGTTCCTATAAAAGTTGCGCTTAAAGGCGAACCTCCTCCTAGATATCAGATTCTTACTGGTAATATTAAGGTAAAACCTGAAAAGGTTATCATTGTAGGGAAGAAAAGTGATCTTGATAAGATCAGCGAGATTTCTACTCAGGAGATAGATGTAAGAAAATTTACTCATACTCAAATACTTTATGTCCCCTTAAAGCCGGTAGAAAATGCTATCGTTGGAGATAAAGCAATGGTTGAGATTGAGATTCCAGTGGTAGCAGTGAGGTGATAAGAAATATGAAATTAGGCGTAAATATTGATCATACTGCAACTTTAAGACAGGCAAGAAGAGGAAAGGAACCTGACCCTGTTCATGCTGCAGTTATAGCTGAAAAGGCAGGATGTAATTCTATTGTTGCTCATCTCAGAGAGGATCGACGTCATGTTAATGACCGTGATATCAAATTATTGCGAGAAATAGTAACAACTAAGTTTAATTTAGAAATGTCCCTGGCAGATGAAATTATTAAAATTGCTCTGGAAGTAAAACCTGATGAGGTTACTATAGTACCAGAGAGACGAGAAGAAATTACAACTGAAGGAGGTCTGGATGTTATAAGATATAAGAAAAAGCTTCAAAGAGTAATTCCTCAATTCCATTCTCATGATATCGAAGTAAGTTTATTTGTTGATCCTGACTTGAAACAGATAGAGGCATCTAAGGAAGTTGGTGCTGATTATATTGAAATTCATACCGGAGTATATGCCCATGCTTATGAGAAAGGTGATTACCACAAAGAACTGGAAGCAATTGTACAGGCGGTGGATTTCGGGATAAAAATTGGACTGGAAGTAAATGCTGGTCATGGACTCAATTATAAAAATGTTACTGAAATCGCAAACATAAAAGGTATTCAAACTCTGAACATTGGTCATTCCATAATTTCTCGTGCAATTTTTGTAGGTCTGGAACAGGCTGTAAGAGAAATGCTGGAGCTTATAAGATGAAAATTTTATCCACCGGTATAGACATTGTAGAGGTAGAGAAAGTTAAGAATATTTATGTCCGATTTGGGAAAAAATTTCTAACTAAAATTCTTAAAGATGAAGAAATAAGATTTCTGGAAGAGAAAAAGAAAGGATTCTATCAGTCGTTAGCAGGAAGAATTGCGGCCAAAGAGGCAGTTTACAAGGCATTGAATAGTTATAATGAAAATATCAAACCAAAATGGAAAGAAATGTCCATCCATAATCAGGAGAATGGTTCTCCCACAGTTATTTTTAATTCCGAATATAAATTCGATTTTCAGATAGTGTTGAGTGTTTCCCATAGTGAAAAGTATGCAGTGGCTAATGCGCTTCTAATTCAATGACTCCAGAAGTAATAACAGCCATAAAAAAAATATATCCCCGTCAATTACATACTCATAAAGGAGATTACGGTAAAGTTTTTATTCTCGCCGGCTCTCAGGGAATGACTGGAGCTGCTTATCTTTGTGGATATTCAACACTACGGGCAGGAGCAGGACTTGTATACTTGGGCATTCCTTATAGTTTAAATTCTATTATGGAAGTAAAACTTACTGAGGTGATTACTATTCCTTTACCTGAGACCAAAGAACTTACTTTATCTATCCGGGCTTTTAATAAAATAAAACAAATTAGTGAGAATATGGACTATATGGTAATCGGACCTGGAATTTCTCAGAATTACTCTACCAGAAAATTAGTCCATAAGATAGTTGCAGAGATAAATAGACCAATTCTTCTAGATGCCGATGGCATAAATGCATTTCAGAATTGTGTGGAGTCTCTTAAGAAGCGGAGGACAAACTCACTGATAGTTACTCCTCACCCTGGTGAATTTGCCCGTCTTTTAAAACTTTCTGTTTCTGAAATTAAGGAAAAGAGAGAAAAATTGGCAAAAGATTTTGCATATAAATTTAACCTCACATTGATTTTGAAAGGATATAATACAATTGTGGCTTCTCCTGATGGAAGATGTTATGTTAACACAACTGGTAATCCTGGAATGGCAACTGCTGGTAGCGGAGATATATTAACAGGAGTAATTGCTGGACTTTGTGCTCAGGGGCTGGACGATCATTTAGCAGCGGTTCTGGGAGTTTACATTCATGGTTTAGCCGGTGATATTGCAGCCGAGCATAAAACTCAAATTTCTATGGTCGCAGGGGATATTCTGGAAAGTTTACCTCATGCCTTCAAGCAGGTTATTTCTTCTATAAGTTGATATTTTTTTCAAGATATATTTCTCCTTTGATTTAATTTTTTGCAACTTTTTTAAACTGGCATGGTATAATATGATATAATTAAGATAGAAAGAAAGGAGGGGAGGATGAAACAGTTAAGGCAGAAAATTTACTGGTTGGGTTTATTTTCAATACTTATCTCTTATTGTTTCCAAAATATATTACTGCAATCGTCTGTATTCCGCAGGGCCCAGATTCCCCAGGGAGATTTAATTACTACTGCTCGCGATGCATTAGGTAAGGTACTCTCCGATCCTGAGGCAGGACAGGCAAGTCTTCAGTATGGGCTTACTTTGGGAAGTAAAGAGCTTCGTACGCAGTTAGCCAAAATTCTGGCAGGGATGGGAATAAAATCTGATCTGAATAATCTGGGTATATTCCATAATTTTTCAGAAGTTATGGTTCTTTTAGGAGAAGTATTTATAAATCCCGGAGATGTTGTTTATTATCAATCACCACAGGATTTGAGTATCCTTCAAGTGCTGGCAGAATATTATGGTGCAGAACTTAAACAATTGCCTTCCTCTGGTTTTTTGCCTAATAATAATGAGGGGAGGGTTAAACTGGTATATATTTCCAATTCCAAACAACTTTCTCCAGAGGCTAAAGAAATTTTACTGGCTATGGCTAGCAAACTTAATTTCTTAATTATAGAGAGAAGTTTAAATGGCCAGAGTGATGGTTCAGAATTGAAGTTAAGTGATAAAGAAGGTAGAGTATTATTTCTGGGAGCATTTTCTGAAATTCCTGTTCTTTCCTCTCTGGGTAAGTTTATTCCTTTAGTTTATCTGGAAGCATCTTCAAAATTAATGGAAAAAATAGAAATCGCTAAGGGAGCTCTAACTTTATGTACAAATTCTCTCTTACAGGGAATGCTCATAAAGGCTCTTTCTTCTTATGTAGATGGCGAAGAAGTAAATTTTGAAAATGATGAGACTCAAATTTCTTCTGAAGAATTACAAAATTTATTATCCTCTCGAGGAGAAAGGCTTATGCCTTCCGAGATAAGAGAAATATTAAAATATGCTTCCATTGAAGGATTGCTTTATCTTGCTGGTGGAGTTCCTGACCCACAACTTTTTCCTCTGGATAAAGTTTTAAAGATAGTAAATAGTCTTACTCCTGAAGAATGGATGGAGGTGCTTAATTATTCTTCTCATAAAGGACTTCCAGAATTAAGAGTAGCAATGGCGAAGTATATCTCTGAACGCGAAGGGATAAAATTAACAGCAGATAATGTACTAATTACTAACGGTAGCCAGCAGGCACTGGACTTAATAGGAAGATTTGCAGAGCGGGGAGGAAGAAAGATAATAACTGAATCCCCCACTTATCTGGGGATGCTTACTGCTGCTGTGCCTCATATAGGAAAAGAAAACATTCTTCATATGGATTTGAGAACACCCCAGGGGTTGAATAATCTATCTCAATATCTTACTCAGGCAATGCAGAATGGAGTGCCAGCTCCTGTAATTTATCTCACCCCTACTTTTGGAAATCCTGCAGGATATTTATGGACTGAGCAGGAAAGAAGAAACTTAATAGATGTGGTGAAAAGTTTCCGAAACCAGGGATATGATGTTTTAATAATAGAAGACGACCCCTATGGAGAGCTTAACTATACAGGATTGAATCCAGGTGAGGAATTAATTATTGCTCCTTCTTTTCTCAGTATGTATCCCGAAGGGGTAATATATCTGGCCACCAATTCCAAAGTATTCTCTCCAGGCTCTCGTGTTGGTTATATTGTGGGAGACAATCAATATATGGATGAATTTGCACAATTGATGGAAGAATTAGAAGTGGAGGTTCCAGCATTATCCCAGCTCATTTCTGCTGAATTTATAAGTTCGGGGATGCTAAAAGAACATATTCAGGTTTTGCGCAGGGAGTATGCTGAAAAAGCAAAAGCCATGAACGATGCTTTAGAAAGATATATGCCTAAGGGAGTAACCTGGACTCCTCCTCAGGGTGGTCTTTTTGTCTGGGTGGAAATTCCCCAAGAATGGGGCTTGGACTTAAAGGCACTTTTACAGAATAAAGCGGTTAAAGGTGTGAATATAAATGGAGAAGTTGTAAGATTTGCTTATGTTCCAGGAGTCGCTTTTAGTATTGACGGCAGCACTAATAATGCAGTGAGATTATGTTTTGCCACCGCCACTGTAGAGGAAATATATAAGGCAATTTATGCCTTTGCAGAGCTGATAAGACAGCACAGAAGGTAAATCTAATAAAGTTTTTTAGGAATCTGTGATATAAATAAATTGGAGCAGGGGATAGATGAGAAGGAATATTCAATGTAAAAAGAAGTTGAGTTTATTTATAATTATAATTCTTTTCCTATTTCCCTGTAACCTTCAGGCTCGCAGAATTAAAACTTTTGGTGAATATATTGATTTCGGTATATTACAGCAGAGAATTTGCGAGAAGTTAAACTTAAGTAATTATCCTGAGATTGGAAATGATGGAATAGTAGAATATCAAGGTAGGAAATATATATTTCCGACAATTTTCAGAGGATACAGAATCTATCCTGATGTTCAAAGGGAAGGGATTTTTCTTGTAGATTGTGATGGGATAATTGAGTTTTATGTTGACCTTGCAGGAAGAGAAGAAGATTCAGATGTAATCGATCCCTATGGAGAAGGGCGGTTGAGAGTACTTTTTCGTGATGAAGACCCATTTAAACTTTTTAAAAATGGGGAGCTTTTAGAGGGTTTATTTCTGGAAACTCATACTCAGGAAGAGGTAAAACAAACACTTCTGGATATAAGTCAAAATTCACCCTTGCTGTTTGAAAGTTTTGAAAAGTTAACTTCAAGAGATTGGAATAGACTTACACTGATAGCAAACAGGTATGGATTAACTAGAGTGTGTAATTATTTTCGGAAATTAATAGCAATAAATGATTATGTAAAATATGTCTCCCCAGAAAATTTTCCAGAGGAATTTAAAAGTGACATTTTTCTAACTCAGGCAGTGGAATACCTTCTATATGCATTGCCTTCCCCTCGTGAAGCTTTAGAAATGGTGGAGGATATCGATTTAGAAAGAGATTTACCCCGTAGTTTGGGTGCTGCTTCTGGACCTTGGATGGGGAGAAGACAGAAAATAAATAATGTTGGTTATGTAATAAGATATCTTCAGGTTTTAAATATGCTTGCGGAGAGTTTAATCCTGGCACAATATACAGAAATAGCGGAACCAGAGACGCAGGAATTAATTGATGCAGCCGTTGAAGATCTGGAGAATGGGCTAAGGTCACTTTCTGCTATTTTAGCAAAAGCATATTCTAATAACAGAAATGAATTTTATGTTAATGTTCTTGATGAGGTGATTACTATAATGGATAAAATTAAGGATTATCTTCAGGGGAACTTGTTTCCAATATTTAGGATATTGGGAGAAAATAAAGTAATATCACTCACAGGTAATGTAACAGATACTTCTGGTATTACATTCTGGGAGCCAAGTAAGAAGTATGGGTATAATAAAAAAATTTTTGCTGTCCGGAAGTCTGATGGCAGTTATTCATTTATTATCTCTGAAGACGGAGTCTCTCCCAAGGCTTCTTTACCTCGGGATTGGAAGGAAGAAAACTGGAATGTCTCTTTTTATTTAACGTCCCGCAATCATGATATATTAGGCCATATGCTTGTCCGTTCCTGGATTGAAAGTTTAGATAATGCGGGTTTCAGATGGGTTTATCAAGAAGATTTAAGTAATAATAAGACACCTAAACAATTCAGAATCGAGAACCAGTGGAATGGATTTCAGTTAGATTTGGGAGGGGTGTATTTAAGTAGTTTTCTGAATGGTGAGTTTGAAAATTATGTTGGCCAACCTCAGTGGAGCAGTCATCATTACAGGATGAGTAAATTTATTACTGTTTTAGAGAGGTTAAAAATAAAAAAACCTGAGGAGTCTGTTTTACGTATACTCCGAAACTATTTGTATACATTAGCACCGTTCCCAGAAGGGAATTTTACTATTTCATTTTTGGGGGGAATAAAAAATATAGAAATGGTTGCAATTTTTCCATTTAAGTTCAGTCTCAGTTAAAAAAATTTTTTATAAGAAGTGCTAAGTTTGACGAATATAGGAAAATATGGTATAAATTTTATAGAGAAAGGAGGGAGCGATGAAAAAGTTATTTTTAGTGTTTTTATTTTTCTTCGGATTTCAAATTTTATTTTCTCAAGTTAATATTGCAAATTCCTTTGACGATTATTACTATAAAGAGTTGGAAGAATTTATCCGTTTATTTCGTTTAATATTAGTAATAACCCCCCCAGAAATTCGATCTCTAATAGAACCAGTTTTGGATGATATAATTAGAGAAGTTTTAAAAATAGTAAAGCAGAATCCGGCGAATTTTTCTCTCCCACGATCTATAAGAAGAGAATTTTCTCACCAGCCTTCTCCTGGAGATTACTCTACCATCCCCTCTACACCTCAACCTTCTAGAAATAAGCCTATTGGGAGACCTATGAGGATTGGTGTGATAGATGTTTTTGGAGACCCTAATGGATTAGATAATAGTAAGTCCCACGGGGAGTTAGTTGTGGGTACTATTCGAGATTCTATGAGTCAGGCTGGGGAAGTCGAAGGTAAAGATTACCAAATTGTCAAAATAAATCTTGCAGATTACAGGATTAGAACTGGAAGTAAGCCTATTTATACTAAAAATGGAGATGTTATAATAGATGGGGTTATTTATCGTGACTATAGGAATCTTAGTTTAGATAGACAGCATAATTATAGAGCAATAGGAGTGGTAATCTCAGCATATGGTTTAATTCAGGCGTTAGAAGATGCAAGAAATTACTATCATGTTAATGTAATAAATATGAGTAATGGAATAAATAGTGGGGGTGGTAATGCCCTGAGAGAGGAATTTGAACGTTTAAGGGATGCTGGAATAATTGTTGTAGCAGCAGCAGGAAATGAGGGGAGATATGGGGCTACTTATCCTGCACGCTATAGTGAGGAATTTGATAATGTAATTGGTGTAGGCACAAACGCTTATTATTCTAATTATGGATCAGGGGTTACGCTCAATGCTGATGGGAACTATAAGGGATATAGAGGGACTTCTTTTGCTGCTCCTCGAGTAACTGCGGCTGTAGCCTTATTATTAAGTGAAGGAATTTCTTCTTATAATGTGAAAGAAACACTCCTTTCTCTAAGTCGAGAGTGTACTGGAGATTATTATCTCCCAGAAGATTTAGGTGTTTTGATGGCATTATTAAATGCTTCAGAACATTTTCTGATGGGGAAGCCAAGAAGTAAATCAGGATATTCTCCATTGAGTCCAGCATTATCGGGTATTAGAAGTATAGGCTTTTAGTTTTTAATGCGGGGCGTTTATTGTTTTTTAATTTTTTACCTCTCTAATCTTTGTGTATTTTCTCCTTCTATTTCTCATCGCAGAGTAAAGGAAAATTTAAATTTAATAATCTGTGAAGACTATAAAGATTTAAGTAGAAGAGGAGTGGAAATTTTTGTATCCCGATTACAAGGAGTATTGAATGAAAAAGATAAAGCAGTAGTGCTTATACCCACGGGAGGTACATATCTTAACCCTGGAGGTTTTTATGAAATTTTAATAAAAGAGTATAAAGATAGGGTGGACTGGAGGAGAGTAATATTTATGAATTTGGATGAATATGTAGGTTTAAGCCCATCACAACCGCAGAGTTACAATTATCAACTCACACAGGTCCTTCAGGCTTTGGGTGTACCAGAAGAGAATGTTTTCCTTTTTGATGGCAGTAAAGATCCTGTTCAACAATGTCAGGAAAGAGAAGAACTTATTCAGAAACTGGGAGGTATTGATATTGCTCTTCTGGGTATTGGGAGAAACGGGCATATTGCTTTCAACGAGCCGGGAACAGAAAAACATAGTAGGACACGTGTGGTAGAATTATCTTCGGCAACTAAAGAACAGAATAGTGTGTATTTCGGTGGCAAAGAGAATATCCCTGATCAGGCTATTACTGTGGGTATAGAAACGATTCTTTCTACCAGAACTATAATTCTCTTAGCCAGTGGCGAAAGTAAATCCAGAGCAATTCAGAAAATGTTTGCTGGCGAAAGTTCCGATATACCTGCTTCTTTCCTTTTGTCTCATCCAGATTTTACTCTCATAGTAGATATTGCTGCTGCCAAAGAGATTGAAAATAAACCCTGAAGTAAGTTTGGTTTGACTTTTTATGGTTCTTCTTTATAATTTATAACATCGTATTTTAAGTTTAAAAAGCTATTTCACCATTTACTATAAGTTAGAAAAGCCGGGATGGCGGAATTGGCAGACGCGCATGGTTGAGGGCCATGTGGGAGTAATCCCGTGGGGGTTCAAATCCCCCTCCCGGCAGTAATTTTAATTTCTTTACAGGGGTTTCCGCCAGAGGCAGACCCGCCGTATAGTCTGGTGGGCAAATCCCCCTCCCGGCATACTAACTACCAGTCTAACAAACTAACAAACTAACAAACTAACAAACTAACAAACTAACAAACTAACAAACTAACCTACCCCCTCCTATCAATAGCGAAATTACTTCCTGGAAGAGATTTTACATATTCTTTTATTTCTGCGCCTCGTTGAGATACTTCAGCAACATGTTGGAAGGGGATTTTTTGATTAGTAACTACTGCAATGGAAATGGTAAGTAGGGGAATCTGGACTTCTCGTCCCTTTCTATCCTTTGCTATTATGTAACCTTGCTTTCTATCTTCTTCAGAGTAGAACTTAGGCATTCTAAGGTCAAACTTTGCAATTATGGTATTGCACAATCTTTCTACTTTATCTGGTGTAGTAATAATTACAAAATCATCTCCCCCGACATGGCCTATAAAATCTGTTTTATCTCCTGCTTCTTCCACTGATTGAATTAAAATTCTAGCAGTTTCCTGAATAATTCTGTCTCCCATTTCAAATCCATAACGGTCATTATAACTTTTAAATTTATCAAGATCGATATAACAGACGGCAAATTTATCTCCCTTTTTAATTCGGGATTCAATTTCATTTAAAATTGATACATTTCCAGGCAGTCGGGTGAGGGGATTGGCATCGAGGTCCATTTCTGTTCTCCTTAAAACCATTTTTATACGAGCCAGAAGTTCTTTTTCGTCAGCAGTTTTAACTACATAGTCATCAGCACCGGCATCTATACCTTTTATTTTATCGGTCACATCTTCTTTTTTACCTGTAAGCATTATTACGGGAATATGTCTTACAAGAAGATCTTTCTTTATTTTTCTACATAATTCTTCTCCGTCCATTTCAGGCATTACATAATCAGTGATTACAAGGTCAGGAGGCCTCTTTTGAATTTTTTCCAGAGCCTCTCTGCCATTTTCTGCCTCTTCCACCTCAAATCCTTCTCCTTCCAGTAAAATCCTTAAAATATCACGGATATCAGGCTCATCATCCACCACTAAAATCCTTTTAGCCATGGCTATTTTCCTTTCTCAGTGGCAATGTGAAGAAAAATTGACTTCCTTTTCCTGGTTTACTTTTTGCCCATATTTTTCCACCATGGGCATCTATTATTCTTTTTACCAAAGAAAGACCCAATCCGGTTCCTTTTCTTTCTCTATTTATAGGGTTATCTGCCCGATAGAATTCGTCAAAAATTTTATCCAGATCTTTTTCCGATATTCCAATTCCAGTATCATAAATTTCAAATAAAACTGCATTTTCTTCTTCTTTTTTTACTCTAATTCCTATTTCTCCATTTTCGGGAGTAAATTTGAGTGCATTTCCTAACAAATTTACTAAAACCCGTTCCAGATGAATCTTATCGGCATATATTTTTTCTATTCTATCCCTATTGTCTATTACAAATCGCAGTTTTTTTTCTTCTGCTTGAGGAGAAATTATTTCCTCCACATCTTTTAATACTTCATTGAGGTTTATCTCCTCAATTTTCATTATAGTTTTTCCTGCTTCAATTCGGGCAATGTCCAGAAGGTCATTTATCAGATTTACAAGTTCATGAGAGTGTTTATTTATTCTTTCTAATCTTTCTTTTTGTTCTTTTCTGATTTCTCCTAATCTCCCACTGGAAAGAATACTGGCATAGCCCTTTATTGAAGTTAGAGGGGTACGCAGTTCATGAGCCACTGCTGATACAAATTCTGTTTTCATTTGATTTAACTTTTGAAGAGCTTTGTTTGCTTCTTCTAGTTCTCGGGTTCTCTCTTTTACTCGTTCTTCTAGTTCCTGATAGGCTTTCCACAATTGTTCATATAACTTTGCATTTTCCATGCTTTGGACCAATTGATTTGCCAATAAGGAAAGGATTTCTATATCTGATTCTGATGGTTTCTTATATGTTTTGGTATTTCCAGCAATCATAACACCTATGGATTTCTCTCTTATAGTTAAGGGAACAATAATCATAGAGGTTAATTCCAGTTCCTGAGCTAATGGTTGCAATCCTTCAGGAATGTGGACTTTGCTTCCTATATATATAGGACTTTTTAAAGTCGCGAGAGTTTCTACAATATTTCTGGGGATTTGAGGTTCTCTATTCTTATATCCCAGCATTTTCTTTGTAACTATCTCTTTCTTTTCATCGTCAAATATAAAAAATAGTAATTTTTCAAATCCCAGTTCTTCTACATCGTCAAGGTCAATACTATCTAGAATTTTTTCAGTTTCAAATGTTTTGCTTACATTTTGTGTAATTTTATAGAGAGTATTTAAAGCCTTTAACTTTTTATCCAGTTCTTTCTGGATTTTTTGAAATTTGAGATTGGTCTCGGCTAATAGCCGAGATTGATTTTCTACTTCATTATAAATCCTGCGCATGTATTCTAGTTCGGAAAGAAGTTTCTTTTTGGTAAGTTTCTCATAACCCAAAAGGTAGATGAAGAAAAACAGTGCCGCCACCAGAAAAGCAAATATTACCAGTAAAAGTAAACCTACATTTATGTACATAATTATATTTTTCTTAACCCAACTGCCAGAATTATTATAGCACCGTTTTGATAATGCATAGGCTTTAAATCCTGAATTCCTCCCAGGGGACCAATTTGCCCATGGGTGTAAATTCCAAATATTTTGGTATGTTCCGATACTTTTCTTTTTATCATATTTAATTCCTGAATGGCATTTGTTCCCAGTAATTCTCTTCTTTCTATTGCAGAAATTAAAAGGAGAAATATTGGTAAAGTATTTTCTTCCTCAAATGGTTGGAGTGCCTTGAATAACGCCTGTTGAGTGGCTTGAAGTAATTCTTCTCTATTTCCCATCATCAGTCTTATATTTTCTCCTTCTGATTCAATGCAGTCAATAACTGTAGCTCCTCCCGCTTCAAAATTTCTAGGGAACCGAATTATGTAATTGTTTTCTTCATCTTTCAGTTCAATTCCTAAGGGATAAATTGTAGAAATTGTTTTGCTTTCTTCACTTATCATGCTTAAATTACTTCCGATATATTTAGAATAATACTTTAAAGGAGTTATATCTTGAAGGTCCTGGATTCTATTTCTATCTATCTTTTTTATTTTCGTAGGTAACCCCAGAGGAATCCAGCCATGTGCTCCCCCTATTCCTACTATAAGATTTTCTCCTCCCAGAAGTATCCCTACTGCAGAATCGTTTGTTCCTTCTCGGTTAAATGTGACATTCCCGGCTTTGAAAGGAGAATATGTGGAAATTGTTCCCCCTACAATAGGAAATTTTAATCCCAGCACTTCTTGTATACCTTTAAGAAATTCGGTTTTCTCTATAAAGCTATCACTCACAAATATTATTGCTGCCTTTTTTAATGATTCCTTTCCTTTAGTTTTTTCTCCCAATACATTCAATAGTCCCCATGCTAAATGGTGGCCTCCCAAATAGGGATTGTTTTTTACATTATTTACTAGAGTTATAGCATAATGAAAAGAATGTCCGGCAAATAGTGCTAAATTTACACCTCTTTTTTTAATGGTAGTATCTAGAATGTTTGCCTGAGAATTAACTACCACTAAGTTTTTTTCCCCTATGGAAGATTTGATCCCATCATAAACCTGATAGGGAGGATATTCATGATAGGAAAATGCAATTCCAAATTCTGGTACATCAACCCCTAAAGAATTTAATGCCTTAACTGCTGAGAATTTCCCTGAAAAAAACGGATTATCTTCAGATGCCAATCCAATTCCTACTCTTAGTGCCATTGCCAATATATTAATCTTTAACTTTCACTCTGTCAATTTTAATTCCAAAATAGTAAAATATAAATGAGAATCTATGAATAAATTTAATATTAATATCACCTATCTATTAATAGTCCTTTTGTTTCTTTCTTTTTGTCCATTTACATATAATTCTGTTAGAATCAAAATTTTCTTTCTGGAGCTAATTTTACCATGGATCTTTCTGGTTTGTATTCATAATAATTTCAAATCTGGGTTCCCAGAATCTGTTTTCTCTGTTTCATTTTTACTTTTTGTTGTTTTTTTTATGTCTGCTTTCCCCTTGTATTTTTACAATCGATTCCGATACACCTGTTTTGAAAAGTTAATCCTCAACTTTCTGTTTTTGATGTTTATATATACATTAATTAATTTTGATCTATTACAGATAATAAAACTGGAAAAAGTTCTAATTTATATTTCTATCCCGGTATTTATATATGGAGGCATTCAGTTTCTGGGATGGGATAAACTACATCCTGGCAATGACTACCTTAAACAGGGAAGGATTTATTCTTTTTTTTTCAATCCCAATGACTTTGCTCTTTTTACTAATCTTATTTTCTTTCTTTCCTTCTTTTATTATAAAAAATATAAAAGTAGATTCTACATTGGTTTGTGTCTACTTTCTATATTTGCATTGTTGGGAACTAAAAGTGGAAGTGGAATAATGGCTTTTATTTTTGGTATATTTCTATTGTTGTATTCTACCCTTCCCAGATTCCGGTATTACTGGATATATATATTTATAATACTTTTCCTGGGAATATTTGTAGAGATAGTATCTTATCGCAGTAATTCTCTATTTTACAGGCTGTATATCTGGAGAGACAGTATCCAGGCGATTAAGCAGCATCCCATTCATGGTTGGGGTTTAGGTGGTTTTCAATTTATTTTTCCTTACTTTCGAAGGCCAGAAATATTTCTTGTATTAAAAACCCATCAGATAGAGTTTCTCCATCCTGAAAATTTTTTTATTCATTTATTGTTTGAAGGAGGACTTATATATTTTATGTTATTTTTAATAGCCAATTTTTATATTATCACAAGATTATTTGTGACTGCCGATACTAAGATATATGGCATATTGATATCTGTTTTTCTTTTTCAGAATTTGTTTTCTGAACCATTCGCGTCTTTTCTTCCTTTTGTATGTTATATATTGGTAGCCTCCATAGGATTAGTGAAAATGTCCTCTTCACTTAAAGTAGTTTCTGTAAATATAAAAACTATTTTTATTAACAGCATAATTATATGTTTTATATCCCTAAATCTAATATTATCAATAATTGCAGTAAGACTTCTGCTAGCCGATGTTTATTTAAATTTTGCTGTTTATAATTCTCAGAATATAAATTTTATCCAGGCAGAAAAATTTTATAAAAAGTCAATAGCCTATAACTATTTTAATCCTTTAGCCCATTATCTGATTGCTAATCTTTATCTGGAAAGAGGTAAAGAAGAAGATCTTTATCAGGCACTTAATCATTATACTGAAGTTGAAAATATAGCTGGCAATTATCTACAGGTATATTTCTTTAAAGGGGTTGTATTTAACCGCCTGGGCGATAAAATTTCTGCTAGTCGATATTTTAAAAAGGTGTTTAAAAATGACCCCTATATTTTCTATCGTATAAATAACAAATTTTTAATTTTGATTTTTAGCAGATGTGAGGGTATAATTAAAAATAAAATAAGGGAATTAAAATGAATGAAGAAGAAATGATGGGAAGAAAAGAAACAGAAGATACTGCTTCTATTCACCAAAAGAAGGTAGAATTAGAAGAGATTTTAGTAGAGAAGGGAATTTTAACTCCTGAACAGTTAGAGTCAGCCAAAAAAGAGGCCGAGGAAACAGGTAAGTCTCTGAAAGATGTCCTAATTGATAGTGGATTTATTTCTAAGGAACATATGCCTCTTCTATTAAGTATTGAACTGGGTGTTAAAGCAGTAGACCTTTCCAATGTCATTGTAGAACCCGAAGTTGCTAATCTTATTCCCGAATCGGTAGTGAGGAAATTTAAAGTACTTCCTCTGTTTAGGGAAGGTAACAATCTTACTGTGGCTATGGCAGATCCTACTGATATAAGAATAATTGATGAACTTCATCGTGAGACAGGATTAATGATCGAGCCGGTATTGGCTTCTGAGATGGAGATTGTAAGAGCAATTGACCAAACTTATGGTACTGCTGATACAATTTATGAAATAGTTAAGTCTATAGACGAGAGGAAAATTTTGAGCGCCAAGGATGCAGG